>CAIQBN010000411.1 GCA_903870065.1 uncultured beta proteobacterium | reverse complement strand
GCCAATGGTTGTGTGTTGGCAGCCTGGGCAGCCCGGGCGCCTTCTCCAGTGGCATCAATTCCGACGGTTTTGCAGTGTCCGACACGCAAATTGCGACCCGCGACCATGGCGTGGGTTGGTTACGCTACTTTTTAATGACCGCCCTGCTGCGCGATTGCGCCAACGTTCAACAAGCTCTGGAGTTTGTGCGACGCGTACCGCATTCTGGTGGCGGCACCTTGATACTGGCCGACGCCAACGGTCAGATTGCCGCTGTCGAGTTGGGCCACCAGCACCAATTGACCGAGCCAGCGCACAGTGGCTGGAGTGCACGCACCAACCATTACCTGGCGCCGGAACTGGAGGCCAACAGGCTGGCACCCGCAAGAGATGCGCTCAATGACTCATCACCTGAGCGCCTGCAGGTGGTGACGCGGGCCCTGCAGGGATTGTCAGACGACATCAATGAGCGGTTTATTCAGCGACTCATGGCGGGTCACGCTGTCACGGGTTCGCTGTGCCGCCACCCGGTGGATGGTGGGTCCCGCACACTCTCGACCGCAATCTACAACACTACAATGAAAACACTGCTGCTCTCGCACGGAAACCCCTGTGCCGGACACTGGCAGCGTTATCAGCTGAATGCGGTTCCGCACTGAACATCGAGCGGAGCGCGGACATGGAATTGAACGCGATGCAACCGTCCAGCCCGGACCTTTTGGGTGAGCACCCCTCTATACTGGCCCTGCGAAAACTCATCAACCGAGTCGCGCGCAGCAAGGTCAGTACCGTACTGATCTATGGCGAAACCGGCACGGGAAAAAGCGTCGTGGCACGCATGATCCACCAGCAATCGGACCGATGTTTATGCGAGTTCATTGACATCAATTGCGCGGCGATTCCTGCAGAACTATTGGAGTCGGAGCTGTTTGGCCATGAACGAGGTTCTTTTACCGGGGCAGTGGGCCGCAAGGAGGGCCTGATTGAAACAGCCAACGGTGGCACTGTGTTTCTGGATGAAGTGCGTGAGCTCGATCCCGTCATGCAGGCCAAGATACTGACGCTGCTCGACACCCAGCGTTTTCGTCGCGTCGGTGCGGTCAACCCGATCAATGTCGATGTCCGTTTTATTGCCGCCACCAACAAAATTTTGCTCAGCGAAGTCAAGGCGGGGAAATTTCGCGACGATCTGTATTACCGGCTGCAAGTCATCGCCATCAACATTCCGCCGCTGCGTGAACGTGGCGATGATATTTTTTTATTGACAGAGCAGTTTCTGAAAAAATACAACGCGGTGTATGGCAGCCACATGACACGACTGGAGCCACAGGTGGAGCAAATTTTCCGCCGCTACCAGTGGCCAGGCAATGTACGGGAACTGCAAAACCTGCTGGAACGCATTTGTCTGCTGGAGGATGGTGACTGCATTTGCGTCCACCATTTGCCTGCCCGCATACTGCGTGAAACAGCAGCGGCCGCAGAGGCGGTATCCACGCCAGCAAGCGAAGCATTTGAACCCGCCGCCGGTCCTGGCGTACACGGGCACAGCTACCACGATGCGACCATGCATTTTCAGCGCGCTCTAATTGAGCGGGTGTTGACCCAATGTCAGCGAAGTTTTGGTTCCGCTGCCCAGCAACTCGGATTAACCCGCCACGCGCTTCGCCATCAAATGCTCAAACTGGGCATGCTGACCCAAGACATCGCCACCGATAACTCCCCAACCGATGTGTGACTTTCACGCATAAAAAGCCTTTGGTGCGCGTGCATTTTTTGCGGCGCGGGCGGTAAGTGTGGGAATCAATGGTTTTCAGCCCGATTCTGGTGGGGTTTTGATGGCATGAAAGCTGCGATGGACCGTTGCAGGCAATAGCCTGGCAGCATACTTCGCGGAGATCAAACCCATGCAGTCATTGAAGATTATTTGTCCCAACGGTCATCTCGGCTTTGCGCCGTTGCGCACCGAAAGCTTTCATATCGGCGTGGCTGCCAGCCCAGACTACATCGCAGCCGACTCGGGCAGCGACGATGTGGGTCCGGTCCCGCTGGGCTCCGATACATCTACCAGCCCAGAAGGCTGGCAGCGGCATGATCTGGAAGAGATGCTGCTGGCATCGCGCAAACTCGGCGTGCCTATGATCATCGGCTCAGCCGGCGACACAGGGGCCAACAGCCGGGTTGACCTCTACGTCAGCATCATTCGTGAGTTGGCCAACAAGCATGGACTGAAGAAGTTCAAGCTCGGCTATTTCTATTCTGAAGTGGACAAGGCTTGGCTCAAAACAGAAATGCGCCGGGGCAACACCGTGCAAGGACTTGACGGCTATGCCGACCTGACTGAAAGCGAACTCGATGCCACCGACCGTATCGTTGCAATGGCCGGTGTACACCCCTTCATTGAACTGCTCAAGCAAGGTGCAGATGTCATCATCGGCGGGCGCAGCTCGGATGCCGCAGTGTTTGCGGCACCCGCGCTGCACCATGGCTTTGCCGCCGATCATGCCTACTACCTGGGCAAGGTGCTGGAATGCGCGTCATTTTGCGCCGAACCGTATGGCGGCAAGGAAACCGTGCTGGGTGAAATCTCGCACACCGATGTGCAAGTGACTGCCATGCATCCACAACAGCGCTGCACCATTGCGTCGGTTTCCGGGCACGCCATGTACGAGCGCTCCAACCCCTACGAAGAGTTTTTTGCAGGCGGTCAACTTGACATGACGCATTGCCACTATGAGCAACTCAACGAACGCACTGCACGCATCACCGGTTCGCGCTTTCTGCCCAGCGAAACGGTGCGTGTCAAGCTCGAAGGCGCTGGCAAGGTGGGTGAGCGCTATGTTGGTATTTGCGGCATTCGCGACCCCTACACCATCGCCCACGTGGATGATGTGATGGAGTGGGCAAAAACTCAGGTTCGCGCCCGCTTTGGCGATAGTGGCTATGAGTTGTTCTACAACGTGTATGGTCGTGACGGCGTCATGGGTGACTTGGAGCCACTGCGCCACCAACCCGGGCACGAGCTGTGCATCATGGTGCAGGGCGTGGCGCCCACGCGGGAAATGGCTGAGGAGTTGACAATGATCGGCTTGCGCCAGATGTTCTACGCCCGCCTGCCGGATGTGAAAGGAACAGCGGGCTCGGTATCCTTTCCGCTGGATGAGGTATTGCATGCCAGCCCTGCTTACCGCTGGACGCTCAACCACACAGTGGAGGTGCAGGATCCCATGCAATTATTTCCAATCCACCTTGTGGATGCGGGCATCTGAACCGGAAGAGGCACCCACATGACTACCCAAAAACTATCTGAACTCGCCAAGACCATCCGCAGCAAGAACGCGGGCGTCAATAAAATTACCTTCGATATTATTTTCCGTGAGGCCGCGCTGTATGAGCGTGTCAAACGAACCCGGGTGCTGACCCGCGAAAGCATGGCCGCCCTCTATCGGATTCCCGCCGAACGCATCTCGGATTTTGTGGAATATGACCCCGGTCTGGCCATCAAATTCACAATTTACCGCCTACGCCCCAGTGGCAGCGCCGGCGATGGCGACATCTTTGGCGCCCAGCAATATGCGCCGTTGCTCGACTTACCAGTACCTGAATAAAAGCGACATCGAGGTCGCAAGCACGAATACAAAAAGCTCGGAGCAGACACAAAGCTGAGTAGCGGCGCCAATCAAGTTCTTGATAACGCTGCACCGTGCCAAAAAAATAAGCCGGGCGTGCGTCGCTTTGGCCGTCCAAGCTGATTTGTATCAACTTCGTCGGCGGCTATGAGGGCGCATGACCTTCCATTTTCTTGCTGAGGACAGCCACACCGGGGTCCTGTCCGTTGATGGCGCGCAGTACGGCGAGCTGCTTTGCTGCTGCTTCGCGCTGTCCATTGCGCCAATAGGCCAATGCCAGGTTGTAATGAATTTCTTCAAAGCCTGTGGTCAGCCCCGCTGCGCGCTCGAGGGACGCAATGGCCTGTGCCGGCTTGCCGTCCTGCAGCGCGCGCAAGCCCAGACCAAACCAGTAATAGGGGTCTTCGTCCTGGCGGCGTGCCAATTGCTCGGCGTAGCGCTGGGCTTCGGCCGGTCGACCCTGTGCGGTCATTAACTGTTGCAGGCTTCGCAGCGGTGCATAGGACGGGCCACCCAGATCGACTGCATACCGCATCAAACGCTCTGCTTGCGCCAGCAGGCCCCGGCGGACATAGAGCAGCGCCAAATTGGTGTAAGTGGGGGCATAGGTCGGGTCGGTCGCAACTGCCGCCTTGTAATAGGCGTAGGCCATCTCATCGCTCTTTTGCACAAAATACTCGCTGCCCCGGTTGTTGTAATAGCGGGCCAGGACGGCATCTTCCGACAACCAGGTGCCGCTTGGCCGGGCACCGGTTTGCGGCTCAAAGTCGATCACAAAGCCGCCAGCGTGAACGGCCTGACCATTGATCAGCGCCTCGGTGTCGTTGCGCACAAAGACGTTCACATGGCCGTTGATAAAGTCCACTCCGCCGCGCCGGTCAAACGCGACTGGCACCCGCACATCCTGCATGTGCGCCGACAGCCCGAGCGAGCGGGCAGCCGCATAGGCCAGGACGGTCAGCGACAGGCAGTCGCCGCGCTTGTTGTGCCAGGTCTGTGAGGCCACAGTGGTTTGACCCGCGCTATAGGCAAGACGAATGCCTTCGGGGCCGTACAGGCTGGCAATCAGATGGTTCAGACGTTGTTCCGATGTGTAACCGATCCGCCCACTTGGCTCCAACGCTTGCAGCACAGCGGAATCCAGCTTAAACAGCGACTCGCGGGTCTCGACTACCCTAGATGGCTGATAGGAAAAAGAGCTGTCCTGCCAAATCTCTGCGGACAAGGCCTCAACTGGCGGCTGGGTTGCGCAGCCGAACAGGCCCAACAGAAACAATCCAATCAACCCCCGCTTTATGAACTGCATGGCATTACTCCAAACCGAATTGCCCCTGACCGTGCATCCAGTATGGCCCCGACCGTGCAAAATTTCCATAGGGTTGCCCCGCATTTGACGAAGCAACTGCTCGGTGAAAATGCTGGCATGAGCAAAGTCATTGTTTTCGCAACGCCTGTTTTCATTTTCCTGATTGCCCTGGAATTCTTTTGGAGCCGTACGCGCGCCAGTCGCACGGCCGGGCAAACGCCCTACCGGTTGAGTGACACCATCAACAGCATCAGCCTGGGCATGCTGAGCCAGTTACAGGGGGTGCTGGGCAAGTTGCTCAATATCGGCATTTACACCCTGGTGTTTGGTGCTCTTGCGCTGTATCCGCGGGCAGATTTTTGGAGCACCTGGTATGGCGTTATTCTGGCGCTGGTGTTTTATGACTTTTGCTACTACTGGCTGCACCGCGCTGGCCATCGCGTGGCGCTGTTCTGGGCCTCGCATGTAGTGCACCACCAAAGCCAGCACTACAACCTCTCCACGGCCCTGCGCCAGACCTCCGGCAGCGTCCTGGGTTGGATTTTTTATTTGCCAATGGCCGTGGTCGGCGTGCCGCCCGCAGTATTCGGCATGGTGCTGTTGATTGACCTGCTCTACCAGTTTTGGGTCCACACCGAACAGGTTGGCCGCCTGGGCTGGTTTGACAGGGTGTTCTGCTCACCGAGCAATCACCGTGTGCACCATGCAGTGAATGAACCCTATATCGACACGAATTACGGCGGCATTTTGATCCTGTGGGATCGCCTCTTTGGCACCTTTCAGGAAGAGCATGAAACCTGTGTCTACGGCACGCGCGGCGCCCTCAATAGTTGGGATCCGCTGTGGGCCAACCTGGAGGTGTACTGGGCCTTGCTCGAAGCGACTGTGCGCGTGCCCGATTGGGGTGACAAATTGCGCATTTGGTTCAAGCCACCAGGCTGGCAAAGTGATGCCATGGCACGCTCCAACCCGAAACCTGCATTCCAACTGAGCACGGTCACGCGCTTTGCGCCCGTGCTGAGCTTGACACAACAGTGGTTTGGCGCGGCGCAGTTCGTGCTGGCATTGGGTGCAGTGGTACTTTTCCTGTGGCATGCCGACGGGCTTCGTCTAACCGATGCAGCCATCTGGTGCGCTGCCATTGCAACGGGTCTGTGGGCCATTGGACGTTTCCTGCAAGGCGACCTCGGCATGCTCGAAGTGCTAATTGTGGAGAGCGCCGCATTGGCAACCCTCAGCGGGCAGGGCTTGCTCGACGGTTACCTGCTATTTAAACCATTGCCCATGTTATTTGCTATTATTTTTGTAGCTGTTCGCGCTTATTCCACGAGGGCTATTACCCGTTTTGATGCACTATTGCTGTTGGCACTGACATTCTCCCTGGTCGGTGACGTGTTCTTGATGCTGCCTGGCAACTATTTCATCCCCGGCCTGGCGTCGTTTTTGGTGGCGCATGTGTTTTATATCGCGCTGTTTCGCCAGGGCCAGACCTGGTTTCCCAACCGCAATGCACTGGTGGCAGTTCTGGCGGTGGGTGCCATCATGTACACCATCGTGTGGGGCGGACTCGGTGACCCGGTACTCAAAGTCGCGGTGGCGGCCTATGTCAGCGTGATTTCACTCATGGCAGCACAAGCCATTGGCCGCGCCAGGGCGCTAGGCAGCATCGCATCACAACGTGTGGCTCTGGGGGCCTGTATCTTCATGGTGAGCGACTCGCTGATCGCCATCAACAAATTTGTCGCGCCGATTGAACTGGCCTCATTGTGGATACTCGCAACCTATTACTGCGCACAGCTCCTGATCGTTCACAACGCCCTGCCCGGCCCCGCAGCACGGACTGAAAGCTAGCGCATCCCGCCACCAAAATTAAAAGTGCCTGCCACGCATGCCCGATCCACTGGTTCAGCTGTCCCCGGATGAAATTGAGTTCACGGCCATCCGTGCACAGGGTGCCGGTGGCCAAAACGTGAACAAGGTCTCCAGCGCGGTCCATTTGCGTTACAGCATTCCCGACTCATCCCTGCCCGAGGAAATCAAGCAGCGCCTGCTGGCGCTTAGCGATCAGCGTATTACAGCCGACGGTGTGGTGGTCATAAAAGCCCAAACCAGCCGCAGCCAGGAGCAAAACAAGGCAGAAGCTGTCCATCGGCTACAAGACCTGGTGGACAGCGTAGCCGTCGTTGCCAAGCCGCGCAAACCCACCAAGCCAACACGCAGCTCAAAACTCAAACGCCTGGACACCAAAGCGACGCGGGGCGAAGTCAAGAAGTCGCGCGGGCGGGTGTCCGCACAGGAGTAAACCAGGCCAAGTGCGCTCTTTTGGCACCAGCTGCTGCGCTATTTCGCGAACCAAAACCGGATCAATCCAAACGCCAGCGCAAAAAGGTAGCCGTACCAAAACTTATCGATGCGCAAGACCGCTTGGCCCCGGCGTTCACGCCATTTACCCAAAGCTGCCATGCTCAACCCCGCCACAATAGGCGACAGCACCACGTTGGCCATCCGCAATCCCTTGGCGGCCATTAGAAAATCGGGGAACACCAGTAAGCTCAGGCCGCCGACTACGGCGCCAAACACGGTGTAGCCCAGCACCGCCAGCAAGGGTTTGGGTTGGCGCCGAAACGGTTCCGCCAGGGACTGCAGTCCGACTTCGACAAACAACTGCCAAAGCATTTGGAGCAAAAATTCGCCAAAAAATTGGACGATGAACTCCAGCAGAATTTCGACCAGAATCTCCATAAATTGCTATTATGTTAGTAGCAACATATGTATATTTCACGAGGGCTAGCGGTGAATTTTCTATAAAACATAGTGAGGCCTGCTCACTCAGCAAACAATCCACCCTCGGCAGTACGTGGCGCCACACCCAAATGGCGATAGGCCGCCAGAGTCGCAATCCGCCCCCGTGGCGTGCGCTGCAAATAGCCCTGCTGAATCAGATAGGGCTCAATGACATCTTCGATGGTTTCGCGCTCTTCACCAATGCTCGCGGCAATGTTGTCCAGCCCCACCGGACCGCCGTCAAAACGGAGAATCACCGCTTCCAGAAGCTTGCGGTCCATGATGTCAAAGCCCTGCGGGTCCACATCGAGCATGGCAAGCGCACGATTGGCAATGTCCAGCGAGATATGACCACTGCCTTTTACATCGGCAAAGTCCCGCACCCGGCGCAGCAAGCGGTTGGCAATACGGGGCGTGCCGCGCGAACGGCGGGCAATTTCGAAGCCACCGTCGGCATCCATTGGCGCATTGAGCAATCCGGCGCTGCGTTTGACGATTCGGGCCAATTCCTCCGCGGTATAAAACTCCAGCCGCGCCACGATGCCAAAACGGTCGCGCAGCGGGTTGGTCAGCATGCCCGCCCGCGTGGTTGCGCCCACCAGGGTAAACGGCTGCAAGTCAAGCTTGATGGAGCGCGCGGCCGGACCCTCGCCAATCATGATGTCGATCTTGTAGTCCTCCAACGCGGGGTACAAAATTTCCTCGACCACCGGACTCAAGCGGTGGATTTCATCAATGAACAGGACGTCGTTCTTTTCCAGATTGGTCAACAGTGCGGCCAGATCCTTCGGCTTTTCCAGCACCGGGCCACTCGTTTGGCGCAGGTTGACACCGAGTTCGGCGGCAACGATATGCGACAGCGTGGTCTTTCCCAGCCCCGGCGGTCCAAACAGCAGCACATGGTCCAGCGCCTCACCCCGCATCTTGGCAGCGCTGATAAAAATTTCGAGCTGCTCGCGGATCTTGGCCTGCCCCACATACTCGTCCAGCAACTTGGGTCGCAAGGCGCGCTCCACGGCCTCCTCGTTGGGCGAGGTTGGTACCGCAGACACCATGCGTTTAGCGGGCGGGGCAGCAAAGTCGTCGGTCTGTATGCTCACGGGTTGGGTCAATCAATGCAGGAGTTTGCGGATGTCCACTATAGCGCGCAGCCCGGCCCGCATGGCGGGCTGCTCAAGTTCACCACGCAATTAGCCGATACGTTAGTCAGACCTATTCCAGATAGAGCGGGCACACACAGCTTGCATGTAATTGAGGCACCGCATCCATGAGCCACCCTATTGTTGCCAGATCCATCCCGCTGCAGAGCCTGCGTGTAGTCACTTTGTTGAGCCTGGCAATGGGCTCGGTGGCGACCTGGTCGGCCGACCCCGCTGCCGACCACGGCGCCAGCCACAATACCCCGCCGTCGACAGCGGGTGCCAAAGTACCGAGTGCTGCCGCTGCCAAGTCTTCAGCCCCGGATAGCCACGAAACCAGCGTCAAGGCAACGCCAGTGGACTCGCTGCCGACTGCCAGTTCAAACCCCATGGCGGAAAAGATCCGCGCCGCCATGGCTGGAACAGTGGTTGCCAGCAAAAAGATGACCGTCACCGTCGACGCCAAGAACGCAACTGACACCAAACTGCACGCCGCAAACACCGGGCATGCAACCGCGGCTGCGCCAAGCGCGCCCTCCGCAGCGCGCGTACTCTCAAGCCAGCGGTACAACCAGGCACGCGCAGCAGCGGTGGCAGGACACGCAGGCAATGAAGCGGCAAGCGGCCACAGTGGAGCCGCCAGCAGCCATGCTGGAGAAGCGCACTGGGCTTATGAAGGTGACAGCGGGCCCCAGGCCTGGGGCAAACTCAAACCCGACTTCAACCTGTGCGCCATCGGCAAGCGCCAATCCCCGATCAACATCGAACAAGGCAGCACACTGCAGGGTCCGGCCGAGCCAGTGCAATTTGCCTACCAACCCAGCAATGCATCAGTGGTTAACAACGGCCACACAATCCAAGTTGATGTGCAGGGCGACAATTCGCTGACGATTCGGGGCTCCAACTACCGCTTATTGCAGTTTCACTTCCACACACCATCCGAAGAACAACTGGATTTCAAGCGCTACCCCATGGTGGCGCACCTGGTACACAAGAACACTGAAGGCCAGTTGGCAGTGGTGGCTGTTCTGCTTGATGAAGGCGCTGCCAATCCCCTGATTGACAAGGTCTGGACTTACATGCCGTTGGACAATGGCGACCGGGTGCGCATGCCGCAGGGCATGCTCAATATGTCGGAGTTGCTGCCAACCGACCAGCGCTACTACCAGTTCATGGGCTCCCTCACCACGCCGCCGTGCACCGAGGGTGTGTTGTGGATGGTTTTGAAACAACCGGTGACTATCAGCAAATCGCAGTACAAGCTGTTCACCCAGCTCTATCCCAACAATGCCCGCCCGGTGCAGCCCGTCAATGGACGGCCCGTGCGCGAGGCACAGTAGTCTGCCCTGCAAAAAAGGGGGGCTTGGTTGATTATTCCTAAGCGTTCGTTAAGGTGGCAGGCGTACGCTTGTCACACATATGACGTCGCTCTACTTGCTGCTCTGGATAGCCGGAGCCATCGCGCTGCAAATCGGCCTCTACCTGAGCCTGGAATTCTTTCGGCACTGGCAGGAGTTGCGAAATCTTCGCAAACTTGCTGCGGGAATGGGCGGCGCAGTGCTGTCGCAGGCGCCGCTTGCTTCGCCAGCAGCGACCACGCTGGCCTGGACGGGGTTGCGCACTTTTCTGGTCGAACGCAAGGAAGCTGAAGACGCTGCCGGGCAGATTTGTTCCTTTTATCTCGTGCCCGAAGACGGTAAACCCCTGCCTTCCTTTTTACCGGGCCAGTTTCTAACCTTCCGCCTGGACGTTCCCACACCAACGGGCAGCACCAACACAGTTACCCGCTGCTACTCGTTGTCAGGTGCACCGCATCGCAACGCCTACCGCATCACCATCAAACGCGCACCCGCGCCAGCGGGCAGTGCCCTGGCGCCCGGCGTTTCATCGAATTATTTCCATGACCAGGTGCAAGTGGGCAGTCGCTTGCAAGTGCGCGCACCATCAGGGCACTTTCACATCGAGCACAGCGAGGCACCGGTCGTGTTGATCGGCGGCGGGGTTGGCATCACTCCGATGTTGAGCATGCTGGACTGGTGCGTGGCCGAGCAGCCCGGACGCGAAGTCTGGCTGTTTTATGGTGTGCGCGACAGCACCGAACTGGTACAGCGCGCCCACCTTGAATCGCTGACCGCATTGCATCCACACTTCCACTTGCATCTGTGCCTCAGCGCGCCCCAGGCCGGAGAAGGGGTGCACAAGGACCATCTGCACCATGGTCGCGTCGATGTTGCACTGTTGCGCCGTTTGCTGCCACTCAAACCCTTTCACTTCTACCTCTGCGGCCCCACGCCGATGCTGGAGAGTCTGGTGCCTGCCCTGGAAGACTGGGGCGTGCCGGATGGCCGTATTCACTTTGAAGCATTTGGACCGGCGTCGGTCAAGCGCAGAACTGCCGCCACTGCCCTGCAAGCGGCAGCAACGGCCGAAGTGCCAGAAGCTGGTGTGATGGTGACATTCGCCAAGTCACGCAAGCAACTAAGTTGGCAGACCGGCAGTGGCTCGCTGCTCGATCTGGCCGAGGCCAACGGAATCACCGTCAGCTCAGGCTGCCGCGCCGGAAGCTGTGGCAGCTGCCAGACGCGCATTCAATCCGGCGCGGTGGCCTACAGCCAGTCGCCCGATTTTGACCCTGAACCCGGCAGTTGTCTGTTATGCGTTTGCACGCCCAAGACCGCCGTCACGCTGGAGGCCTGAATGAAAAGTACTCTATGGCGCGAGCATGTGCTGCCCTTCACCCTGTTGCTCGGCCTGCTGGGCGCTGCCACCCTGGCGGGCGACTATTTGCTGCACCGTCTTGACCTGGTGTGGATCGGGCGTTACATGGGCATACCCGGCACGCTGCTCATCATCGGGTCGCTCTACTACTCACTGCGCAAGCGCAAATATGTATCTGCTGGCAACCCGCAATCCCTGCTCAAACTGCATGAGTTCGGCACCTGGCTGGGCTCATTGATGGTGCTGATCCACGCCGGAATCCATTTCAATGCCATTCTGCCCTGGCTGGCCACCGTGGCCATGGGAGTTAACGTCATCAGTGGAATGGTCGGCAAGATGTTGCTCAAGCGTTCACGGGAGCATGTCCAAGGCGAGCGCGAGAAATTTCAACTGCGCGGCCTGTCCAAAACCGAGGTGGAAAAAGCCGTGTTCTGGGATGCCGTGATGCTGGGTGCCATGGCGCAGTGGCGCAAGGTTCACATCCCGATTTTCATTGTGTTTGCCGTGCTTGCGCTGGGACACATTTTCAGCGTCTTCCTGTTCTGGGGCTGGGCATGAGCCGTATTGTCAAAGCCATTCTGGCCATCAATTTGCTTGCACTGGCGATACTGACCTTCGCTTATCCGCACTTGATGGTGGGCCCCGGAAAACTGATCCCCGGCCACCAGCAATTGGATACGGATTGTTTTGCTTGCCATCAGTCGTTCACCGGTGCCAGCTCTGAAAAGTGTGTGAGTTGCCACAAGCCCGCCGACATCGGCCGTTTGACCACCAATGGCCTGCCTGTCACCAAGCCGCTCACAACCACCCCGTTTCACCAGGAGCTGGTCAGCCAGAACTGCGTGTCCTGCCACAGCGACCACGCGGGCGTGAAACGCTACAAACTGCACGGCAATTTCAACCATGACCTGCTCAAGAAAACAACAGCCAAAGCGTGCGAAAACTGCCACAAAGCACCAACTGACGCGCTGCACAAACAGATCAGCGGCAACTGCTCGCAATGCCATTCGCAACAAAAATGGACACCGGCGACCTTTGAACACGACAAATACTTTTTGCTCGACCGTGACCACAATACCAGCTGCGTGACCTGCCATGTGCGCAATGACTACAGTCGTTACACATGTTATGGCTGCCACGAGCACACCGTCGCCAATGTGCGCCGTGAGCACATCAAGGAAGGTATTCGAGACTTTGACAATTGCGTGGAATGCCACCGCAGTGGCGACGAACACGACATCCGTGGCCGGGCGCGCGACCATGATTAAACCAGCGTCCCCTGGGCCGGGGAGGCATTGACGCCTGTGTGCCAGCAGGCACTAAGGTGTGCTGCGGGACCGCTCTTTGTCGTAGGTGTCGTACGGGGTTGTGTTGACCTTGGACAAACAGTCCTCGCGTGCGCCGGGCTGCATTCTGTTGCAGTCGGACCGTGCATTGGCACTGGCGCTTTCGTACCACTGCCGCGAAGTGCAGCCCCCTAGCAGCGCCACCAAAACGGCAGCCGCACTGATCTGAATCATGCGCGTTTTCATATCATGTTCCTTGCAAAACCTAACGGGCCAGAGCCCGCAGCGCCAGTTTGATGCCGTCGCTCACGCCCACGTCGGCCGGCAGTGCCTTCAGGGCCGCGGCGGCCTCTTTGTCGCTGTAGCCCAGCGCCAGCAGCGCTTGCAAGATGTCGCCATGGGCATCGTTGACGATTGTGGCCGTAGCGCCGATATCGGCACCAAGCTTGCCCTTTAGTTCCAGCAGCAATCGCTCGGCGGTCTTTTTGCCGATTCCTGGTACCTTGATCAGCCGTCCGGCCTCCTGCAGCGTGACCGCCTGCGACAACTCACCCACACTCATGCCGGAGAGCACCGACAATGCGGTGCGGGGTCCAACACCTGAAATCTTTATCAGTTCCCGAAAGGCGGCGCGCTCGGCCGTTGACTCAAAGCCATACAAAATTTGCGCATCCTCGCGCACCACAAAATGTGTCAGCAACGACACCTTTTCGCCCGTGGCGGGCAGGTTGTAAAAGGTACTCATTGGCACCTGCACTTCATAACCAACGCCACCGCAGTCCACCAGAACCTGGGGCGGGTTTTTGTCGCTGAGAATGCCTGTGAGTTTGCCGATCATCGTGTTCCCTGGGTTGAGCGGCCTATGCCGCTATTGGTTTGTTGCCTATGATGGAGGAATTTTCACCCCTGCCTGGAATTATCAGCTTGATTCTCAAACACACCTTCGCACCGCTGAACAACGCCCGCCTCTCCCACCTGTGCGGCCCGACCGACGAACACCTGCGCACGATCGAAGTGGCGCTGGATGTCCGCATTGCGCATCGCCACGAACAATTCAAAGTTGAGGGGTCCAAGGCCAAGGTACAGCGTGGCATGGACATGATCCAGGCGCTATATGAATTGGCTGCAAAACCCATCAGCGCTGCCACCGTACAACTCATGCTGTCGGGCGATGGCTCGGCCGATGAGAGCAGTGGCCCCAGCCTGGCAACGCGCCGGGCCGACCTCAAGCCGCGCAGCAAAAACCAGGCACTGTACCTGGACAATATTGCCGAGCACGACATCACCTTTGGCATCGGCCCTGCCGGAACCGGCAAGACGTATTTGGCGGTGGCGGCTGCAGTGGACGCCTTGCAGCGCAGTGCCGTGCAACGAATTGTGTTAACCCGCCCAGCGGTGGAAGCCGGCGAGCGCCTGGGCTTTTTGCCGGGTGACTTGAACCAGAAAGTCGACCCCTATTTGCGCCCGCTGTACGACGCGCTCTACGATCTCATGGGTTTTGAGCAAGTGCACAAGGCGTTTGAGCGTCAGGCGCTCGAAATAGCGCCTTTGGGCTTCATGCGCGGACGCACTCTGAACAACGCCTTTGTCATTTTGGACGAGGCGCAAAACACCACGCCCGAGCAGATGAAAATGTTCTTGACCCGCATCGGCTTTGGTGCGAAAGCGGTTATCACCGGCGACGTCAGCCAGATCGACCTGCCCAAGACGCAGCTCAGCGGCCTGGTCGATGCCGAACGCGTATTGCGCCGGGTGGATGGCATTGCCATCACCCATCTGACCAGCGCCGACATCGTGCGCCATCCGTTGGTCGCTCGGGTGGTGGACGCCTACGACGCAGCTCGCCTGACCGAGCTGCCGGCCATCGCCATCGAGGATGAAACCCATGATGCCACGCGCGCTGGCCTGCCCAAGACCCGCACACCTAGTTGGCGCGCAATCAGCAAACCCTGAGCGCTGGTCCGAGACCCCCGTTGCATATCTACCACCGCTGCGCGCCAACCAAGACACCACCATGCTGCCTGAACTCACCCTCTCCCTGCAATTCAGTTCGGTCGCGAAAGCCGAGCAACACCGCGCCGCCCTGCCCCGTCATCGCGTCAAGAAGTGGATTCGCCACGCCCTGCAGGCCGATGCCGAAATCACTGTGCGGATTGTGGATTCTGAGGAAGGACAGGCCCTGAACCGCGACTACCGCAAAAAAGACTACGCCACCAACGTGCTGACTTTTGATTACACGCAAGAGCCAATCGTCAGCGCCGACCTGGTGCTGTGCGCGCCAGTGGTTGCCAAGGAGGCCAAGGAGCAAAAGAAAACTCTGGAAGCCCACTATGCGCATCTGATCGTACACGGCACCTTGCACGCCCAGGGCTGGGACCATGATGAAGATGAAGACGCGCAGGTGATGGAATTGCGTGAGTCGGAAATCATGGCGCGACTGGGCTTCAAAAATCCGTACTGACACAGTCTGTTGGGCCTCCCTGGCCAACGAATCAAGCGCTGTGTGAACCCCGGTGGGCCCAACCCGTGGTGTGCCGCTCAATCACACTAAACAGCTCATACATCACCATGGCCATGG
Source organism: uncultured beta proteobacterium (assembly GCA_903870065.1). GTDB lineage: Bacteria > Pseudomonadota > Gammaproteobacteria > Burkholderiales > Burkholderiaceae_C > Allorhodoferax. The sequence goes on along the minus strand of CAIQBN010000411.1, from coordinate 813 downwards.
CACCGACCACCACCAACCCGGCAAAGGCAAGCCCCATTTGCATGGCAGATCCAGCAGAGATCAGCAAGTACCCGATGCCTTCGTTGGCGGCGGTCATTTCCGACACGGTCGTGCCCACAAACGCCAGCGTGATGGCAACCTTCAGTGAGCCATAAAAATACGGCATGGAGCGCGGCAACCCCACCTTGACCAGCACATCCCAGCGCTTGGCGCCCAGCACGCGCAATACATCTTCGAGCTCCGGCTCGAGCGTGGCCAATCCGGTTGCGATATTGACCATGATGGGAAAGAAGCTGATCAAAAACGCCGTCAAAATGGCCGGGCCCACGCCAATACCAAACCAGACCACCAATATCGGCACAAACGCCGCCTTGGGCAGTGCGTTGAAACCGGTCATCAGCGGGTACACCGCGGCATAAGCCAGGCGCGAACTCCCAATCACAAAGCCCAGCAAAACCCCCACCACAATGGCGATGCCGAAGCCGGCCATGGTCACCCAAAAAGTGCGCCAAGCGTGCGCCGCAATGATGCCCTTGAACTCCAGAAACTGGGTCCAGATGCGCCAGGGGCTAGGAAAGATGAACTCGGACACCTCCAGCGCCGAGCATAGGATCTGCCACATCGCAATGATGATCACCAGCAGTATCCACGGCGCCCACATCTCAACCTGTTTTTTGTTCATGCTTATGCCCTTTGAGGTGCCCTATGCCGGTGCGACTGCACCGGTTTGGCGAATTGCACCAATATGACCCCGCAACTCGTGCACGATATCGGAGAACTCTTTGGTGTAGGTAATTTCAAGGTCACGCGGTC
>CAIQBN010000410.1 GCA_903870065.1 uncultured beta proteobacterium | reverse complement strand
CATCTGCGTTCCAAAACTTGGTGCGCTTGCCAGATTTTTCCAGTCCAGTGACTTTTTCGCCCTGGCCAAAGAAGCGCATATCCGCGGTGCGCGCCAGCTGCAGCATCCAGGCGCTGCCGCACACCCCAAAGCAGGCACCGGCAACGCCTGCCAACAGGCTTCGGCCGGCGGTGTCGGTCAGCTCTAGCTGACCGTCGGCCAACACATTCAGGCAATAGCGTGATGTGCCCGGCGTAAATGCATCTTCCAACATGGGCAGCGTGCGCGCATCCAGCGGCCAACGCACCGCATCTTCCAACTCCACATGAAACACATCCTCGCCCAAATCCCGCAGGCCAATGCGCACGGACTTGGACCCCAGGGTCAATGTATTGTGGGCATGTCCGTTGGCAAAGCTGAAATTCGACGGGTGGCGATTTTTTTGAAAATACATAAGCGTACCGTGCTGATCCCGATGGTTAGTGCAATTGCACTGAATAGACCTGAACCGATCGCGCTGCGACCCGGACTCGCGCCACACCGCGTGCATTGACAGACGCTTTGGCCTCATTCTTGGGGTGTCGCTGCACCAGTGTGGCGCTGGGCGCGAGCTTGTCGATGGAAGCGCGCGCTGCTTTATCGCCATAGTTAATCAACACCAGCGTGGTCTCGCTACCCAGTGTGCGCTGGAATCCCATGAGTTTTCCTTGAACGAAAGGGGCTTCGTAGCTGCCGCGCGCCAGCGACGGCAGCAAGTTGCGCAGTGCCAGCATACGCCTATAAAACGACAGCAGCGAATTCGGATCTGCCAATTGCGCTGCCGCATTGAAGCGCACGGCATTGGGCGAAACGGGTCTGAATGGAGTGCCACTGGTAAAAGCGCCCAACTTGGCCTCTGCTGTCCAACGCATCGGGGCACGCAGGGCGTCGTCGCCCGCCAAACCCATGACCCCGCCCATGCCGATTTCTTCGCCGTAGTAAATGAATGGCGTGCCCGGCAGCAGCAAGTAGGAGGCTGCCGCCAAGCGGTACCGGCTTTCGTTTCCCTTGAGCTGATCCCACAGGCGATCACCCGCAAATCGGTCGTGGTTGGATGCAAAAGTGGCCATGGAAGCCGGTGCGGTCCTGAAATAGTTTGACACCGCTCGCACGGCCTTGGTATGGCCTTTTGCAGCACCCACGATTTCGCGCTCAAGACCAAAAGCAAATGCACTGCCACACAAATGTGCCGCGGCATACACCACCGGGTTGGCGGTTGCCTCGCACACAACATGGCGTTGCGGGTAGGCCGCAATCAGTGCGGTGAGCTCACCGGTCAGGCGACGACTTTGTGGTTGGTCGTTCCAATCCTTGGCATTGTTTTCCACCAAATGGGGCACGGCATCAAGCCGGTAGCCATCGAGACCCCGATTCAACCAGAAGCGCAAGTTGCTCTGGTGATACGCCAACACTGCGGGATTGCGAAAATTGAAATCCGGCATGTGCGGTCCAAATGTGCCAAAGTAATGCCCCACCGGAGTGGAAAACCAGGGTGTTTTTCCCCAGATGTCCCAGCCCTGCGGAGCCTCCTTTTCCCACACAAACCAGTCGTAATATGGACTGCCTGGTCCTTGCAGCGCGCTGGCAAACAGCGGGTGTTCGCTTGCACTGTGATTGATGACGTAATCCATGATCACCCCGATGCCACGCGCATGCGCCTGTCGCAGCAGTTCATCAAAGTCTTGCAGCGTGCCATAGGCAGCCTCAATCGCGCGGAAGTCTGTGGTGGCGTACCCATGATCACCATCGGCACTGGCAGTGATGGGCATGAGCCAAATACCACTGATGCCAAGATCTTTCAGGTAATCCAGCCGCTGTATCAGGCCTTTGAGATCGCCGACACCGTCGCCATCGCTGTCTTGGTAGGCGCGTACAAATATCTCCATAAATGCACCGGTGTGCCAGCCTGCGGGCAATAGGCTAGGCGGGTGGATTTCTGGCACCGCACTCGTATCGACAGGTGCTGCGGCAGGTGCAGCCCCCAATGCCGGCGTCACGGTGAACACTGTAATGCACAGCAAAAAGCGGACGGCCGTCAACCGCGAAGCCAGCCAGAACAGGCGCTGGCCCGACACCCAGACAGCACAGAAAGTTTCCATCGCAAGCCTCAATATGTAGCAAAACTACACAAACAACAACAACAAATAGAGCCAAAAATTGCATTTTTTAGGGCTTCGTTTCCCTAATAATCGCATTCGTGTAATGATACTACTTTGATTTCTGCAATAAGCTTGATGCCAACGAACCCACCCCAAAATTGTGGCGTGTGCCATGCCTTATCGACATTTTGCTATTATTACGATAGCTATAGACCTATATTTAACGAGGGCTAGAGCCCAATTTGAGCCATGAATATTGCAAATAGCCATTCCATATGGAGTTCAACGCAATTGGCTTACCTATATCGGGTGATGCAGTGGCTGACTTGCCTGTTTTTTGCCATGACTTGCGCGCAGGCTACGCCGGCCTTCGCGCAGGGCAATAGGGCAGCTGCTTTGGACACCAACGCGCATGCACTGCTGCAGGCTTGCAACGAGCCCATTGTCCAGCGGGTGTTGCAGCCGCTGGCGCAAGTCGATGCATCTCCGCAAGGCCCGCAGGCGGTCTGGCTCAGTCGGCAACTCCTGCAGTGGCCCGATGCACCGACAGACGGCCGGTACCGGCTTTACCATTCATGGAGCGGGCAGTTGATCCTGCGCGCCGGTACGGTTTCAGGCGCGGATGGTGCCGTTCCACTCACATTGCATGACCGTGCGCTGCCAACCGCGCTTGCGCAGCAGTTTCGTTATGTCGGGCCCGGTGCCGTCTTGGCACTTCAGCAACCGCACACACTGCGCCTGAAGGACTTGCTGCGCCAACAAGTTCTGCTGGTGCAGGAGGGGCCGGATGGGCAGGTCATCCGCTCAACGACCGTGCAGCTCGCGGGCGCGTTGGACGACGCTTACCGAGATGCTGCTCATGTCACCGATCTGGGCGTTGGCCTGCACGCCAAACAGACCCGTTTCAGGCTTTGGGCGCCCACTGCACAGCAGTTGAGCCTGTGCCGTTTTGAGAGCCCTGTCGGAGCCGCGACGGCAGTCGAGCCAATGCGGCGCGATGAAACCACCGGCACCTGGGGTACCCGATACCCCAAAGATTTGAGCGGCAGCTATTACAGCTACCTGGTGGATGTATGGGTACCTGGCACGGGCATTGTGCGCAACCGGGTCACCGACCCCTATTCGGTGAGTTTGAATGCCGATTCACTGCGCAGCTACATCACCGACTTGCGCGACGGCCGCAACAAGCCCGCCGGGTGGGATCGCCATCAAACGCCCCGCAAAGTCATGGCACCGGTGGACATGTCGGTGTACGAGCTGCACGTGCGTGACTTTTCCATTGATGACCTGAGCGTGCCCGCCTCGCAGCGCGGCAAGTACCTGGCCTTTACCGCGTCAAATTCCAACGGCATGCGCCATCTCACGGCCCTGTCCCAGGCTGGCATGACCGATGTGCACCTGCTGCCGATTTTTGACATCGCTTCGGTGCCCGAGACCGGCTGCACCACGCCCAACATTGCCGCAGCCGACTATGGTGCCAGCGAGGTCCCGCAGGCCACCACCAGCGCGAGCGCCGCCAAAGACTGTTTTAACTGGGGCTATGACCCATTGCACTTCAATGCACCCGAAGGCAGTTATGCGAGCGACGCCAACAATGGCACCAAGCGCATTGTCGAGTTGCGTCAGATGGTCATGGCACTGCATGCGGCGGGACTGCGGGTCGGCATGGATGTGGTCTACAACCACACCAGCGCATCAGGCCAACATGCCCAGTCGGTGCTGGACCGCATCGTGCCGGGCTACTACCACCGGCTCAACGCGCACGGCGCAGTGGAGCGATCAACCTGCTGCGACAACACCGCCACCGAGAACATGATGATGGGCAAGCTCATGATCGACTCGGCGGTGCTCTGGGCTAAACACTACCGCATCGACTCCTTCCGCTTTGATCTGATGGCGCACCAACCGCGCTCCGTCATGCAAGCGTTGCAGGTTCGGGTCAACAAGGCAGCCGGTCGCCATGTCAACCTGATGGGTGAAGGCTGGAACTTTGGCGAAGTGGCCAACGGCGCACGTTTTGTGCAAGCCTCGCAGCTTTCACTCAACGGCAGTGGTATCGCAACCTTCAGCGACCGGGGGCGCGATGCTGTGAGGGGTGGCGGTGCCGGTGACAACGGTAAAGCCCAGATCCAAAACCAGGGCTATATCAACGGCCTGGTGTATGACCGCAACGCGCTATCAAAGGCTACCGAAGCCGACTTGCTGCGAGCCGCCGACATGGTGCGCGTCGGTCTGGCCGGCTCGATTCGCAACTTTGAATTACTGACCTACACCGGCGAGCGCAAGTCGCTCGCACAAATCGACTACGCGGGCCAAGCCGCGGGATACGCCAGTGAACCCGGTGAAGTGGTGAACTATGTCGAAAACCACGACAACCAAACCCTGTATGACGCTAACGTCTTCAAGCTGCCAGAGGGTACCTCCACAGCCGAGCGGGCACGCGTGCAAATGCTCGGCGTGGCGATTACGGCGCTGAGCCAGGGCGTGGCCTATTTCCACGCCGGCATCGACGTACTGCGCTCCAAGTCACTCGATCGCAACAGCTTTGACTCCGGTGACTGGTTCAACCGGCTGGATTGGACGTACCGTACCAACTACTTTGGCACCGGCCTGCCGCCCAAAAATGACAATATGGAGAGCTGGAAACTAATGCAACCGTTGTTGGCCGACCCCGCCCTGCGTCCCACGGCAAATGACATCGCTCTGGCGCGCGACATGACCCGTGACCTGCTGACCATTCGCCACAGTTCGACTCTGTTCCGGCTGCGCACAGCGGCTGACATCCGCCAGCGCTTACGATTTCCCAATTCCGGCCCCAATCAAAATCCGGTGGTATTGGTGGGTCAAGTGAATGGACAAAACTACCCTGGTGCGGGATTTCGACATGTGCTCTACGCCATCAATGTTGACAAGGTGGAGCACACCATTAACCTGCCAGAAACACGTGGCATGGGTTTTCAATTGCACCCAGTACAGGCCGCCGCTACAGCCGCTGACGTGCAAGTTCGTATCAGCGCCAAATTTGACACGAACGCCGGACGCTTCACCCTGCCGGCCAGGAGCACCGCTGTATTTGTTGTACCGTAAGCTAATCCCGCGTTGACACCACACACGATTGCTACCCATTCAACCCGCCTGGACAGTTTGTGCTGTCCCTACCTGATCGCAACCATGCTCACACCCCGCCGTTACGGCACCACCGACCTGTATATCAACCCGCTGGGGCTGGGTGCTGCCCAAATCGGCGACCCGGCGCTGGACGATAACCAGGTAGGCCAGATGTTGAACGCAGCGGTCGACGCCGGCATCAACTTGTTTGATACAGCGCCGAGCTACGGTATCTCGGAAGACCGTTTGGGCCGCCATCTGGCGGCGCGGCGCAACGAGATCATCCTATCGACCAAACTCGGCTACGGCGTCAACGGCATCCCGGACTGGACCGGCCCGTGTATTACAGCCGGTGTGGAGCAAGCGCTGCGAATACTGCGCACTGACTACCTCGACATTGCGCACTTTCACTCCTGCCCACGCGTCGTGCTGGAACAAACCGATGTCATTGATGCACTGGAGGCCGCCCAGCGCGCCGGCAAAGTGCGCGCCATTGCCTACTCCGGTGAAAACGATGACCTCCAATGGGCGGTGGCGTGTGGCCGGTTTGACGGCTTCATGGCTTCACTGAACCTGTGCGAGCAACGCATCATCGACACCGTCCTGCCCGCCATGGCCGCCAAAGGATTTATTGCCAAACGCCCCGTGGCAAACCATCCGTGGCGGCATGCCGTACGGCCGGTGGGTGATTACTGTGAAACGTACTGGGAGCGCTGGCGGGCCATGAATCTGGACAACCGGGGACTGGCCTGGGGAGAACTATCGCTGCGCTTTGGACTGTCAACGCCCGGCGTGACCGCAGCGGTTGTTGGCAGCGCCAGAGCGGACCATGTGCAGCAGAGCCTGGAATGGGCCAAGCGCGGACCCATCGACCCCGATTGGCGTACCCATTTGCTCGAAGTGTTTGCCCGCCACGACACTAACTGGATTGGGCAGATTTAATTGCCAACTCCCATGCGAACTGCAATTGCTATGCAATTTATAGCTTAATTCTCTTTATCCACGAGGGCTAGAGGGAATTATTGCCAAAAATAACCGCTGAAACTGGCTTTGAATTTCCGGGAATTCCTGACGAATTCGGATGGACGCGACCGGCTGTAACGGTCAAACTGGAGGCCTAAGCCACTTTACAGATACCGATTGGAGCCGACGCTACACGCAAACCGACCGTCGCGCGTCTCCAAAACCCCGCGCATGCTGGATTTCCTACGCTTTCCCGCGAGTCCGCCCCTGTCTGGTTTTCACAGCATTCGGGAATGGCGCGAACACATCCTGGCCATCCTGTTGTTCGGCGTCGTGCTCGTCGGGACCGCAGTCGCAATACCTAGTATTTTTCTCGCCGCAAGCCAGGGACTGTGGTCGATTGCGATCACCGACATTGCCGCTTTGGTCTTCTTGGGTACCTTGTGGCAAAAAGAATCTCTGGGCTACAAAACGCGCGCACTTGGACTTTGCAGTCTTCTCTACTTATTGGGCGTTTCATTCCTGTTCACAGTCGGTGCCGAAAGTCAGATCTACCTGATGGCCTGCCCCGTGCTGGTAACGATTTTGCTGGGTCGCCGGTCTGCCATCTACGCACTGGCGGCTTGTTCATTGTCCTTATTCATCGTGGGTTACTTGAGCAACGCGGACGTGCAAGTGGCGGGACTGGAAAGTCAGCCCTTACTGCGGTGGCTGGTGATCACACTCAACTTTGCATTCGTCAATGCCGTCATTTCGGGCTCCATCGGGCTGTTATTAAACGGCCTCGAGCGGTCCTTGCATATTGCAAAAATGAGTGAAGAGCGCTACCGAACCGCGTTTGTGACCAGTCCCGATGCCATGGTGATCAGCCGCCTGAGCGATGGCGTCTGTCTCGATGTCAACGATGGTTTCATCCATCTGATGGGATGGAGCCGCACCGAGGTTATTGGTCGCAGTTCGATGCAGTCCAGTATTTGGCATGACACTGCGCATCGCCAGGAATTTGAAAGGGCACTGCAAAACGGCGGACACGTCGAAAATATGGAGGCAGTTTTTGTTAACCGCAGTCGCAGCCAGCTAACCTGCCTTTTGTCAGCGCATGTCGTGGAGCTCGATGGTGAAAATTGTGTGCTTTCGGTCGCCCGCGACATCACTGCCCACAAAAAGGCTGAATCCGCGATTTTGGAAAAAGAGGTGCAGGTCGAAGCCGCGAAAGTGGCCAGTAGTGCCAAATCAAACTTTCTGGCCCACATGAGCCATGAGATTCGCACCCCGATGAATGGTGTCCTGGGCATGGTCGATGTGTTGCAGCAAACCGACCTGACCCAAGTTCAGCGGCGCATGCTCACCACGATTCAAAACTCCTCTGTCTCGCTGTTAAAAATTCTCAACGACATTCTGGATTACTCCAAGATCGAAGCCGGCAAACTGGAAGTGGAACGGGTGCCGATGCAGCTGCGCGAAGTTGTGCTCGGCGCGGCGGCGCTGATGCAAATGGCAGCGCAAACCAAACAGATTGAACTCGTCGTGCATCTGTCACCGGACCTGCCAAATTGGGTCAGCGCCGACCCAACGCGTGTGCAGCAAGTATTGCTGAACCTGCTGGGCAATGCCTTGAAATTCACTGCCAGCAACGACGAGCGGCAAGGCCGGGTCGAATTGGCCGTGGAACTCTGCCCGGAGGCACAATGGACTGACGCGGTGCAACTCCGTGTTACGGACAACGGTATCGGCATGGACCAGGCGATGCTGGACAAGCTGTTTCAACCCTTTACACAGGGTGATGCCAGCACGGCGCGCAAATTTGGTGGAACGGGGCTGGGGCTCAGCATCACACAGCAACTGGTCGGTCTGCTAGGGGGCTCAATCTCGGTGACCAGCAAGCTGGGACAGGGGTCTGCCTTCAAAGTGACGTTGCCCCTGCCGGCCTGCGATGCGCCAACAACGCAAACAATCCAGCCCGCTGCGACTGCGCCGAAAAACGCGGCAGTGCCACAGCTTGATCGAGCCGCTGGTCAGAGGATTTTGCTGGCCGAGGACAATGAGACCAATCGCGAGGTGATTCAGGAGCAATTGCATCTGTTGGGACACACGTGCGACGTAGCACCGGACGGCGGGGTAGCACTGGCAATGTGGCGTCAAGGCCATTACGCCTTGTTGTTGACAGATTGCCAGATGCCACACATGGATGGTTTCGCACTGACGGCGGCTATTCGACAGGCTGAGCCTGCCGGCACACACATGCCGATCATTGCAGTCACCGCCAACGCTATGCAGGGCGAAGGACAGCGCTGCCTGGATGTCGGCATGGATGCCTATGTGCCCAAACCGGTTCGTCTGGACGTGCTGCGCACCGTGCTGGGCCAGTGGCTGAAATAGAACCTCACTTGATCAAGCCACGCGCCTTGGCCATATCACACCCGTTTTGCCCAGGCTGGTTCAGCACAATTCCCTTCTCCTTGGCACGCGCTTCCATCTTCTTGTGCTGTTCTTCCAGCACCTGTTTGCATTCATCATAGGATTGGACAGACCGCATCCTGGACTTGTTTGCTGCGCGTTCCTCTGCGCTCATCAGGGTCCAACCCGGCGTATTACTCCGGTCGAAACGCATCCCTCGCATACCACGTGCGTTGGAATTTGCCCCTGCTGCAGCGGGGCCAGCACCTTGCTCGACCGGGCCGCCGCCTGCACCAGGACCGGGTCCGGGTTGCGCGATACCCGCAGTCGCCAGGGCGGTGCCCAGCACGGCAATGAGTAAAGAGGTCTTGATGGTCTTGGTCGTTTTCATGATGAAGGTCCTTTTCCTGATGACAGTTTCGGGATGTTGGTCACGCCAGCGTCCCTAAGACCGATTGGAGCGCAGCCACGTAAGCGGCGTGTTGTGATTCGGCGCAGTTTTGCATCACTGCGTTGCGCTGCGGCATTGCGTTACAGTGGGTTACACGGTGCCCTTTGCTGGCGTCTGAAATGGGTGTCCAGTGCGTTGGGCACCCACGCTATGCGGACGTAATCTCTACCTATGGAAAAAATTGACTGCATCCTCGTTGTTGATGACGAACCGGAGATCCGTCGCCTGCTGCGCGACTATTTGAGTCGCAACGGCTTCGAGGCAGTCATGGCGCGCGATGGACGTGAAATGTGGCACGCACTGGAACGACACGCCGTTGATCTGGTAGTGCTGGACTTGATGCTGCCCGATGTGGATGGACTCACTTTGTGCCGTAACTTGCGTGCCAGGTCCAATATACCCGTGTTGATGTTGACTGCACGCGGCGAAGAGGCCGATCGAATTGTGGGCATCGAGATGGGGGCAGATGACTATCTGGTCAAACCATTCAACCCCCGCGAACTGCTGGCCCGCATCAAGTCCATCCTGCGCCGCACGCGCGCGTTGCCGCCCAATTTGCTGCCCGAGCCGGTTCGTTGCCTATTTTTTGCCAATTGGTGCCTGGACACGGCGACCCGTCTCCTGATCACGCCCGACGGAATTGCAACGCCTTTGTCTGGCGGTGAGTACCGTTTGCTTCGCATCCTGCTCGATCACCCCAACCGGGTCGTCAACCGGGATCAACTCACCGAGATGATTCACGGCCGCGAAGCCGAACCCTACGACCGTGCCATTGATGTGCAGATGAGCCGATTGCGCCAGCGCTTGCAAGATGACAGCCGGGAACCCCAGTTGATCAAAACCGTGCGTGGCGAAGGTTACGTTCTGGCGGCCACCGTTGAAGCACGAAACACATGCGCTTAAGGTCTTATGCCCTACCAGGCAGTCAATTTGCCAGAGTCGCTTTGATCGTATTGGCCGGACTGTTTTTGGCACAGGGAATCAGCATATGGCTGCAATGGGAGGAGCGTGCTCGGGTCGTTTCACAGGCACACGGGCTGCGCTTCGTTGACCGCGTTGCCGAATCGGTTCGCCTGCTGGAGGCCATAGACTCGTCGCAACGGGCAGCAGCACTTCTGACGCTGCGCCAGGACGGTGTGCAGGTTGCGCTGGTCAACCCGGAGCAAGTGTCTGACAGGCTGCCGCGCGGGCCGATTCATGCCTTCATCGCAACGCGCTTGGGCAGTCCGCGTGAAATACACCCTGCCCACGGCCCGTCGGACACAACTGGACAGCCCGAAAATCCGAAACGTGCAATCGACCTGCGACTGCAAGACGGTCAATGGGTCCGCATTACGGAAAAGCCGGAGAGTGACTCCCATCCACCAGCGCTGCCCAACTCCCTGATTCTTCAGCTCATCGTTACTTTGGGCATTGTGACCGTCGCCGTCATGACCGCCGTGCGTCTGACCACCTGGCCGCTGCAGCAGTTGGCGCTTGCCGCCGATGCGCTTGGGCGCGATCTTGATGCGCCGCCCATATCAGAGACTGGGCCGAACGAAATTCGCAGTGCCGCACGCTCTTTTAATCGCATGCAACGCCGGATTCAGCACTTGATCAGGGAACGGGCAAGAGCTCTGGCAGCCGTTTCCCATGACTTGCGTACACCGCTGACAAGACTGCGGCTACGCGCAGAATTGATTGAAGACGATCTTTTGCGTGACCAAATTGCGAATGATCTGCAGTCAATGGGATCCATGATTGACTCCACGCTGGACTATCTGCGGGGTCAACAAGTCAGTGAATTGGTGCGCCCGATCGACATCAATGCGTTGCTTGAAAGCATGGTCGAGGATGCCCGTGTGATAGGCCGCTCGATCAGCATCGGGGGGCGGGCT
>CAIQBN010000409.1 GCA_903870065.1 uncultured beta proteobacterium | reverse complement strand
GGATCTGCGTGGCACTGGTGGTGTTTGCATCGTGGCGGCCCGGCAAGGCGCTGCTGGGCGCACTGCTGTTTGCCTTTTTTGATGCCCTGCAACTGCGCCTGCAACAGTCCGGCGATGCCGCATTGCCCTACCAGCTGTACCTGATGCTTCCGTACGTACTCTCCATCCTGGCGCTGGTGCTGGTGGCCCGAAAAGCCAGCTACCCGCAGGCACTGATGAAACCCTACCGCAAAGGCGAACGCTAAATGCTCGACCTGTTAGTCCAGAACGCGGCGCTGCCCGATGGCCGCACCGGCATGTCGGTTGCCGTGCGCGGCGAAAAGATTGTGGAGGTTTGCGCCGGTCTGCAGTCACCTGCCCATCAGGTGCTCGATGCCCAGGGGTACCTGCTCAGCCCGCCATTTGTCGATGCCCACTTTCACATGGACGCCACACTCAGCTATGGCCTGCCGCGCGTCAACCAGTCGGGCACGCTGCTCGAAGGGATTGCGCTGTGGGGAGAACTCAAGCCGCTGCTGACCCAGGAAGCGCTGATCGAGCGCGCCCTGGCCTATTGCGACTGGGCCGTGGCCAAGGGCCTGCTGGCCATCCGCACCCATGTTGACGTGTGTGACCCGCGACTACTCGCGGTGGAGGCGCTGCTGGAGGTCAAACGGCAGGTGGCGCCGTATATCGACCTGCAGTTGGTGGCGTTTCCGCAGAACGGCGTGCTGCGCGGCGCACAAGGGCCACAACAACATATCAATAACCTCAAGCGCGCGCTCGACATGGGAGTCGATGTGGTCGGTGGCATCCCCCACTTTGAACGTACCATGGCGGACGGGGCCATAAGCGTGCGACTGTTGTGCGAACTGGCGGCCGAGCGCGGCCTGCGGGTGGATATGCACTGCGACGAATCAGACGACCCGCACTCGCGCCATGTGGAAACACTGGCCTTTGAGACCCAGCGCCTGGGCATGCACGGACGCGTCACGGGCTCGCACCTGACCTCCATGCACAGCATGGACAACTACTACGTCAGCAAGCTGCTGCCCCTGATGGCCGAGGCGCAACTGCAGGTGGTGGCCAATCCTCTGATCAACATCACGCTGCAGGGCCGCCATGACACGTATCCGAAACGCCGGGGCATGACGCGGGTGCCCGAGCTGCTGGCCGCCGGTATCAACGTGGCGTTTGGCCACGACTGCGTGATGGATCCCTGGTATTCGCTGGGCAGTGGCGACATGCTCGAAGTGGCCCACATGGGCCTGCATGTGGGGCAGATGACCAGCCAGGCCGCCATGCGCCAGTGTTTTGACGCCGTCACGGTCAACCCCGCCCGCATTTTGGGCCTGGGTGGCTACGGACTGGAGGCGGGCTGCAATGCCGACTTTGTGTTGCTGCAAGCGCGCGATCCGGTGGAGGCCCTGCGCCTGCGGGCGAACCGGCTGCAGGTTTTTCGCAAAGGCACCTGTATTGCCTCTGCTCCCGCCTGCGCCAGCACCCTGCGCCTGCCGGGCAGGCCTGCCAGCACCGGGTTCATGGCATAACCCAAAGCGCGGTTGATACACGACCGCCGATGCGGTTTGTCTCTGTCTGTTAGGCTCCTTTTCCATGCAAGCAAAAGATTCCCATGAGCTTTAACACCTGGTGCTTGTTTATCCTGATGACATTTGTGGTGTCCGCAACACCTGGACCCAATATGCTGCTGGTCATGACCATCAGTGCCCGCCACGGCGTTCGGGCGGCCGTGGTTACTATGATGGGCTGCATGACGGCTCTGTTGGCGATGATGAGCATCTCCGCCGCCGGCCTGGGCGCTGTACTGCAGACTTTTCCAGCGGTTTTTGACGCCCTGCGCCTGGCCGGGGCGGCCTACCTGGCGTACTTGGGGCTCAAGTGCTGGCGATCGCCCGTGGCCGAGCAGTCCGCTGATGCAGCAACTGTTGTGAGTGAGGCGGCCGGTTCAGCCAGTATTTACCGCCAGGGATTTTTGGTGGCGGCCAGCAATCCCAAGGCTATTTTGTTTGCGGCGGCCTTTTTCCCGCAGTTCATTAACCTGCAAGCGCCTCAGCTTCCCCAGTTCACCATTCTTTTGGTCACTTTCACGGTTATCGAAGTGGCATGGTATTTTGTCTACGCGCTCAGCGGCCAGCGCCTATCGATCTACTTGCAGCGCGCCACAGTCATGCGAATGTTTAACCGCCTGACCGGCGGCGTTTTTATCGGCTTTGCCGCACTGATGGCATCGGCGCGTGAATGACACTGCCCGCGCGTGTGGACTTTGCCGCTAAGTGCAAAATAGCGCAATGAATTGGATTTTTCAACAAGTGTCAGGTATCTTTCGAATCGTGTTCAAACTCACGCTACTCCTATTGGCCGGTGTGTTGGTACTGGGCGTGCTCGGAGTTGGGCTGGTGGTTGTGCTGGCCAATCTGGTCCGCTTCTGGCTTACCGGGCGCAAGCCTGCGGTGTTTGCAACGTTTTCCCGATTCAGACAGACCGCGAACACCGTTCGGACCGGCAATTGGCGCGGCCATGGCGGCAGTGCCATGGCGTCCAGCGCCGACATTGTGGATGTGCAGGCGCATGAGGTGCGCCCGATTCTGCCCAGCACCTCGCCGCCCAAAGCGACTGAATGATGGCTGCGCGCTCATGGCCCATCTTGCACGTGGTTCAGGTCAGCCGTTAGCTGACCTGGTGCGTTAAGGCTGAACCATGAAACTATTTCGTATTGCTTCTGTTACAGAAACGCTGGCCCACAACCTAGGTTTGGCGCTGCGCGCCGCTGGGGTGCAAGTTCTGCATCGCATACGCCGGCTGGTGTGCGCGTGCCCCCTGCTGCGCGGTGCCACGCTGGCGGCCGTTGCATTGTTGACGGCCTTTGCCAATCCAGCCTGGGCGGACCCTCCTACACGGGCCGGCAGAATTGCCGAAGTAGTGGGCGACGCCTGGATGATGGAGCCCGACACCCAGGCCTGGAGCCGGGTTCTGCGCAACCAGACCATTGCTCAGGGTGACCAGTTGCGGGTTGGGGACCGCTCCAAGGTGGCGGTGCGCGTGGGCTCGACCTCACTGTGGCTGGACGAAAAAAGCGACATCGAGTTCCTTCAACTCGACGATGCGGCGCTGGTGCTGCGCCTGGCGCGCGGTGGCTTGGCCCTGCGCGTTCGCACACCCCAGACCGCCGCCCAAGCGCGGATTCAAACCCGCGAAGGGGTTATAAGCACCGAAACCGAAGGTCTGGTTCGCATTGGCCAACTTGATCGTGTCACGCGAATTGCAGCACTACAGGGTAGCGTGCGGTTTGACTCAGACCCTGCCGCTGCGGTGCAACGCGCCTGGCTACGTGAAGGCGAGCAAGCAGAGTTTGGAGTCATACCGGGCTCGCCCCGACTCGAACGCAAACCCATCGCCCGCGACTATTTCAGCAATTGGTTCCTTTCCCAGGACGAAATGCAGGACAACCTGGCGATGGATGATGAAATGTTTGTCTCGCCCGAAATGACCGGCGCAGAGGAACTTGGCCAATACGGCAACTGGGAAGTCGCTGAAGAACACGGCAACATCTGGATCCCCACCAGAGTGGCGTCCGGATGGGAACCCTACCGCGACGGCCGCTGGGTCTGGACCCGGCACTGGGGATGGAGTTGGGTCGACAACGCGCCCTGGGGCTTCGCACCGTTTCACTATGGGCGCTGGGTGCAATATCGGGGCCGCTGGGCCTGGGCACCGGGCCGGTTTGAGTCACGCCCGGCCTATGCACCTGCGCTGGTGACCTGGTCTGGGCCACAAACGTCTATTACCATCGGCATTGGTGGTTCCCGAAGGCCACCGCCCGCTTATTGGACCCCACTGCCACCGCATCAGGCATATGTTCCAAGCTACGACCACAGCAGCCGGTACGTGGAGCGTTTTCGCTGGGACCGGGGGGCCGATCGTTTGCGCCGCGGCGATGGTGCGTCCACCCAACCCTACCGGACGTCACCGGACAATCGCCAATCCAATCCGGTGTTTCAAACGCCCCAATCCAACCGGACTCAAGAGCAAGAACGCACCGAGCGGCAACCCTGGCGCGAACGTGAGTCATCTCGCTACAACAACAGTGGTGAGCGTGGCGGCTTTGACGGACGCAACACCGACCAACAGCGGGGCGATCGTTCACGCGAATCGTTTCAAAATCCAGTACCACAAAACCCGGTTTTTACGCCCGTTCCGGTTCAGCCGACAGCCCGACCCAACCGCAATGAAGTTCCTATCTTCAACCGTGAAAACAATGGCACCGGGTCGAATGAAAGCGCACGCCCTACTCCCTCGTTTCCCACGACGCAGCAAAACACCAGCAACCAGCAAAACAGGCCAACCGCTGGCGCCGCTGCCCCATCGCCAAATCAGCGACGCGCGCTGACGGGTGATGAAGATCCGGACAAAAACCAGAAGGCCAAGTTGAAGGAGCGACAGGAGCGGGAACACCAAAATCTGGATAGTCAAGGTCGGGATTGGCGCTAGCCCTCGTGAAATATAGCATTTATGCTATATATTTGATAGCAATTCGCGACCAATAAATTTCGCCCGTCATGCATCGACTCTTCTCTTGTTTGCTGCTTGTGCAATTCCTGTTCGTGGGTTCTCCTGCCCATGCCCAGGCAGCAGCAGCCCCGACGCAGGCTGATCAACCTTTGACAGACCTGCCCTACACCCCCGGCCTGGACCTGTCCTCGATGGATGCTTCGGCCAACCCATGCGACGACTTCTATCGGTTCAGTTGTGGCGGCTGGATCAAGAACAATCCGATCCCGGACGACCAGTCTCGCTGGAGTGTGTATGGCAAGCTTTACGAGGACAATCAACGCTTCCTGTGGGGAATTCTTGACACGGTCTCACGCAGGGCATCTGGGAACGATGCCAATCAGCAAAAGATGGGCGATTACTTTGGCGCCTGCATGAACGTAGACCGGGTGGAGCAACAGGGTGCCGCACCCTTAAGCCACCTGCTTAATGCCATCAATACGATTCAAAGCAAGACGGGCTTGCCCGCTGTACTTGCCAGCTTGCACCTGGCAACCGGCGACAGCGGCATTTATTTCGGGTTTGGCGCCGATCAGGATTTTTCCGACTCATCACGAGTGATTGCATTTGCCAGTGGTGGTGGTCTGAGTCTGCCTGAACGGGACTATTACACCAAGACCGATGCCGCCTCCCGAGCACTTCGCGCCCAATATCTGCGACATGTGGCACGGATGTTTGTATTGGCGGGAGAGCCACGTGATGCCGCCCAGCAATATGCTGCGACGGTGCTAAAAACAGAAACCGCGTTAGCCAAAGCGACCCTGTCTGCGATCAGCAAACGCGACCCCTATCAACTGTTTCACACAATGCCGGTCGCCAAACTGCAGGCTCTCACACCGGGTTTTTCCTGGAGCGAGTACATGCTCGCCCTGGACCTTGCACAGGTGCCAGTGGTCAATGTGACCGAGCCCCGATTTTTTCGCGCTCTGGCACGCCACTGGCAAACCAGTTCACTCGGCGACATCAAGGTCTATTTGCGCTGGCACGTGCTGCACAGCCAGGCCCACTTACTCTCCAGTGACCTGGTCAATGAAAACTTCCAATTCTTCTCTCAAACTCTGCGTGGCACTCCGCGACTACAGCCGCGCTGGAAGCGGTGTGTAACCCTGGTGGATGCACAGCTAGGTGAAGCCTTGGGTCGGGAATTTGTGAATCGCGCCTTTAGCCCGGAGTTAAAGCAGCGCACCTTGCGCATGACCGAACAGATCGAGCAGGCCATGCAAGACGAGTTGGAACAACTCGACTGGATGAGCCAATCCACCAAACGCAAGGCAATTGCAAAGCTTAGGACCATTGTCAACAAAATTGGCTACCCCGACACCTGGCGCGACTACAGCGCGTTATCGATTGCACCCGATGACTTCTATGGCAATGTTGTCGCCGCAACCCGGTTTGAAGTGCGCCGACAGCTCGCCAAGATCGGCAAGCCGCTGGACCGTGGCGAATGGGCCATGACACCACCGACCGTCAATGCCTATTACAGCGCGCAAATGAACGACATGAACTTTCCAGCGGGCGTGTTGCAACCTCCGCTGTTCGACCCAAAAATGGACGACGCACCTGGCTATGGCAACACCGGTGGCACGATTGGACATGAATTGATCCACGGCTTTGACGACGAGGGACGCAAGTTTGACGCGCAGGGGAATTTAAAGAACTGGTGGTCGCGCGGGGACAAAGAAATATTTGAACGCCGTGCCCAATGCATCGTCGACCAATACGCACGATACAAGGTCGTGGATGACATACGGATCAACAGCCGTTTGACACTCGGTGAGGACATGGCCGATTTGGGTGGCATGGTGCTCGCGTGGGCGGCGTGGAAGATGCAATCCGCCACAATGACACCCGAGAGTCGTGATGGCTTTACGCCTGAGCAGCGTTTTTTTATTGGGTTTGCGCAGTGGGCCTGCGAGAACAACCGCCCGCAAGACCTGCGCGTGCAAGCTGCCACAGACCCACACTCGCCCGGAAAGTACCGGGTCAATGGCGTGGTGGTCAATTTGCCGGAGTTTTCCAGCGCCTTCGCCTGCAAGCCCGGCTCGGCAATGCGATCAGCCAAACCGTGCAAGGTGTGGTGATAGACAGGTCGTTCTGAAACACACCGTCAGCAACTACTGCCGAACCAGGCACTGGTAGGCGCTGGCAATGGCAGCCGCTAATCGGGCATTGTTGAGCACCAGTTCGATATTGGCAGTCAGACTGTCGCCACCGGTCAACTCGCACACCCTGGCCAACAAAAACGGGGTGGACTCCTTGCCGCCAATGCCCTGCGCCTGCACTTCGTGCAGTGCCTGCTCCACCGCAGCGTCAATCACCGCACGTGGCATAGCGCTGGCCTCGGGAATCGGGTTGGCGACCACCAAACCGCCATGCAGGCCCATGCTCCACTTGGCATGCATCACCTCTGCAATGGCCTGCGCCGTGTCCAGTTGGTAGTCCACTTTGAATGCGCTGTCGCGGGTAAAAAATGCTGGCAGCCAGGGCGTGCAGTACCCCACGACAGGAACACCATGGGTTTCCAGATATTCCAAGGTCAAGCCCAGGTCAAGGATCGACTTTGCACCGGCGCAAACTACGGCCACCGGTGTTTGTGCCAACTCCTGCAGGTCGGCCGATACATCAAAACTGTGCTGTGCCCCCCGGTGCACACCACCAATGCCACCGGTCGCAAACACCCGGATGCCGGCCATCGCGGCAATCACCATGGTGGCGGCCACCGTGGTTGCGCCCGTGGTTCCGCCGGCGACGATGAAGGGGATGTCGCGCCGGCTGACCTTGCTTACGCTGCGCCCGCTGGTACCCAGGATCTCAATCTCGGCCTCGGTCAGCCCGGCTTTTAAGCGCCCGTTGACGATGGCGATGGTGGCGGGCACTGCACCATGCTGGCGCACCTCGGCTTCCACCCGCAAGGCTGTAGCCACGTTTTGCGGGTAAGGCATGCCGTGCGAGATGATGGTGGACTCCAGCGCAACCAGGGGCTGGTGCCCGGCCAGGGCTTGGGCCACTTCGGGGTGGATGTCGAGGTAGGGTTGGGTCACCGCAGAAGCATTCAAAGGTTTCATGTCATGGATAAGTCAACGCCAAGACGATGATCGCGTTTTATGGAAACGATGGTAATCGAAGCGCATCACATAGCAGCGACACGACGCCTCCCGTGGCCCTGCAATTCGTCGCCATAATCCCCCACGATCTCCAACCCGGTCAACAGACCCAAGCGCACGCCACATGCCCCATCGCCCGTCACAGGTGAACCACGATCCGAAGCGGTTGTACGTTATGAAAAGTATTAGACACTGGTTGGTGTTATTCACGTTTATCGCAAGCATGGGCCTGGCCTGGAGCGACAACAACAATAAAAGCACCAGCCACGCGGGCCCGGTCATCACCGTGACCGTGCAAAGAGGCGCCGAGCGTCTGCCACTCTTTTATGTCGATAAGCTGCAAAAGGGCGACACCGTGCGTGTGGGCACTGACCGCAGTGGCTCAACTCGCGGTGCCTGGGCTCTGGTTCTGGCCCTGGTGTCCACAGCGAGTAATGAAGTGAAGACACGGCAGTTTGACCTGACGGCCCAAGATGCTGACGCCAGCATCGCCATCACCGACGACGACCAGGTGCCTGTCATCGTTATCGCCCCGCAGGTCAAGACCCTGTTTGGGCTCAGCACCAGTTTCGATCAGTCTGCCAGCCTGATCGCGGACGCCATCACCACCGACCCCCAGCGGTTTGTCGAGCTGCAAAAAATTGAACAAATCAATTTGGCAATTGCATCACTCACAACCGGGCTGGACACCATGGTGGTCAGACTCAAGACCGAACAAGCTATTCATTCCGCAAAAACAGTGGCTGCGAAATTTGGTGTCAAAACCGTGGACCCCGAGTGTTTCAAAAATGACGCAGTGGACACCCGCTGCGTGGCCACATCGATCATGTCCAGCCGCGATCTGAAATTGCCATCCATGGTGGAGCTGGGCAGTCTTGCCCAGCCCTTTGCGACCGCCACACTGCCGGCAGACATTCTGTCCAACGTCCGGCTGGTGGCGGCGGCCAGCAGCTTTCTGAGTAACAAATACCGGGACCAATACGACTTTGCTCCCTCGTTTGCCAAGCGCGACGTTACAGCCGACACGTTACAGCTGTTGGCCAGTTCCCGGTTTCAGAGTGGCGATATCAAGACGGCTTATGTTTACGTTCCAAGCTTTTTTGCCGGACAACAGCCAGAGCTGAGTCTGACCGCCAAACACAGCGT
>CAIQBN010000408.1 GCA_903870065.1 uncultured beta proteobacterium | reverse complement strand
TTTTTCCAGCTCAAGCGCACCGGTGACCTCATGGCGCTGGCCACCAACGACATTGACTCGGTTGAAATGGCTTCTGGCGAGGCCATGTTGGCCGGTTTTGATGGAACATTGACGCTGATCATGGTCGTGGCCATGATGACTCTGGGTGTGGACGGGCGTCTAGCGGCCGCAGCGCTGTTGCCGTTTCCCTTGATGGCGCTGGCATTTTGGCGCATTTCAAACCATATTCACCAGGCATCGCGGGATTCATTGGATGCGTTTGGCAAACTCAATGACCATGTGCAGGAGACGCTGACGGGCGTACGGACTTTGCGCGCACTCGGTCTGGAGGCGCGCAGTGCGCATGTCTTTTCCGAATTGGCCGAGGCGGCGGCCAGTGCCAGCCTGCGCGCCCAGCGCTGGGAGGCGGCTTTTGAGCCAGCAGTGGGTATCACCCTGGTCACTGCAACTGCATTGACGCTCGGACTCGGTGGATTTCTGGTTTGGCAGGGGCAGCTCAGCATCGGCGCGTTAACCGCCTTCAGCATGTACCTCGGTCAATTGATCTGGCCGATGTTTGCAGCAGGCTGGGTGTTGGCACTGCTGGAGCGTGGGCGCGCGGCCTGGGGGCGTTTGCAGCCCACCCTGGATGCGCCCCTGTCGATCGATGACCATGGTGAGTTGCCGGCAGTGCTGGGGGGTGCCTTGGTATTGCGGGACCTCGGCTTTGCCTACCCTGGGCACACTGGGTTGGCGCTCGATGGCGTGAGCCTGTGCCTGCAGGAGGGGCAAACGCTGGGTCTGGTGGGCGCCACCGGTGCCGGCAAGTCCACCATATTGCGTCTGATATTGCGCCAATATGCGGCGCAATCTGGCAGCATCACCTGGGGTGAAAAACCTTTGCAGCAGTATCAGCTGGATGCACTGAACCGGGCCATCAGCTGGGTGCCGCAGGAGCCATTTTTGTTTTCGGCCTCGATTGCGCAGAATATTGCGCTGGCCAAAGCCGACGCCAGTCGCACTGAAATTGAGGAAGCGGCGCGACTGGCATCCATTCACGACGACATCATCCGCATGCCTCAGGGGTACGACACCCCGGTGGGTGAAAAGGGTATCGCCCTGTCGGGCGGACAGCGCCAGCGGGTGGCCATTGCTCGCGCCATGTTGACCGATGCACCGCTGTTGTTGCTCGATGACGCCTTGTCGGCCGTTGACACCCAAACCGAAACTGACATCCTGCACCATTTGCGCAGCGCTCGAGCGGGCCGTACCGCGTTGATTGTGAGTCACCGGTTGAGTGCGGTGATGGACGCAGACCACATCGTGGTGCTCAAGGACGGCCGGATCAGCGAGCAAGGCAACCATTCCAGCTTGCTGGAGCGCAATGGCTGGTATGCGGCGCAGTGGCGCTACCAGCAACTCGAGGCCAGTCTGGATGCCGCCTGAGACCCAACTCACCGCCGCTCCACTGGGGCAGAGTTCGCGCCGCGCAGTGGCGCTGCTGCTGCATGCCGCTGCGCCCGAACGACGCCACCTGTTGTTGGGCGGGTGTTGGCTGATCGTGGCAGCTTTGCTGGAGGCGCTTGGCCCCTTGCTGGGCAAGTACTTTATTGACCAGTATTTATTGCCCCGCAATCTGGTGCTGCAGGATATGGGCCTGCTTTTGGGTGCAATCGTGGTGGTTGGCTGTGTGGCCAGCGTGATTCGTTATACGCAGTTGACCCGCCTCTCTGGCGTGGCCATGCGCTCGGTGCGCCGCCTGCGCGAAGAAGTGTATGGACATGTGCTGCGCCTGCCCATGGCTTTTTTCGACAAGGCGATTACCGGGCAACTGGTCAGCCGGGTCACCAACGACACCGAGCAGGTGAAAAATTTATATGTGCAGGTGCTGTTTGTCATGCTGGACAGCAGCATTGTGGTGCTGGGCGCACTGGGTGCCATGGCCTGGCTGGACTGGCGTTTGATGCTGATCGTGCTCACCCTGATTCCAGCGGTGGTGGTGATCGTGTGGTTTTACCAGCGCTGGAGTGCCCCTGCCGTGGCCCGTGCACGGCAAAAGCGCAGCGATATCAATGCCCAGATGTCGGAGTCCATTGCGGGCATGGCCGTGTTGCAGGCCAGCAATGCGCAGCAGCGCTTTCGCGACCGGTTCGACTCAACCAATGGGCAGCATCTGAATGCCCGCATGGCTGAGATGCGGGCCAACGCCTGGCTGTTGCGCCCCATGCTCGATTTGATCAACGTGCTGTTGCTGGTGGTGGTGATTCACAGTTTTGGTCAGCGCAGCTTGAGCGCGCTGGAGATCGGTGTGCTCTATGCATTTGTCAGTTACATCGGTCGGGTGGTCGACCCGTTGATTCAGATCACGCTGCAGTTTGGCCAATTGCAACAGGCGGTGGTGGCAGCGGCCCGGGTGGATGCCTTGTTGCAAGAGCGCCGACCCGCCGCCATCGCCGGCCCCCAGCGTATTGGTCGTGGCGCAATACGGATCGAACAGCTTCAGTTTGGGTACGACCCCGCCACGGTGGTGTTGCATGGGCTCTCGCTGGATATACCGGCCGGCGGGTTTTATGGCCTGGTGGGGCATACTGGCAGCGGCAA
>CAIQBN010000407.1 GCA_903870065.1 uncultured beta proteobacterium | reverse complement strand
TTGGGCCGGAGTCACATCGGAACACTCACATCGCAGCGGTGCTTTGCTGTGCGCTAGTACCTGGTGGAAAATCACCAGCGTCCTGCCTGTCATGGAGTCAGCTGGTCAGCGTCCGCATGGAAGAACTGGCGCCGCGTCGAACGGGCTGCCAGGGGTGCGATGGCTTGTCCGATGGCGCCGATGTGGTCCGGCGTCGTGCCGCAGCAACCGCCCACAATATTGACCAGTCCCTCGACGGCGAATTCGCGCACCAGGCGTGCCGTAACCTCGGGCGTCTCATCAAAACCGGTGTCGCTCATCGGGTTGGGAAGTCCCGCGTTGGGGTAGCAGCTGATGAAAACATCCGGAGCTGCGCGGTGCAACTCCTGCAGGTAAGGTCGCATGAGCGCCGCGCCCAGCGCACAGTTCAGCCCAATAGCCAGTGGCTGCGCATGGCGCACACTATGCCAAAAAGCCGTGACAGTCTGGCCGCTCAAAATGCGCCCAGAGGCGTCGGTCACCGTGCCACTAATAATAATAGGCAGTCGCTCGCCACTGGCCTCAAAGTATTCATCAATTGCGAACAACGCGGCCTTGGCGTTGAGCGTGTCAAAAATGGTTTCCACCAGCAGCACATCACTACCCCCTTCCACCAGCGCCTGCACTTGCTGGTAATAGGCTACGCGCAGCTCTTCAAATGTGACGTTGCGGGCGCCGGGGTCATTAACGTCGGGGCTGATGCTGGCCGTCTTGGGCGTAGGTCCCACAGCACCGGCAACAAAGCGGGGTTTATCGGGCGTGGAAAACTTGTCGCAGGCGGCACGGGCCAATCGGGCGGAAGCCAAATTCATCTCCACCGCCAAATTTGCCATGTCGTAGTCGGCCTGTGCGACGGTGGTGGCGCCAAAGGTATTCGTTTCAATCAGATCCGCACCTGCGGCCAAATAACGTTCATGGATGTCGCGAATGACGTCCGGTCGGGTCAGGCTCAGCAATTCATTGTTGCCATTGACATCACGGGGCACATCCTTGAACCGGTCCCCCTGGCCATCTGGCCCGTGGTAGCCCTCGCCGCGGTATTGCGCTTCACCCAGCTTGAAGCGCTGAATCATGGTGCCCATGGCGCCGTCCAAAATGGCAATTCGATTGGCCAAAATTCCTGGCAGGGCCTGGGCGCGGGTGTAGGAGTGGGTCTTCATAGTCGGCAGCTCACTTTCTCGGTAGACAAGTGAGCGCGGTTGACAAACCCAAGCCTGGCGTCCGCTGGCAATCTGCTTACGCAGCGCCGGGACGCTGCAGCGCTCCTTGGGGTGCCACCATTTTAGTGCAGCCTGCGCCGGTGTACCGCCCTCACCCCAACACCCATGCCCGACAATATGGGGCGGCAGGGTCGCTTTTTCGCCAAGCCTTCAAGGTTTTCTAGGCCCTAGCCCTCGTCAACATTGCCTAGGTAGCTACTATTTTGATAGCAAATATGTTCGCCACTTCCAGTCAGACTTGCCACGCCATATTGGAAGAAGTGTTCGGTTACGCTCAGTTTCGCGGACCGCAGCAAGACATCATTGAGCATGTGGCCAACGGCGGCGATGCGTTGGTGTTGATGCCAACCGGTGGTGGCAAATCACTGTGCTACCAAATTCCCGCCATTGCGCGCCAGCGCGCCGGCTGGGGCGTCACACTGGTCATCTCGCCCCTGATCGCACTGATGCACGATCAGGTGGGCGCTCTGCATGAGGCGGGTGTCAGTGCCGCTTTTTTGAACTCAACACTGTCGGCGGATGCGGCCTACCAGGTCGAGCAGCGCATGCTGCGCGGGGACATCACGCTGCTGTATGCCGCACCAGAAAGAGTCACCAGCAGCCGGTTTCTGGCGCAGCTGGACTCGCTGTTTGAGCGGGGCCAACTCAGCCTGTTTGCCATCGACGAGGCACACTGCGTGAGCCAATGGGGGCACGATTTCAGACCTGAATATCGCGCGCTTACTGTGCTGCACGAACGTTTCCCCACGGTGCCGCGCATGGCCCTTACCGCAACCGCTGATGCCTTGACACAAAGCGACATCCTGGAACGTCTGCAACTCGAAGGCGCGCGGGCTTTTGTCAGCAGTTTCGACCGCCCCAATATTCGCTACACGATTGTCGAGAAGCGCGATTCAATCCAGCAATTGTTGCGCTTCATAGAGCGCGAGCATGAGGGCGACGCCGGAATCGTCTACTGCCAGTCGCGCAGAAAAGTGGAGGATGTGGCCCAGACCCTGGTCGAAGCAGGTATCAACGCGCTGCCGTACCACGCCGGGCTGGACAGCCGGATGCGCCAGGATCATCAAGATCGCTTTCTGCGCGAAGAGGGTGTAGTCATGGTGGCCACCATTGCCTTTGGCATGGGCATCGACAAACCGGATGTTCGCTTTGTCGCGCACCTGGACATGCCAAAGAACATCGAGGGCTATTATCAGGAGACCGGGCGTGCCGGCCGCGATGGACTACCAGCCTACGCCTGGATGGCCTACGGGCTGCAAGACGTAGTAAACCAACGCCGCATGATTGACGAAAGCCCGGCTGGCGAAGAATTCAAGCAGGGTTTGCGTGGCAAGCTCGATGCCTTGCTGGGCTTGGCGGAAGCCACCGACTGCCGTAGGGTGCGCCTGTTAGCGTATTTTGGGGAGCACCTGGGGCATGACCCGCAAGCCACTGCAGAGCCGTCCCAAGACATGTCAACTTTCCAGGCGGGCGTCGAATCGACTGCAGCAAAGCCTGCTGCCGCTCGCTACCGGTGCATGAACTGCGACAACTGCTTGAATCCGCCCGAGGTATGGGACGGAACCGATGCTGCGCGCAAACTGCTCAGCACGATTTACCGGATTCAGCAGTCCAGCGGCATGTCGTTTGGCGCCGGCCACGTGATGGACATCCTGCGTGGCAAAGCCACCGAAAAGGTCATTCAACACGGTCACACCGAACTGAGCACTTTTGGCATCGGTTCCGATTTCAGTGAAGTTCAACTGCGCGGCGTGTTGCGCCAGCTCATCGCGATCGGCGCAGTGTCCGTCGATGCGCAGGCGTTCAATACGCTGCAGCTCACGGAGCAGTCGCGCGCCGTATTGCGCGGTGAAGTACAAGTGCAATTGCGAGAATCCGTTTCCGCCCTATCGAGTCGCAAAGGCAAACGTGCCGGTGCGGGGTCTGCCGCAATCAAGGCGCCGATTGCTCTGGATGGTGAGGGATTGGTGCGCTACGCCGCACTGAAGGCTTGGCGGGGTGAAGTGGCACGGGAACACAACCTGCCGGCTTACGTCATTTTTCACGATTCGACGCTGGCTGCCATTGCAAAAAGGGCGCCGCAAACCTTGGGTGACTTGCAGGGAATTAGCGGCATCGGCTCAAAAAAACTCGAGGCCTACGCGCAGGAGGTCCTGCGCGTGGTGTCTATCCGCTAACGCCTGTGCGGGCAATTAAGCTGCAGACCCCTGGCGAAAGCAGCTTTCGTACGACATGGCCGCACCGGACATGGTGTTTTGCAAACGCGCAATGGCACGGCTGTGGCGATTGCCGCCTTTGGCGTCACATACATGCTGGCTGTGATGCTGAATCAAGGTATGCAGCTTGGTGCGGCAGGCGTCCAGAACGCCGGCAAAATTCAGCGCAATATAGGCCGAATGGTCCGCATTGGTATGACGGTATTCGTCGGACCAGTAGTCAAACAACTGCCACTGGTAGGTGCCTTTTTCTGGGACTTTGATCGTCTCTTTGTTCATATCAACAGGTCAAAATGATGAAAAATGGACATTTCCAAAGTCGCCCGGCCCTTTGATTGACCGTATTCGCGATTGATGACGTCCGCTTACACCAAAGACGGATGACTCCATTGTTCGGTTGACAGATCGCAAAATATTTTCAAAATTCCACCCATTCAATGGAAAAAACCCATGCTACGGGCCTGGCGAACCTCCGGTTTTAGTCGGTGTTCCGCTTCGAGCTGCTCCAAAAATTCTGTCGTTTCCAGCTGTATGTCCAATATTTCCGCCTGGCGTTTAACCGCGGCGAAGTCCCCAACACACAGGTGATCCAGTGCCGCCAGTCGATGTTCAACATCGGCGGTCATCCCGTTCACATCGCTACGGCAGGCGTCCAGCAAAAACAATGTTTGTCGTTGCGCGCGTGTCAGCGGCTGAAATTGGATCTTGAAGGTGAACCTGCGCAAGGCGGCTTGGTCGATTTGATCCATCAGGTTGGTAGTGCAGATGAAAATCCCACGAAAACGCTCCATCCCCTGCAACATTTCGTTGACCTCGCTCACCTCATGGTTGCGTTGCGCACTGCGGCGATCCTGAAGAAAGCTATCTGCTTCATCCAGTAGCAAAACGGCGTTTTCTGTTTGCGCATCCCGAAACATGGATGCCATATTCTGTTCGGTTTCACCCACATACTTACTCATGAGATCACTGGCCCTGCGCACATGCAGCGGTTGCACCAACGTGCTGGCAATGTGCTCGGCCAATGCGGTCTTTCCTGTACCGGGCGGGCCGTAAAAGCATAAAGTTCCGTGGCCACGGGATTGAAGCGCCAGCACGATGCGTGGCAACTCAAATCGACTTTGAACGTTGAGGAGCTTCATGTCATAGGCTCCGCTTCCAACCTGCCGCATGCAGTCCTGCACCCGGTTACCCAAGGCCTGATCCGCGTTTTTCAGCTGGCGTTCAATCAGCATTTCCAAATTAATCACACCAACGGCGTCACCAACTGTTCCGGCGCTTGCAAGGCCTGCGAAACGGGCGGCCGTGCGAATCTGCGCCGGGGTGAGCCCTTTTCGATGCGTCAAGCGGGCCACAAAGCCATCCGATACCGCGACGCCAGCCAGTGTTTTGCGCACCAATTCTTCGCGCGCACCGGGTGGCGGTGACTTGAGCTCCAGGTGGTATGCAAAACGCCGCCGAAAGGCAGGGTCAATTTGCTCAATGCGGTTGGTGACCCAGATGGTCGGCACGACATTGGACTCCAGGACCTGGTTCACCCAGGCCTTGCCATTGACACTGCCGCCGCTGCCAGGCGGCGCTAAGGTGGACTCAGCCCGCGTCATCCACTGGGCTGCTTCGTTCGACAGGGTCGGAAAAACGTCTTCCACTTCATCAAACAGCAGCGCCGCTTGCGCACTTCCCTTCAAGAATACCTGGGCGATTTGCAGGGAGCGGTAACGATCCCGCCCGCTCAAGGAGTTGCCATCGCGATCAGCGTATTCGACCTCAAACAATTCAAGCCCGGCAGACTGGGCGACCACTTTGGCCAACTCCGTTTTGCCGGTTCCTGGTGGCCCGTACAGCAGCACATTGATGCCAATTTCCTGCCGGGCCACTGCATTGGCCAACAGGTTGCGCAGCACCTGGGCATCTTCTGCCACGAACGCAAAATCCTCCAGCACCAGTGAACTCTTGACGGAAAGTCGGGTAAACACCGCCATCAATTCGGCTTGATCGCGGTATTGGCGCATCAGCACCGGCGGCAATTTTTCGCTGACCTTCATTAAATCTGCAAGATCAGTGATGTTGTGCTCCGAGATCAGGTTTTCGACCAGTCCGATACGTTCTAGTCGCGATCCCGCCCGCAGGGCCTCGGCCACCTGCTCTGCATCGACACCCGCGACAGCAGCGATCGCGGCGTATGCTTCGGGCGCATTATTGACCTTGAACTCCACCAATATGCTTCGCATATCGCGCTGGTAACGCGCCAGCGTTCCATAGAGTAGTAATGCACGCTCTGCCTTGTTCAATTGCAGCAAGCCCGCCAACGCGTTGATGTTCTTTTCAACCAGGGTGGATTGCCTTTTAAGGGAGTGGCGCAGCCACTCACCGGTCACACTCAAAACCGAGATCAGGTCCTTGGGCTGGTCCTTGGCGTATTCATCCAGAAAGAAATACAGGGTGGCTTCGTCATAGGGGCCACGCCAGACCCCATGGCGAGCCAGGAATTCAGTAGCATCCAATAGCTCATGACCACGCCACAGCTCATTGCTGACACAGCGACGCATCAAAAATTCGCGCAGGCGTGCCAGCACCGATACCGGCCAAACCAGGTGGCGTCCGGCCAGACCGACAATCCCGTTGAAATCGCGCCGAACATTCAGGCTGGCGCCCTGGCGTGCGGCTAACGTCAGGACAAAATGCGAACACATTAAATCCAGCACCGGCGCTTCCAGAAGCCCCGGTGAAGGAATCAAATGCCCGCCCAAGGGCTGGGACAGCAAACGCTTGGCCATCAAACGCCTCCGGCACATTGAAGTACGGACCCACCATACCGCAGTCTGGCGCAAGATGGAAGTGTCTGGTCA
>CAIQBN010000406.1 GCA_903870065.1 uncultured beta proteobacterium | reverse complement strand
CCTTTCCAGCGGGCGGGATTTTCTCCCGTGCGGAATTTCTTCGCCTTAGCCCAATCCAGAACGCTTTCAATGCGGCCACGAATGCGGGTTGCTGTTTCTGTCTTGACAGCCCAAATGGGTTCTAATATTTTCAGAATGTGCGCGTCTTGAATGTCTCTTACATCAAGGTTGCCGATAACGGGGAAAGCATAAGTTTCCAGTGTTGCGCCCCACTGAGCAGTGTGCTTTGGATTTGTCCACTCTTTTGACTTCATCAGAATGAAGTTTTCGGACGCTTTCTTGAATGTCATTGCACTTGCTTGTGCAGCCCGTAATTGGCTTTGGGCGCGTTCACGGGTCAAGATGGGGTCGTTGCCGCTGTCGATAGCTTCGCGGGCTTCACGGGCTTTCTGGCGAGCCTGTGCGAGGGTTACGCCCGGAAATGCACCCAGCCCCATGTCGCGGCGTTTGCTGCCCACTTTGACGCGCAGAATCCAAGACCGTGCGCCCGTGGCGCTGATTTGCATATGCAGTCCGGGAACACCTCCCACGCTGGCGAATCCCGGCGCTTTGAGGCGACCAACTTCCAATGCAGACAGTTCGCGGGCAATCTTTGGCATGGCCGAACCCTATGTGAACACGGTCCGGGGATGAACCCAACATACAACCCAACAAACTGTGTGCAGTTGGATGATAACGCCTGATTACGGTTGGTGGATGCTATTTGCCATCTTCATTGGAGAAAGACTATGCCAATGAGTGAGGTTGATTGTGGTTGAAGGTGATAAAAGTTCGGCGGAGGCAGACTCCGTTTCCGCCAAGCAAAAAAGTTCAATGAAATCAACAGGTTACATTGAAAGTGTTTTGAAAGCCCAACTAAGTTAGTTGGGCTTTTTTTTGCATTTTTGCCCCCAAACTCCATGCCAGTGGCACCGTTTTGGTACGGAAGTTACTTTCATTTACGCGGCCTTATTTCTTCTTATTTTTCTGTTGACTCCGTTTTGACACGGCAGCGTTGATTCCACCGAACGGTGCTGGAGATCCCTAGCAAGTGGTGTTCAAGAATTTGGTCTGCAGCAACCCGCAATGTGTGGCCTCGGCAAGTTGGGCTACAAGGGCGCGAGGTGTGCCTTTGGTGCTCCCCTTTATAACTGGATTTTCGTCCATTTTTGCACGCCTTTGGGGCAAGTAGAGTCCATTCCAGAACGCGCGAGGCACCATTCAAAGGAAAATTTCTCCATGTTGTTTTTGCTCAATCAGTCAGAAAACGCGGCGCAAATGTGCAGCCTAAAAGAGCAACAGGAAGGGTTCAAAAACAGGTGATTGATTGGGGAAGCGCGGATCTGGAGGCTCGCGTCAGCATCGTTTTCTTAAGCTAAACCAGTTCGCGAACTAGCAGTTTCGCAATTTCCTATATGCACAAAAAGATATCAAACACAAGTTCATAACAACTATTAGTTGTTATTTTTTGGTGTCTTTGGTAGACTTTGCTGAATGAACAGCACCTTCATCCTGAAAAAAAAAGGCACCTGCAGGGCGCAGAGGCAGGCAGTGCAGGTGCTTTATATGTTGTCTGGCTCGCTGGTTGTAGACGTGCTGCTAGCTGTCTTTGATGCGCACTTTGGGTGCGCGGCTGGTTTTTTTGGTGGCTTGGGTTTTGTGATAGTTAGTTCTATTACGGCCTTCTCCACTGCGATGCTTGCCATTATTTTTGCTGGCGCACTGTGCGAGGCGCTTGCAGCATTGAGCAAAACTGGGTGGTCATTGCTAATGGTTTGTACCAATTTCATACCTGCAGGGATACCCTTTTTTCAATCTGAAAGTCCATTTCGTCCACCTCGACCTTTTAACTAGAAGACCTATTCAAGCACGCAATATGGCGCAATTGGATGGGTGACTTACGCGTTCTTCACCGAGACGGAGGAGAGCATGGTTTAGCTAAAAAAGTTAGGTTTCAAAGTGGAAAAACAGGAAAAATTTACGCTTGATAAAAGTGACATTGCCTCGCTGCTGGGATACACACGTGCGACCATCAACAGAATGGTGTCTGACACTCCAGAGTTGTTGCCCCCATTTTCACGGCTTGGACCACAAACGCCGGGACAGGTGGCAAGAGGCCGCGTGGTTTGGCTGAGAGAAACAGTTGCAACATGGCTCAAAAGTAAGGAAGGTAAGGAAGGTAAGGAAGGTAAGGAAGGTAAGGAAGTTTGCCCGCTCTCCGCAGGCAGCCCTGGGCTGCCTTTGCCGGTTGCAAAAATGTCGCAGCGCGGCCGGGGTCGACCGCCTAAACTGGTCAAAAGTAGTCGCACGGCAGGTGGCAGGCAAACTGGTGGGAAGGTGGCAAAGATATGACTAGCCGATTTTCACCACCCAGGCAATCCTCCATTTTTTCTGCGGCGACCCAAGCATTCCAATCGGCTATATTGGCTGCCGGGTTGACACCACCGCAGACCATCAGTGCCGATGGAAAAATTCACCGTTTCCCAACCAATGGCAAAATCGGAGATGACGCGGGCTGGTACATCCTGCATCTGGACAACATATCCGCAGGTAGCTTTGGCAATTGGCGGGAAGGCCGCACAGAAACGTGGTGCAGTATCGAGCGCACGGCTCAGACACCCGAGCAGCAAAAGCACTATGCGATGCTGCTGAAGTCTATGCACAAAGCCCGGCAACGGGCAAAGAAGGCCGAACACGACGCAGCGGCGGAAATGGCGGCGGCGATATGGGTGACGGCAACACCGATAGACGATGCGGCAAAGCATGGCTACCTTGTCAAAAAAGGCATACAAGCCTACGGCGCAAGGTTGATCGACACGGTGGCAGCACGGGCGCATTGTGAGAAGTTGTCCTATTCGTTGTCCGGGCCGTTGTTGGTGATTCCCATGTGCAACGCGGCGGGTGAACTGCGAAGCCTTCAATTCATTACCGCCGATGGCACAAAGCGACCGCTGACAGGCGGTGAAAAGCAGGGATGCCACTACCGGATAGACAAGCCCGAAACAGCGGAAGTCAGTGCCATCCTGATTGTTTGTGAAGGCTTTGCGACTGGTGCTTCCATTCATGAGGCAACCGGGCAGGTGGTAGCTGTGGCATTCGATAGGGGAAACCTTGAACCTGTGGCAAAGTCACTGGGCAAGCTTTACTCAAATGCGGCGTTGATCCTGGCCGCGGACGATGACCACCACACGGTAGGCAACCCTGGACGCACGGCAGCGGCAGGCGCTGCAAAGGCGGTGGGCGGCATCGTGGTTGTGCCTATGTTCCCGGTGGACAGACTAGACAGGGCGACCGACTTCAACGACTTGCACCAATTGACAGGCGGTGGCCTTGATGCGGTGAGAGTCTGTTTTGCTGGCGCTATCGAATCAATAGCTAGCTACGCAAGTGAAGCGGGGGCTGAAGCGGAAATTGATGCAAAGGGTACGCAAGCTGGTACGCAGGCAAATGCAGTAGTGATCGAACCAGGGCCAGTCCAGGCATTGGCGACCGCCCAGGACGCAGCGGCACCCGCTGCAGTGATCTGCAACACGGCATCCTTAAAACACCGCGAAGCCCTTCCATTGCCAGCAAGCCCATTCCCTGATGATTTTACTCGGCCGCGCTATGTGGTGTTGGACGATTGGACCAAAGCTGCAGACGGCAGCCACCGACCCGGCGTTTACTACTGCGGTCTGGCTTCAGGCAATCATGATTCACCACCTGAACCGTTTGATACTTGGATTTGTTCACCCATCCACGTCGATGCCGTGACGTTTGACGGGCAAAGCAACAACTTTGGGCGGTTGCTTCGCTTCAAACCCACGGTGGGCCAATGGCGTATATGGGCCATGCCAATGGAGTTGTTGGCGGGCGATGGTTCCCAATTGCGCGGTGAACTGCTGGCAATGGGTGTGGAACTTGACCCATCTAAAGGCAGGCAGCAATTGTCTAACTACCTCCAAAGCGAACAGCCAAAGCGGCGCGTTCATTGCACGCTGCAAGTCGGCTGGTGTGGTGAATCGTTTGTCTTGCCCAATTCGGTGATCGGTCCAACGGCTGCTGGCGTGATTTTCCAAAGCGGTGAGCGTGGCCACGCGGAATACACCCAGGCAGGCACGTTGGCCGGTTGGAAGGAGAAAATTGCCGCAAAAGCAGTGGG
>CAIQBN010000405.1 GCA_903870065.1 uncultured beta proteobacterium | reverse complement strand
TTGGTGTCCAACGCTTCATGTCGTCCAAGATGTCTTGCTTGAGAAACTGCTCAACAAGCCCCAGCACACGACCATCTGCAATGCGCTTGCCCACTTTCGTAAGCAAGGCATCATGCGGGATCGTGTCAAAGTAGCTTTGCAGGTCCGCATCCACCACCCAGAAGTGGCCCGCCTTCAGATGCCGGTCCACCTCACGCAGCGCATCCTTGCAACCCAAACCCTGCCGAAAGCCAAAGCTTCTGGACTCGAATTCGTGCTCAAAGATTGGCTCGATCACCAGCTTTAGCGCAGCTTGCACCACGCGATCTTTGACAGCCGGTATACCGAGCGGGCGCCACCCCTTGCCTTTGGGTATGTACACACGTCGAACGGGCTGCGGTGTGTAACTGCCCTCCCGCAGCGCTTGTGCCAGTTCAGCCAGATAGATGTGCGAGGCTGGCGCGAAGCGCTCCACGCTCACTCGGTCTACCCCGGCTGCCCCAGCATTACGTTCAACTTGCGCCCATCCCAAACTCAGCGTTTCAAGGCGCGATACTTTATCGATCAGACTGTGCCATTTGCCTCCTTTAACCCCTGTTTGTAGAGCTGCCAACATAGCTTCTGTCCAGATTGGAGCTGGCGCGAATTTCCGCTGCACGCAGCTTCCCAGCACGCTTGCACCTCGTTTAGTCGTTTCCAACACTATCGATGCTTCAACTGTCATGTATCTGCTCTTCTCCGGTCTTTGACTATCAACTTTCCTGCCCCACTTCCCTAGTGCGCCTTTTGCTCTGACGCATATTTCCATAGCCTCGCGGCCATGTGCGGTACTACTGGGACTCTGACTCCTGCCTGTGTTCACATCACTGGCAGGTCTCCCCGCTTACCTCGTACTACCTTCCTGTCGTTCCGTCCTCAACCACGTGGTACGCCACAGCATCGCTTTATCCGCCATCCCAGCGTGCTGCGTTCCTTCCAGGCTTCGCCACTTTCGTGCTGGCTCGCCGCCATACCCCGCCGAAACAGGTTCGTCATCCTACGGACCGACAATTCGCATCCGGTTACTCCCCACCCCGCCTCGCGACGACGCAGTTACTTTCAGCTACGGAGCTGTGGCCCACTCCGGCAGGGACTTGCACCCTGCAAATAGTACGCACTCACGGGCGTACACAAAACGCGCCAGCGGTCGCCGAACCAAGCGCGTGGCTGGGACACCGAGTAAGTTCGTCGCCTTGAAGTTGCTCTGCAGGATCAAGCCTTCCCTGCTGATCGAGAAGTAGGCCACAGGCGCAAGATCGTACAAGTCGATATAGCGCACTCTAGCGTGGTCAATCTCGCGTTCCATGCGCTTGGACTTCAGGCGCTTCAACTCGTCGTATTGCATCTCCAAATCGCTTTGGTGCACCTGCAACTCTTGCACCAATTCAATCAAGCCTTCACGTGTCAAGAGCTGCAAATCGGCATCCGACAAACGCGCGCGCGAACCCTCCGGCTTCTGGGCGTGTTCTTGTTGTTGAGATTTGGACGTCGAAGAAATATTCACGCCATCTATTTTGATTGCAGTTTTCTGTTCTGAGAACCACCGCGTGAAAAAAATTCACCTTGACAGATAAATGGAAATGCCGTTCAACCCCATTCCAGTATGGCGTTGCAGCTAGCATTTATATAGCAATCATGACTTCAGAACGGCAACCCATTTGCTGCTAGCGGGTAGGAACAATCCGACTTTTCGTAGGACAAACGGAAAGTGCACTCGGAATTAGCCGACTGACAGGATCGCTTGCACTTCCTACGATCGCAGCCATGACCTACACCATCCTGTCGATCGAAGACTCCACCAGTTTTCGCCAGCTTGTCCGCCTCTCTCTGGAGTTTGAAGGCTTTGAGGTACTCGAGGCGAACGGCGGCCTGCTGGGCCTGGAGATGGCGCGCGAGTGCGCGCCAGACCTGATTTTGCTTGACGTGCTGATGCCCGACATGGATGGCCTGACTGTCTGCAAAACCATCATGGCCGACCCGCAGCTGTGCCACATCCCGGTGGTCATGCTGTCATCCTCCGATGATGAAGCTGCAATTGAAGGCGGCATGAGACTTGGCGCCAAAGGCTACTTGGTCAAACCGTTTTATCCAAAAGAACTGATCGCCCTGGCCTATCGGCTGATCTCAGAACACGACCGGCAAAGCCCTCAATGACATTGCTTGCCAGACTCCCTCGCCCGATCGGGTGCAGCACGCGGCCAATTCCGGGTCTGACCGCGCGCCTGCCAATCGCCTTGCACGCGTGACCCGCGTAACCCACCCACTTTAATTTGCCACTTTCAACCTAGGAGATACACCATGGCACTTGTTAAGAAGACCGTCAGCAACACAAGCAATACCGCAGCAGCCGAGGGCTCCGGCAGCCGCACTTCGGCCAGCGCAGCGCGCGACGCCGAAGTGCAACGCAAGCGCGCCCGCACCCTTGCCAAGCAACAGCAGGCCGCTGAGCGCATTGCCGCAGCCACCGGGCAAATGGCCTCAGGCATTGCCGAGGCTTCCTCAGCTGCAGAAGAACTCAAGCGCGCCGCCGATCAAATTGCCACTGGAGCAGAAGAAGCATCGGGAGCCGCGCAAGAGTCGCTGGCCGCCTTCAAGCAAGTCGAAGCGTCCATCACCCGCCAGCTGCAAAATGCCGACCTTTCGCGCACCCGTGCAGAGGGTGCCCAGGCCTTGGTGGCCAATACCAGCGCAGAAATCGGCGCCACCATTACCAATGTCGGCGTCTCCGCACAGCGCCAGGCGGCATCGGTGGGTATGGTTGCCGAGCTGGAAAAACAGGCCGCCAATATTGGTGACATTGTCAAGGCCGTGGCCCGCATTGCGGACCAGACTAACCTGCTGGCCCTGAACGCCGCCATTGAAGCAGCACGCGCCGGCCAACATGGCAAGGGTTTTGCCGTGGTCGCAGACGAAGTGCGCACGCTGGCTGAAACTTCCGAGAAGAGCGCCAAGCAGATTCAGGAACTCGTGGGTCAGATCCAGCAGGAAGTGAAGGTGATTGCCGATGGTATTGGCCAGTCCGCCAAGACGGTCGAAGCCGAAGTGGAAAACGGCAAAATCATCACCCAGCAGCTTGAGCAAATTCGGCTGGATGCAATAGAAATTGTCAAAAGCGTGGGCGAAATTGCAGTAGGAGCCCAGCAATCACAGACAGCAGCACGCCAGGCGCTCAAAGGCTCGGAAGACATTGCCGCTGCTGCGCAGGAGCAGTCTGCTGCTGCCGAGGAAGCGGCCAAGACGGTCGCCGAGCAGGCCCAGGCGCTGGCCACCAGCGAGCAGACCGCACAGCACCTGTCCGAGCTGTCCGAAGATCTGAAAAATTCCACCGATGTGGCCAAGAGCGCTGAGGAAGTGGCCTCCGCTGCCGAAGAACTGTCGTCTGCCGTTCAGGAGATCAGTCGTTCGGGTTCGCAAATCATGACCGCCATTGACCAGATCCGCCGGGGAGCCGATGTGCAGTCCGCCGGCAGTGAAGAGGCATCAGCAGCCATCACACAAATCGACCGTGGCGCGCAGCTAGCCATGACGCGTG
Source organism: uncultured beta proteobacterium (assembly GCA_903870065.1). Classification (GTDB taxonomy): domain Bacteria; phylum Pseudomonadota; class Gammaproteobacteria; order Burkholderiales; family Burkholderiaceae_C; genus Allorhodoferax. Next base: position 22,025 of record CAIQBN010000405.1, on the reverse strand, counting down.
GCCAGGCCAGTGGCGAAAAAGTCGGCGCCATCCGCAGCCTGCTGGCCACCAACAAGACCTCGGTGGACGCGCTCATCACCAACGTGTCGTCCGCCGCCGAGGCCACCAAGGTCAGCATCAAGCAGGTCAAGGAGCTGGAGCTGGTGTCCCGGCGCATTGACAAGATTGTGGACGCCATCACCACCGTGTCCATTCAGACCAATATGCTGGCAGTGAACGGCTCCATTGAAGCGGCACGGGCGGGCGACTTTGGCAAGGGCTTTGTGGTGGTTGCCACCGACATCCGCAACTTGGCGCAAGACTCGGCTGAGAACGCCGACCGAATCAAGGACTTGGTGAAAGCCGTGCAGGACCAGATTGGCATCGTCGGGCGCGACCTGGACGAGATTGTGGCCACTGCACTGTCCGAAGTGGAAAAAGCCAAAGCCACCACCACCAATCTGGTGACGATCGAGACAAGTATTGCCGATGTCGAAAAAGGCACCCAGGAGATTCTGGCCGCTGCCACCGAAATTGGCGCCGCAGTGGCGCAGGTCAAACGCGGTGTCGAGCAAATTTCTGCCGCTGCACAAGAAGCAGCCAAGGCGTCCGATGAGGCCGCCGCCGCCGCCAAGCAGCAGTCGCAGGGGGCCGAGGAGTTGGCCAGCGCGATTGAAGAAATTTCTTCCTTGGCTGATGAGCTGCAAAGCGCCTGAGTGAGGGCTACTCCAAATGACCAGTGAAACCCTTGTTGAACCGGCTGCAGTGGAGAGCGGCAACGCCACTGCGCAGTCGACTGATACGCGCCAATACGTGACCTTCATCGCCGGCGATGAAGTGTTTGCGGTGGAAATGGCGCCGGTGCAGGAAATCATCCGTGTGCCCGCCGTGGTGCGGGTGCCGCTTTCCCCCCCCACTCTGGAAGGCCTGGCCAACTTGCGCGGCAAGGTACTGCCCATTGTGTCGCTTCGCCGCGCACTGGGATTTAACGAACGCACGGTGGACGATGCCTCGCGTGCAGTGGTGATCGACCTGGGTCAACCCCTGGGTTTTGTGGTGGACCGCGTCGCCAGTGTCGTCGGCGTCGATGCCAGCAAGATCGAGGGCGTGGAGGGCATCAGTGGCACGGTCAATACCGAACTGCTGTCTGGCCTGATCAAGGACATTGGTGGCCATGCCATGGTGATGGTGCTCAATTTCGAAAAGCTCATTTCCCAGGAGTTCGCGCAAATTGCCGCCATCAGCCGCAGCCAGGCTACGGTAGGCTCGCAAGGCATCGCCAAGACCAAGGCTGACGACAACACACGCACGAGCGAAGCAGAGTTGCACCTGGTCAGCTTTGATGTGGCGCAGCAGGAATACGCCATTGCGATTGAAGATGTGCAGGAAATTGTGCAGATTCCCGAGCAGATTGTGCAGGTGCCGCACGCCCAGTCCCATGTGCTGGGGGTCATGACGCTGCGCAACCGGTTGTTGCCCCTGGTGGCACTGCGGCGCATGTTCGCGCTGGACGAGCAGGACGCCAATGAGCAAAGCCGTATTGTGGTGGTGGCCATTGGCGGGGCATCGGTCGGGATCGTGGTGGACAACGTCAACGAGGTCTTGCGCGTGGCGCGCCGCGATGTGGAGCCCATGCCCGGCATGCTGGCAAAGGGTGGCGACATGGCCGACATCACCGACATCTGCCGCCTGGACAAGGGCCAGCGCCTGGTGTCCATCATTTCCACCGACAACCTGTTCCGCCACGCGGCGATCAAGGAGGCATTGACTACCGTGAGTGCAAATACCGACAACGCAACCGAGACCAAGTCCACTCAGGACGGCAGCGGCGATGACGAGCAGGTGGTGGTGTTCCGCCTGGGTGCCGAAGAATTTGGAGTACCCATCGACAGCGTGCAGGAAATTGTGCGTGTACCCGAAACCCTGACCCATGTACCAAAAGCTCCAGCCTCGGTGGAAGGTGTGATCAACCTGCGCGGCAGCGTACTGCCGGTGGTGGACTTGCGCCGCCGCTTAGGGCTAGCCACCATCGCCCGCAACGACGGCCAGCGCATTGTGGTTTTTCTGATTCGTGGCGTTCGCACCGGCTTCATTGTGGATGCGGTGGCCGAGGTGCTCAAGGTGCCACGCCACGCTATTGAGCCAGCACCTCAGTTGTCGGCCGAGCAATCCACCCTGCTGGCGCGCATGGCCAACCTGGAAAAACAGAAACGCATGTTGCAGTTGATCGACCCTGCCCACCTGTTGGGTGAAGGTGAACTGACCAGCATGGCCGGCATGACGGCATAAAGCGTCTGGAGCACTGTTTCAAAGATGATCAAGTTGCTGATTGTGGATGACTCGGCGCTGATGCGCCGCCAGTTAGCCATGCTGTTTGAAGCCGAAGTGGACTTTGAAATCCGGCAAGCCAGAAACGGTCAGGAGGCGGTCGATGAAAACCGCCTGTTTCAACCTGACGTGGTGACGCTGGACATCAATATGCCCGAAATGGACGGCATCACCGCGCTCTCGTTGATCATGGCCGAGCGGCCGGTGCCGGTGGTGATGGTGTCCTCGCTTACCGAAAAAGGGGCACTGGCCACGTTCGAGGCGCTGAACCTAGGGGCTGTGGACTATGTGGCCAAGCCCGGCGGCACCATTTCACTGACCCTCGATCAGGTCAAGGTCGACTTGCTGGCCAAGGTGCGCGCTGCGGTCAAGGCCAAGGTTGGCAAGCCGGGCAGGATCGTTAAACCAGCTCGGTCCGAAGCCGTGCGGCCCGCACTGAGACCAGCAGCGGCACCAGTGCAGGGATTGCGCCAACGCTTGCGCGATGAGCGCGAGACATCGGAGCGGGCTACAAGCCCAGCACAATATGCATCGGGTGACGGACTGCTGGTGGTGGGCGTGTCCACCGGCGGCCCGCGCGCGCTGGAGCAAGTCTTGCCTGGGTTGCCTGCCAGCTTTCCGTGGCCGGTTCTGGTGGCCCAGCACATGCCCGGCAGCTTTACCGGACCTTTTTCAGCCCGTCTGGACAGCCTGTGCGAATTGAATGTCGTCGAAGTGATCCGGCCCATGCCAGTACAAAGTGGCACCATTTTCATCGGCCGGGGTGGCGCTGACATGGTGGTCACTCGCCGTGGTGGCACTTTGACCGTGATGCCAAAGCCTGAGTCGGCTGAGCACTTGTGGCACCCCTCCGTGGAGCTACTCGCCCGCAGTGTGCTGGAGCACGTCAAACCCCAAGGGATTGTCGGGGTGATGCTTACCGGCATGGGTTATGACGGTGCCGATGGCTTCACCGCCATCAAACGCGCCGGTGGCCGAACCATTGCCGAATCGGAAGACACCGCCGTTGTCTTTGGCATGCCGGCAGTACTGATTGAACGCGGTGGCGCCAGCCTGGTGCTGCCTTTGGACAAGGTCGCTGCCCAGATCAAGGCCTGGGCCAGCCGCTAACGGAGAACTACGATGGGTCTGATCAAAAGCACACCCCTGGATCGCACGGTGCTGCCTGAGCGCAAGCAAGAACGCGACTGCGCAAGCCTGGCCGAGCGGCTAGGTGATACCAGCGCAGAGGTGCGCCGTTGGGCGGCCCGCGACCTAGCGGAGTGCCCGGGCAGCTCAGGCGCCCTGGTGGATCGCCTGGCAATCGAACATGAAGCGTCGGTGCGTGAAGTCATCATGACCACGCTCACCCGCCTAGGTGATAGCACGGCGGTGGCGGGCTTAGTGGACTGCATGCGCAGCGAAGAAGCCGCCCTGCGCAATGAAGCCATTGAAGCCATGAAGCAGTTGCCCGATGCGGTGGCGCCTATCATGCGCGACTTATTGGCAGACGCCAACAGCGACATGCGCATTTTTGCGGTGAATATTCTGGAGTCGCTCAAACACCCTGACGTGGAACTGTGGCTGCGCGAAGTGATTGAGCGCGATAACCATGTCAACGTGTGCGCCACAGCGGTCGACTTGCTTGGCGAAGTAGGTTCAACTGCGGCGCTGGATTCGCTGCGCCAGCTCAAAACGCGCTTTGCCGGAAAAACCTACATCCAATTCGCAGCCGATCTGGCCATCAAGCGCATTCTGGAAGATTGACCGCACCATGGCCGCACCCACCATCTCGGAAGAAGACTTCCACAAGTTCCGCGAATTCTTCTATCGCAAGACGGGCATACAGTTCGAGGCGTCCAAACGCTACTTTGTGGACAAACGTTTGCTTGAACGGATGGCAGCCACCGACAACGTGCAGTTCAGAGCCTACTTCACCATGCTGCGGTTCCAGGCATCGGGTGAAGAGCTGCAGGTTTTGACCAACCTGATGACCGTCAACGAGACCTATTTTTTCCGTGAGGAATACCAGTTCAAATGCCTGGTCAACTCCATCCTGCCCGATCTGGTGCAACGCAAGCGCAACAGCGAGGCGCTGCGCATCTGGGTACTGCCATCGTCTTCTGGCGAAGAGCCCTACTCCATTGCCATCTACCTGCTGGAGCGCTGGGCAGACATCAACAACTACGATGTGGAGATCATCGCCTCGGACATTGATACCCAAATTCTGGAGCAAGCGCGACGGGGCCTTTATTCAGACCGCTCGATCGGCCAACTGCCTACGGCGTTCCTGCAAAAGTACTTCCGCCGCACGCCAGAGGGCCACCAGATGTGCGATGACCTGCGCGGCGCAGTGGAGTTCACGCGCGTCAATTTGTCCGAGCCGGCTGACACCCGCCCCTACCGAAACTTTGATGTGATTTTCTGCCGCAACCTGCTGATCTATTTTGATGACCTCTCGCGCAAGACAGCAGCCGAGACCTTCTTTGATGCACTCAGGCCAGGCGGCTTTATTTGCCTGGGGCACTCAGAGTCCATGAGCCGTATCTCGTCGCTCTACAAGGTGCGCAAGTTCCCAGAAGCCATCGTTTACCAGAAGCCCACGGAGTGAACAGCATGAAACGCATATTGATCATTGACGATGCGGCCACGGTGCGTATGTACCACCGCAACATTCTGCAAGAGGCGGGCTACAAAGTGGACGAGGCCGTCAACGGACTGGAGGCGCTGGAGAAAGCCCTGCAAAGCACATATGACCTGTACCTGGTGGACGTCAACATGCCCAAGCTTGACGGCTACGCTTTTTTGCGCGAGTTGCGCACACAGGATGTGCCGCAAGCACCGGCCATCATGATTTCAACCCAGGCGTCAGGCCCGGACCGCCAACGCGCCTTTGCCGCCGGGGCCAACCTGTACATCGTCAAGCCCATCCAGCCTGAACAACTGTTGGCACCCATTGCCCTGCTGCTGGGGGAGACCCTGCCATGAATGAACTGCTAGAACAATTCCTGAGCGAATCGCGCGAAGCGCTGCAGGGCATTGGCGAGAAGCTGATGGCGCTGGAGAGTGCCCCAGATGACCAGGAACTGATGACCCAGCTGTTTCGCCTCGTGCATACGCTCAAGGGAAATAGCGGGCTGTTTGAGTTCCCCGAGATGACGCGCGTGCTGCACGGCGGCGAAGACTTGATGGATGCCGTGCGCCACGGTCGCCTGCCCTACTCGCAGTTGCTGGCCGACCGTTTGCTCGACGCCATGGACTTTGTCGGCATGCTGTGTGATGACATCGAGGCGGGGCGCGAGACCCCGCCCAGCGTGGCAAGCCAGGCCGCGGCACTGGCCGCCTCACTGCGTGCACTCATCGTCAGCGATTTGGCTGAACCTGCGCCTGATGCCTTGGATGGGGGCAGCACCGAGGCAAGCGCAACCGCCCAAACCGATTCCGCGCCCGCGCTGACCGGCCCCGACGCAGAGCAACTCTTGCGTGTACCTGAAGTCGTGCGCATGACCGCCTGGCGTCAGGCACAGGAAGGGCAACCCCTATTTTGGGTGCATTACCAACCGGCTGAGGAATGTTTTTTCCAGGGTGAAGACCCCTTGCACCAGGCCCGCGTCACCCCAGGCGTTTTGTGGGGCGGCATGGCGGCGCGCGAAAGCTGGCCGGCGTTGGCCGAGCTAGATGCGTATCGCTGCGTGCTCAAATTTGACATGCTGGTGGCAGCGCGCCAGGACGAGTTGGAGCAGCACTATCGCTATGTGCCAGATCAGATCAGGCTGATACCGGTGCCACCGCTGGCGCTGGCACTGCCACAGGGTGACCCCAATGGGGGCCCGGTTTATGAAGACTTCGTGGCTGATGCACTGGGTTTTCTGCAGCGTGACAACCTCCAGGGTCTTTCACGCGCGGTGCGCAGCATGCTGGAACTCTCCAGCAGTGCCCTGTGGCTGTCATCAGCCCTGCGATGGATACAGACTCTGATGGACGTGGCGCCAGTGGATTTGCGGGCGGTTCGCATCTTGATCGAGTCGCTGCGCCAATTGGAACCACCAAATTGGGCCCTAGCCCTCGCGAATACTACACGTGACGCTACACCTTTGGTAGCAGCTGATACTCCCCAGCTTTCCCAGCCCGTACCAGTGCTAGATGCTGGCGGACAAGCCTTCTCAGACGTGCTGGCCGTGCAACGCGAAATACTGGCATTGCCCGACGATGACGCATGGCTGACCGGGCGCATCAAGGCGGCTGTCGCCAGCCTGAGTGGTTGCCTGCGCGCCAGCGGCCGTATGACTGACGAACCGGGCCTGCAGGCGGCAGCAGCGGCAGCATTGGAGGCCGGAAGTGCGGCTGTGCTGGCCCAGTGGTTGACGAACGCCTTTCCAACCGACAAGCCGGTGAGTCCAATCGCCATAGCACCGTCCGCCCAGCAGACAAGTGCCATACCCGCGGCGCCGGCCCGCGACACTGCAGAACCTGGTCCCGAGGCCGGAGCGGGGATTGAAACCGGTGAGCACGACGTGCGCCTGAACCGCCGCGCCGACGATGCCACCAGTTCCAAGACGCTTAAGGTCGACCAGGCCAAGGTGGACCGCCTGATGAACCTCATCGGCGAGATGGTGGTGGCTAAAAATGCCATTCCTTACCTGGCGAACCGGGCCGAGACAGTGTTTGGCGTGCGAGAACTGTCACGCGAAATCAAGGCGCAATACGCGGTCATCAACCGCATTTCCGAGGAGATGCAGGACGCCATCATGCAGGTGCGCATGATGCCGGTGTCATTTGTGTTCCAACGCTTTCCGCGCCTGGTGCGCGACACCTCGCGCAGGCTGGGCAAAGACGTCAATCTGGTGCTCGAAGGGCAGGACACGGCCGCTGACAAGAACATCATCGAGTCGCTGGGTGACCCCTTGGTGCACATTGTGCGCAACAGCCTGGACCACGGGCTTGAGATGCCCAATGTGCGTCTAGCCCTCGGGAAACCGGCACAGGGCACTCTCAAAATCATAGCAAAGCAGGAATCCGACCGGGTTGTCATCGAGATCACCGACGACGGTCGTGGCATCGACCCCGAGGTCATCAAGCAAAAGGCCTACCAAAAGGGCTTGATTGACGAAACCGCGCTGGAGCGCATGACCGATCAGGAGGCGATCAACCTGGTGTTTGCAGCCGGTTTTTCGACGGCCGAGGTGGTATCGGACCTGTCCGGGCGCGGCGTAGGCATGGACGTGGTACGCACTGCGGTGGAACGGGTCAACGGCACCATCGCACTAGAGAGCATCAAAGGTCAGGGCACGAGCCTTCGCCTATCGCTGCCGCTGTCAATGGCAGTAACCAACGTCATGACCATTTCCTCCAACGGCCAGATGTTTGGCGTACCCATGGATATGGTAGTGGAGACCGTGCGCGTGCCGGCCTCTCAGGTGCGCACCATCAAACAGCGCCTGGCAGCGGTGCTGCGCGGGCGCATCGTGCCGCTGCTTTCGCTCAACGCCTTGCTGGGTATCCCGGCACCGCCGCTTGCCAATGACGACGACCAACTAGCCACACTGGTGGTGCGTGTGGGCGAAGAAAACGTGGGTCTGCTGGTGGACGAATTCCATGGCACTGCCGACATTATTCTGAAACCCTTGCTTGGGGTACTCAGCAGTTTGCGAGCCTATGCCGGCTCGGCCCTCATGGGCGACGGCTCGGTACTGATGGTGCTCAACATCAAGGAGGTGCTGTGATGGCAATCGAGTTTCGAAAAAAGACGGTGCTGTTCACCGGCAACGTGGCAGTGGAAGACGCGGAGCCACTGCTGCAGTGGCTGCAAGGCAAAACCGGCGTGCGGGTCGACCTGTCGATCTGCACCCACGTGCACCCGGCCAATGTCCAGGTGCTGTTGGCAGCGGGAGTTGCGGTCAGCGCCTGGCCGATTGAAACAGGTTTGCGCGACTGGCTGCAAACCGTGCTGCCGTCTATGACATGATTTAAAGGTGCTTGCTATGGCAAAGATTATTTTGATTGTGGACGACTCGCCCACCATGACGATGAGTGTCAAGTCGAGTTTGCAGATGAACGGGTTTGAGGTTCAAACCGCCAGCGACGGCTTACAGGCCCTGATCAAGCTCAAGGGAGGCCTCAAGCCGGACTTGATCATTACCGACATCAACATGCCCAACATGGACGGGCTGGAGCTGATCCAAAAGGTTAAGGCGCTACCAAGCTGCCGATTCGTCCCCATCCTGACCCTGACCACCGAGAGTGACTCCAAAAAGCGCGACGAAGGCAAACGACTGGGCGCTACCGGCTGGCTGGTCAAGCCGGTGTCCGGAATTGATCTGGTCAATGTCATCAAACAGGTGTTGCCAGGTGCCTGAGTTCTCCAGCATCGACCACCCACGGAGCAGTGAATGACCAGTAGCAAGCCCAATCCTTTGCCATCGGTCTACGGTCTGGCCGCAATCGGCCTGTCGTCGGTACTGATTGTGCTGTTGGCACCGTGGGTCCACGAAGACCTTTTCAATGCGTGGGGCCTGGGTTTGCGCATGCAAACGGTGGTGCTGTTGCTGTTTGTTTTCAGCTCGACAGCGGCTTTGACATACGCCATCAAATGGGTGGCCAACAGCCTTTCATTTGATGACGAGTGGCTAATAACGGGCAAGCATATGCCGCGCTCCACCGTGGCACAGGAGGTGCGCGAGGTCGCGCCCTATCTATCAGTCATGAGCGGGCAACTCGACGGTGCCATCCAGGAGACCGAGCGCGGCGTGATGGCACTCATTGAGGCCATCGACGGCATCCATGGTGTCTCGGGAAGGCAACTCGACCGCATTCGTGCTTCGGAGGAGCAGGGCACCGAACTCTCCACGGCTCTGCGCGAAAAAATTATGATCGACAAGCAGCTCAGCCTGATTCTGGACATGTTCATCAAGAAGCAGGAGCACGATGACGAGGTGCACATCGGCCGAATCCGACGCCTGCAAGAAGTCAAGTCGCTCACTCCCCTGGTCGACGTCATTGCGCAGGTGGCGCGCCAAACCAACTTTCTGGCCATCAATGCGGCAGTCGAAGCGGCACACGCCGGCGAAACCGGACGCGGATTTGCGGTGCTGGCCGCTGAGATCCGGCAATTGGCAAACCGAACGTCCGAGGTGGCTGTCGAGGTCGGCAAGAAGATCAAGGCCGCAACAGAAGGAATTGACGGAGAGCTGAGGCACGTGACCCAGGTGGAGGATCGCCACTCGGCCACCAACAACATGCGCAATGTCACTGCCAACATCGAAGAAATGCAGGTTCGCTTTTCGGTGGCGTCGAACAACCTGATTGACATCATCGAGAGCGTCAAAACCGGGCACCAGGAAATTGTTGAACGCTTATCCGAGGCGCTGGGACAAATTCAGTTTCAGGACGTTATCCGCCAGCGGGTGCAGCAGGTTCAGAGGTCACTGGAAGAACTTGATGGTCACTTGCAGGGCATGGCCGACCAGCTGGTGGACTCTGACTGGGACCCGCAGACCATGGTCACGCTGCGCCAGCGACTGGATGATCAGGTGCAAGGCTATGTGATGCAAAGCCAGCTCGAGACGCACCAAGTTGTAAGGGGCGAAAAGGCCAGCGCTGATAGTGGCCGACCGAATATTGAATTGTTTTGACCCACATGACCAAAACTCTTGTTATCAGCAACCGCAAAGGCGGCTCAGGAAAAACATCCACCTCGGTGAACCTTGCGGCCGAGATGGCAGGCAGTGGACAGCGCGTGTTGCTCATTGACCTCGATACCCAAGGACATTGCGCTGTGGGTTTGGGTGTGAAGGTTGGGCGCGACGCGCCCACGGTGCACAGCTTTCTGGCCGGGCGTAACCGCCTGCGCGACGCGCTGGTGCCACGCGTCTGGCCCAACTTGCATCTGGTCCCGGCCGACTGCCTGGCCGATCACGGCCTCGGTGCGGACAAGGAGCTACTGTTGCGCGAGGCCCTGGCCAGTGAACAATTAAACGACGACTACGACACCATCATTCTGGATACCCCGCCCTCGCTGGACAGTTTGCTTTTCAACGCGCTGTGTGCTGCTGACCGGGTGCTAGTGCCTTTTGTGCCGCACTTTCTCAGTGGCGAAGGTGTACGCCAGCTCGCGCGCGTGCTGTTTCGAGTCTCCAGCAGGGGGCTTAACGAGGGCCTGCGCATTCTGGGCTTCCTACCGGTTATGGTGGACCTGCGCATCGGACTGCATCGCGACATCAAGTCTGGACTAGCGCAACAGTTTGGCGCGGCCAGGCTACTGCCCGGCATTCGCACCGACATCCGGGTGGCAGAAGCATTTGCCGCAGGCTGCCCGGTGCGCATTCACGCGCCCAATAGCAGGGCTGCTGCCGACTTTTCCCAAGTAGCCCAGGAAATCGACCGCCTGTGGGTCTGATGCCCTTTAACCCAGCTGCCCAATTGGAACCCAATGAACCCGAACAAACCCACTGTCCTGTCGATTGAGGACGAAGAAATATTCCAGCAACTGATCACCATAAGCCTTGAGTTTCATGGCATGAATGTGGTCCAGACCCGTGACGGCGCCAGCGGCTTGCAGGCAGCCAGGTCCCACAAGCCCGACTTGATCCTGCTCGATTTGCTCATGCCGGGAATGAGTGGCATCGACGTCTGCCGCGCGCTCATGGCTGACCCGCAAATGCGCTCCATTCCGGTGGTGATGTTGTCCGGCTCGTCCGATTTCGAAGAGATTCAAATGTGCCTCCAACTCGGTGCACGCGAATACGTTTTGAAACCGTTCGAACCCCAAAAGCTGACCACCGTCGTATTGAAACACCTGCCTGCGCTGAAATAACTGTTTGACTTGTCATGAAGGCATCCCATCCTCCGGCTGACCCGGAGATTAGTACCCCAGCAGCCATGGACGGGCGTCGTTTTGGACCGCACCAACCATGGTGGGAATGGGTCACACTGGCTATCGGTCTGCTAATCAGCGCGGCCATTGGCTGGCAATCATGGCAACAAATTGAGCAAACTGTTGCAGCTGACTTGCGATTTGAAGGCGCCAGAATTGGCTCCGACATCGAGCAAAGGTTACACAACATCGCGCAGGTTCTCAGGGGGGCGGGGGCACTCTTTGCAACCAGTAAGGAGGTCAGCCGGGGGCAATGGAGGGACTATGTTGCAGCCCTTCAGCGGGAACGCAACGTCAGCGGAATACCCTACATCGGATTTGCCAAGGCCCTGACTCCCAACGAAATTGCCAGCTATGTGGCCGGGGTACGTCAGGAAGGGCTTGCTGAGTACCGTATGCGTCCATCCGGCAATCGTACGGCAAGCGCGCCCATTCATTTCGTAGAGCCATTTAGCGGCTTCTATGCAGGCGCCATCGGATACGACTTGTTTGCGCAGCCGCAGCATCGAACAGCCATGGAACAGGCGCGCGACACCGGGTTGGCGACTCTGACCTGCAAGGTTCGGCTACTTCCCGACGAACCACAAAATGACGCACAAGGCGTCGTGATGTATTTGCCTGTATACCGCAGCCAGGAACCCATCGACACCGTCGCGGGACGGCAAGCTGCCCTGCTCGGCTGGGTCTTCAGTCCCCACACCATGGCGGAGTTGATGGAGCCCCTATCAGCAGAGCTGACAACGGGTGCGCGGGCGACGGTGGAACTTGAGATTTATGACAATACAGACAAGACAGCTGAGGACATGCTGTTTGACAGTGCAGGTCCTCAAACACCGCTTTCCCTAACGCGATTTTTCCATACTCGCACGGTCACGTTCAATGCAAGCCAATGGCTTCTGGAGTTCGACCGCAATCCAAAAGCACCCCCGGTGAGCTATATCAGTGCCTGGCTGTCGTTTGGCGGGTGTTGCCTCATCAGCTATCTGCTGTTTCGTTGGGTGGCGGTCGCCAGACTATCCACGATGCTGAGCACCACTGCGCTGGCGGACAAGGCCAAACTGCGCCAGCAAAACAACGATCTGAGCACCATACTGGAGCACATGCCAAGCGGCGTAACGCTGTTTGATGCCAATCTACGACTGGTTCGGCACAACCAGCAATTCGGCGCACAAATGGAGCTTTTGGACTCTGACCTGTTGCAGCCGGGCACTGCGTTTGACACGCTGATTGCGATGCAGATTGACCGCGGAGATGCGCAGGCTATTGCCCACGCAAACGTTCTGCACAAGGCAAGTGACAATTCCCAATCGAGTTACACGCTGGAGCGTCTGCTGCCCAATGGCAGGTCTTTCGACGTTTATGGACGGGTGCTAGAAGACGGTGGATTTGTCACCTTCTATAGCGAGACCACGGCACGCAAAGCCAACGAATTGCTGTTGCGCAAATTGTCTGCCGCAGTGGATCAAACATCGGACGGCATCGTAATTACCGATCTATCCGGCCGAATCGAATACGCTAACAACAGCTTTGCCCAGATGAGCGGATACAGCCAGGCGGAATTGAGCGGTCAAAACCCCAGCCTGCTGCGATCGGGCAAAACTCCGCCGGAAACCTACCGCAGGATGTGGAGTCAGCTTCTGCAAGGCTTCAGATGGTCGGGGGAGTTCTTCAATCGAAACAAGGACGGACTTGAATACATCGTCTTTGCCAGGGTGACCCCCATCCGCGACGGCAACAATAACGCCACGCACTATGTCGCCATTTCGGAGGATGTGACCGAAAAGAAACGACTGGGCGATGAACTCGATTTGCATCGGCGACAGCTGGAGATTCTGGTGGACACGCGTACAGCCGACTTGGTCAAGGAGCGTGACCGAGCCGAGTCTGCAGGCAAGGCCAAGACAGAATTTCTGGCCAACATGAGCCATGAAATTCGCACGCCCATCCACGCTGTCATGGGATACGCTGGCTTGTGCCAAAACATGGAATTGCCGGCCCGCGCACAGGACTACCTCAAGAAGATCGTACAAGCCTCGGAATCGCTGATGGGCACCATCAACGACATACTCGACACGTCCAAACTGGACGCCGGCATGCTGACCATGGAGGCCATCGAGTTTGACATTGGTGAAGTTCTTAGCCGTCTAGGCGGCCTCTTTCAACGCAAGGCCATAGAAAAAGGGCTGGAGTTGGTGATTGGGTGTGAACCCAATGTGCCCGAATGGCTGGTGGGAGACCCACATCGGCTGGGTCAAGTACTCAACAATTTGCTGGGTAATTCCCTTAAATTTACGCACCAAGGCGAAGTGCAGGTGACAGTGCAATTGAAGGAACGCAAGGCCGATACAGCCACACTGCACTTTCAGGTCCAGGACACCGGGGTCGGAATGACTGCGCAACAGGCGCAAAATCTCTTCAAGGCATTTAGCCAGGCAGACACTTCCATCACACGGCAATACGGTGGCACGGGGCTGGGGCTATCGATCAGTCAGCAACTGGTTGGCATGATGAAGGGGCGGATTACAGTGCAATCGCAGGCAGGTGGCGGCTCCACCTTTGCTTTTGACGCCACATTCGGCCTTGACCCTGATGGCCACAATCAAAACGCCACCGATTCACTAATGGGCAAGCGCGTTTTGGTTGTGGAAGATAACGATGCGATGCGCAAGTTATACGCACTCAACCTGAGCTCGTTTGGATGCGTGGTGCGTTCCGAAGCCAGTGCTGAGGCTGCACTTGCAGCAATTGCGGTTGAGGCGGAGTTTGACCTGGTGATCCTGGACCTGCATTTACCAGCAATGAGCGGTCTGGAAGCGGCGCACTGCATTCGCACCGCAGGGCACCACTGCCACATGATTCTGATTACCGGGGACAACCTCGACTTGGCCGATGCCAGCATTGCCAATGGCGAAATCCACGCCGTACTGTCCAAGCCAACCCCGCGCACGCTGCTTCAGGAAACCATCGCCAGACTGTTGGGCACTGCGCACCCCAAACCCGCAGCACCGGTGAACATGGTTGCCGCAACACCCGACTTTTCTGGCAAGCGGATTTTGTTGGTGGACGACATTGCATACAACCAGGAGATCGGCGTAGCGCTGATCGAGCGCACTGGTGCAACCGTGGAAATCGCCGAGAACGGCGCGTTAGCCGTTGAAGCAATCACCCAGGCAAGCTTTGATCTGGTGCTGATGGACATTCAGATGCCCATCATGGATGGGTATGCCGCAGCCAGAATCGTGCATGCACAAAGGCCTGCCCTTCCCATGGTGGCGCTAACGGCCAATGCAATGGTGGATGAGCGGGAAAGAGTGCTGGACGCTGGCATGAATGACCTGCTGACCAAACCGTTTGTACCCTCCGAGCTGTACGCAGTGATGGCCAAATGGCTGGCCATTGAAACCGATCTGGCCACGCTTCCGCGCGACATTGAGATTGCGCAAGCAAACCCCTCCTTGGATACCGTATTCGATCACGCCGCCGCGCTCTTGCGGGTCGGCGGCGATCAATCACTGTTGCAGCGGTTTATGAGTATGTATTTCACCCAGACCGTGAGCAACGTGGGACTGCTTGAATCGGCGATGCAGGAGTGTCAAACCGATGTTGCGCGGCGCCTCGCGCACACCATCAAAGGGGGCGCCGGCATGCTGGGTATGACCCAATTGCAATTGGCTTCGGCACAGCTAGAAACCAATCTGTTGCATCTGTCGCGCGGCGCGGAGTGCGCAGACATATCCCAGGAGAACCTGATTGCATTGAAACGTGCATGGGAGCGCGCGCGGGAAACAATAGGCCGCATGCTGGAACCGGCTGAGGGGGAACGGGAAAAGCAAACGGAAGGGGCCGAGAATACATGACTTCAAGAAATGCAGGGCGCATTCTGATTGTTGACGATGATCCCATGGTATTGGGCATGCTGGCTGCCATGCTGACCGAGGCCAAGCACGAGGTGGCGGTAGTGAATTCGGGCGAAGCTGCCATGCACTGGCTCCACAACCCGGGCAAACCGTGGCTGCCAGACATCATCATTCTTGACATTGAAATGTGGGAAGGCATGCACGGGTTTGATGTCTGTCGCAGCCTAAAGGCGAACCCGCTGTGGAGTGCCATACCCGTCATATTTGTTACCGCCCGCAGTGATCCAGCATATGAACAATTGGGGTTTGCGCTCGGTGCAGTTGATTTCATCCACAAGCCGGTGAGTCCACCCATTGTCAATGCGCGCATTCGCATGCAACTGGCGCTCAAGGTCGCTGCCGATGAACGCGAAGATCGCAACACCTACCTGGAGCGTGAAGTGGACCTTCGCACACAGGAGATAGAGCGCAGATTGGCGGAAACGCGGGCGAGCCAGGACGTGACCCTGGTGGCGCTGGCATTGCTGGCTGAGACACGCGATAACGAAACCGGCAATCACCTCTTTCGCACCCAGCACTATGTGCGCACGCTGGCAACCCACTTGCAGAACCACCCCAAATTCAGCGCTTATCTGAGCGACGTCGTGATTGACCAGCTGTTCAAAGCGGCGCCGCTGCATGACATCGGCAAGGTGGGGATTCCTGATCGGATCCTGTTGATGCCCGGGCGCTTGGACCCGCAGGACTTCGAGATCATGAAGACCCATGCCGAGATTGGCCAGAAAGCGATTGCAAATGCGCAACAGCGCGTAGGAACCAAAATTCCACTGCTGGACCTGGCTATGGAAATCGCGCATGGTCACCATGAGAAATGGGATGGCAGCGGATACCCGCAAGCACTGGCAGGCGAGGACATTCCCCTGTCGGCACGGCTGATGGCGTTGGCCGATGTATACGACGCTCTCATCAGCCGCCGCGTATACAAGGCGGCAATGCCACACGAACAGGCGGTCAGCATCATGGCACAGGACCCGGGCTGTCACTTCGACCCGGATTTGCTGGACGCTTTCCTGCGCGTACAAGATCAATTCAGGGCCATCGCCGAACGATTTGCCGATCAGGGCGAACCAGAGATCATGAAGTTCAACCCCTAACTGCGATAGGACCGACCATGCTTACCGCTCCCCACGTAGATCCATTCACCACCTTGCAAACTGTGCTGGACAATCTGCCAGGTATGGTGGGCTACTGGGACACTCACCTGCGAAATGTGTTTGCCAACCAGGCCTATGCGAAGTGGTTTGGCGTTGAACCCGAATTGCTCCGGGGTACTCACCTCCGCGACCTACTGGGGGAAGCCGGTTACCGAAATAACCAGCCCTATATTGAGGCTGCGCTGCGCGGCGAGAAGCAAGTTTTTGAACGGGAGATTCCCTCACCGGGGGGGGAAAACCCGCGTCACGCGCTGGCGGAGTACCTCCCCGATATCAGTGGAGGTGTGGTACATGGATTCTTCGTACAGGTCTCGGACATCACCCCGGTCAAACAGGCACACCGTGCACTGTTGCTAAGTGAGGCCAAGTTGCGCGGGCTGTACGAACTCTCACCGCTTGGCATCGGGATGTGCCGCATCGATGGACGCTTTGTTGAAGCGAATGCAGCGTTATGCCGAATCTGCGGCTACACCGAGGACGAACTCAAGGCGCTGGACTACTGGGCCTTGACCCCAACGCATTACGCGCCAGACGAAGCCAAACACTTGACAGAGATTCTGGCAACCGGTTTCTTTGGCCCGTACGAAAAAGAGTACATCCACAAAGATGGGCACCTCGTGCCAGTGCAGCTCAATGGAATGCTGCTTCGCAGCGACACGGGCGAGCCCTTCATTTGGGCTATGGTGGAAGACATCACCGCGCGTCGCGCCCAGTTGCTGGAGCTGACCCAGGCTAAAGAATCCGCCGAGATGGCCAATGCGGCCAAGAGCCAGTTTCTGGCCGCCATGAGCCACGAAATTCGCACCCCACTGAACGCTGTGCTGGGAATGCTCGACTTGCTCGAAGGCACGCCGCTAAGCCACCTCCAGCGTGAATACACGGCCAAAACGGCTGGAGCATCCAAGGCTCTGCTGACCCTGCTCAACGACATTATGGACTTCTCGAAGGTGCAAGCCAACAAGTTGGAGCTAGAGAATCAGCCATTCCGCCTGGACCAGCTGACACAGGAGCTGTCAGACATCCTGTCGGCGATCGTGGGCAGTAAGCCAGTTGAAGTGATATATGACATGGACGCAGCGCTTCCAGCCGTCATATTGGGTGACGCCCTGCGCCTCAAACAGGTGCTGGTCAACCTGGGCAGCAATGCCGTGAAGTTCACGCACTCTGGCACCGTGGTGATTGGCTTTCGGTGCCTGCACAGCAACGAAGCCCGTGGGTTGATCGAATTTTGGGTGCAGGACAGCGGCATCGGGATTGCGACACAAGACCAGGCACGCATTTTTGACGCCTTTGCGCAGGCCGAGGTGTCGACCACACGGCGCTTCGGTGGCACCGGTCTGGGCCTGGCCATCAGTCGGCGCTTGGTTGAATGCATGGGAGGTAGGCTGGAGGTGGCAAGTGCGTTGGGCCAGGGAAGCACCTTCCGGTTTACGCTGCCTCTTCCAGAGGTGCCCGTGGCTCCGCCAGCACTGGCCCGTGCACCCAGAGCGGTGCGCCCCGACTTGCGCTGCCTGGTGGTAGACGACAACCCTCTGTTTTGCCATTTGATGCGTGAGATGCTCTGTGCCTGTGCAATGCAGGTTGACACCGTGACCAGTGGTGCGCAGGCATTGGCGCGCATCCGCAGTCGGCGCGCGCGCGACCTGCCCCCCTACGAAGTGGTCTTGCTGGACTGGCAAATGCCTGGCATGGATGGCTGGGAGACCGCGCGCCAAATTCGCGACATGGTGCCGCAAGGACCCGAACCAGCACCGCAGTTAATCATGGTGACGGCAAACGGGCGTCATCTGCTGTCGCAGCGCACGCAGCGGGAGAAGTCCATGCTGGATGGCATATTGTCCAAGCCGGTAAGTGCCGGCATGTTGCTCGACGTGCTCGAACGCGCGGAACCGGGTGAATCGGCACCGCTTGAGGAGGACTCGCGCACCAGTGTGCGGCGCCGTTTGGACGGCATGCGCCTGCTGCTGGTGGAGGACAACCCGTCCAATCAGCAGGTTGCCGAGGGACTTCTACGTCGCCAAGGTGCCCTGATATCGCTGGCTGCCAATGGCGAGCTGGGCGTGGCGGCGGTTGCGGCCGCACGGCCGCCATTTGATGCCGTACTGATGGATCTGCACATGCCCATTCTCGACGGCTTTGAAGCCACGCGGCAGATCAGGGAACAATTGGGCCAACATGATCTGCCCGTCATTGCATTGAGCGCCAATGCAGCCCCAGAAGACCGGCAAGCAAGCTTGGCTGCCGGTCTGAACGACCATGTAGGAAAGCCCTTTGATGTTGCAGAGTTATGCCGGGTTCTGATCCAGCACACCGGTTGGACAGGTCGGACTGTGAACTCCACTCCAAAGGGTCCACCTGCAGCAACTAAGCACAACATGACAACACCGCCTTGCGCGCACCACTATTCGGACAGCATTGACGTGGCGGGCGCCCTGGTGTGGGTGGGCAACGACATCAATATCTACCGAAAATTTCTTGATTCGTTCCTTGCGGACATCGCAAGCAGCGCTAACCAGTTACAGAGCAATCTCGAGCAATCCAAGCAGGACGACGCAGCACGCCTTATGCACACGCTAAAAGGACTGGCAAAGACCGCCGGAGCCAAGCACTTGTCTTCCTTTGCCAAACTGGCCGAAGCACGCCTGCGGCAGGGACTATCCACCGAGCAAGCCCGTGCATTGGTGACACAGACCGGAGTGGAAATCGACATCGCAACCCGGGCCGTGCAGGAAGTCCAAAGAAAATTTGACCTGGAACTGGGCCCGTAAGCAGCGCAGGACGGTCGAAGACCCGTCTGTGCGGGGGCATTTTCCTGTGCGTCATCGGGCTGCCGATTTTTTGGAAGTCCGCGGTAGAAAAGGCTGCAAATTCCGTCAAACACTGACGGTATCCGGGCGACATCAGCCATGCTGGCGCGCCACGCATTCAAAACGCGCTGACGCATTTCAGACCCACTTTGCCGCGCTTGGTCCGCTGGTGGCTTGACCCCAGAGAGCACGCGCCTTATCTTCGGCCCATGACACCTTCTTCTGCTTCTCAAGCTGCAGCCGCACCAACTGCCGACCAGGGCCTGTGGGACACATCCCGACTCAAACCCAGCAAACTGCAATTTGCCGCCGTCATGGGCCTGGCAGTCATCGGCGGCGTGATGCTGATGCCATTTGTGCGCAATCCGTTTTATGAAATTTTGAGCGAAACGCTGTTTGTGAGCATGGTGTCGCTATTTGCCTTTAACGCCGCCAGCGCGCTGCGACAGAAAGCGGTTCCCCGCTGGATCACCCAGTGGGCAGCGGTGATGTTGGGCGCAGCCATTGGGCCTTTGATCGTCCAACTATTGGGCACAGGCGGAAGCCTTACCGCCTTCACCGGCTCACGCCCCCTGGTGTCGGGCTACTTCATGGTGATGTTCAGTGCCGCCATCAGCGGAAGTCTGCTGACACTGGGCGCGCTGTACCGTGAGCGCGATGCAACCGCCAAGGCCGAAGCACTGCAGTTCGCGCTGGAGCGCGAAACATTGCAACGCCAGGCAGCCAATGCACGCCTGACTTTGCTGACGGCCCAGATCGAGCCTCACTTTCTGCTCAACACGCTGGCCAATGTGCAAACGCTGGTAGAGACTGGCTCACCCCAGGCTGTGCCGGTGTTTCGTAGCCTGATTGCCTATCTGCGCGGTGCAATGCAACAGTTGCAACTGGAAAGCGCCTGCTTGGCCGACGAAGAACGCCTAGTGCGCTCCTACCTGGAAATCATGGCCATGCGTATGCCCGACCGTTTGCGCTTTAGTATTGATATTGACCCCGCGCTGAAAGATTTGCGCTTTCCGCCCATGGCACTTCTCACGCTCGTGGAAAATGCTGTGCGCCATGGAATCGACCCCAGCACCGATGGGGGTGAGATTGCTATCGGGGCACGATCGGCAGGCATTGATGGTGTAGTGATTTGGGTTTCGGACACCGGTGTGGGCATGTCCGAAACCGCAGGCTCGGGTGTGGGGCTGAACAATTTGAAAGAACGTTTAAAGGCCGTCTTTGGCCCTGATGCAGCACTGGAACTGAGCGAACAATCACCCCACGGATTGCGTGTCGATTTGCGCTTTCGCCGGCCCGATTAGAAATAATCTTTCACATGACACACCCTTCTGCCCTGATTGCCGATGATGAACCCTTGCTGCGCGAGCAGTTGACACAGAACCTGAAACGGCTATGGCCGGAACTTGAGGTGGTGGCCCAGGCGCGCAATGGGCGCGAGGCAGTGGAGATGTTTGATCAGCTGCAGCCTGACATTTGTTTTCTGGATGTGCACATGCCTGGCATGAATGGCGTGGAGGCGGCCCGCAGTATCGGGCGGCGCGCCTGCATCGTGTTTGTCACCGCGTTCGAAAACTATGCGGTCGAGGCCTTTCGCCAAGGGGCAATTGACTACCTTGTCAAGCCACTGGAAGAGTCACGCCTGTCAGAGACCATTCACCGCCTCAAAGAACGCTTGCAGAAATCACCTGTCCCGCAGACAGAGCAAGCCCGTATCGGGGCCCAGACGGATCTGGACGATTTGCTGGACCGCATGGCCCTGCAGTTACGGGAGCGACTGGGGCCACAGAGCTGGTTGAAATGGATCAAGGCATCAGTGGGCCATACGGTGCGCCTGATTCCGGTGGAGCAAGTGCTCTACCTCAAGTCCGACACCAAATACACTTTGGTCGTGTGGGACGGCGGCGAAGCGCTGATCCGCAAAACCATTCGGGAGCTGGCCGATACCCTGGATCCACAAGTCTTTGCCCAAATCCATCGCTCGGTCATCGTGAACTTGCAGCAAGTAGCCCATTACACCCATGACAACGGCGACTCGGGGGAAGTCCTGCTCAAGGGACGCAGCGAAGCGCTACCGGTTAGTCGCAGCTATGTTCATTTGTTTCGGCAGATGTAGTGTCCATCGACGCTACGCGGCCAATCGGTGGTCTATGTTCCGCCTGTCACGCGATTCTCAGCCGTAATAGCGTTCACGCATGCGCCGGCAGTAGGCTTCCAGTTGCGGGTACTGCCGGGCATGCACCTTGAGTGGGGACTCCACCGGCACCCACAGCAGGTTGGCCAGGAATGCGTAGGCAGTGGCATCCAGCGTGCTGGGCGCATCGCCCAGAAAGTAGTCGATGACAAAGGTGGAATCGGAAATGGTCTTGTCACCGTCGATGATGTAGGGCATCTTGCCCTTGGGCGCCCTGCCAAGTGCGCTGAGACGCATCTCGGGTGCCCGGTAGGGCAGGCCAGCCATGCGCAACCAGGTTTCCAACTTCATGCAAAACGGACTGGCATTGGGTAAACCGAAGGCCGGGCCGAACTGGTGCAGCGTGATCATGGGACTCCTGTGCGGGTGGTTCTCTAACCGTTGTTGTTGTTGTTGTTGTTGTTGTTATTGTTATTGTTGTTATTGCTGTTGCGCTTCTTGTCTTTTGCATCCTGCTGGGCGCCCACCAGTCCGGGCATGCCCAGTAGCAGGCCACCAGTTCCGAGCATGACCAACTTGCCCTGGTCCCGAAAAGCGGTGCCGTCGATGGTGGATAGCTTATCGGCGTTACACCAGATAGTCTGCTTTTGTCGCGCCCGTGGCACGGCAAAACGCTGTGTCACGTGATTGCGGTTGTAACAGGCTATGGTCTGATCCTGGTAGATCAGGTGGTCGTCCTTGTGGCGGGTGTCATCCAGCAACCAACGCACCAGGGCCTCTTCAACCTCGGTGCGGTCATTGTCATCCTCCAGGCGCAGCGCGTTCAGGAAACACTCTACGGTGTAGGCGGTGCGT
>CAIQBN010000404.1 GCA_903870065.1 uncultured beta proteobacterium | reverse complement strand
GCCACACTGGTGTTGTACCAGATGCGAACCCAAGTTACAAAACTGGTTTGCGGGAGTGTGAAATTGTCTGTTGACTCGTAAGAGCAGCTGCCGTTGTAGGGCTTTTGAAAGAGAATGCTCTCCGTTGTGCAGACACCTTGCGCTTGGGCAGAGCCCATAACGCCTAAAAGCACCGTCAACAACAATCCATGGATTAACAATCGCAGGGTGCTGATCCAGGTGGTGAACACATTGCTGTGGATCGTCATAGCAGTCTCCGATGATGGTCTTGTATCAACACGCGTAAACACTAATCCCAACACCCACATATGTATTGATATGGATCAAACTGATGCGGATAGCCCAACCCGCAGAAACCCCTGGATGGTCACATGCGCTTGAGGTATTGCCTGCCCCAGATCAATTGACACAAGGTTTTGGACACAGGCATCCCTGCGCTCGTTTGCGGCGAGTCCCACTCAGTTTGGGCCCGCGGCGCACACAGGTACTGCCACCAGGTGGTAAAGGCGGTCTGCCAATTCGCGCAGCGCTGCACCCAACTCTGCAGGTTGGCGCACTGCAAACGCGAAAGGAAGTCTTGCAAGCTCGCGGGCCATCCAGTCCAGGTCATCTACTTGACTGGTCAGCAAAACGCCGGGTGAAGGTTGCCCGGGCAAAGGTGTCAGTGCGCCAATTTCCAGACTGAGATGGCGACGCACTGGGTCCAGCCCTGCGTACAACTCCACTTGCACGCGAAATTTGCGTGGCAATGAAGAAATGTTTTCCCTCAGCGCTGCGAGCGCGTCAAAGGCCGGGGGCGGTAAAAAGCTGGCAGGTTCGGGGTACACGCCGGCGACCCGATCCAGGCGAAAGGACCGCTGGCCCCGCCGCAAATGGCAATGCCCCACTACATACCAATGTCCGGTGTAATGGGCGAGCCCCCAGGGGTCAAACGGGCGCTGTGTGGCCGGTGCATCGGGCGCCTGGTAGTTGAGCATGACACGCTGCTGCTTGTCAACAGCCATCGTCAGCACGGCCAAGACCTTGCCCTGCAGTGCAGACGCAGGCGCGTGCAAGCCCAACTCCACCGCACGGCTGGATGCCCTCAGTGTGGTCCGCATAGAGGTTGGCATCACCCGCTCCAGCTTGAGCAGCGCACCTTCTACGGCGACCGACGTGGTGTTAAGGCCCAAACCCCGCGCGGCCACCAAGCCTATACCCAGCGCCAATGCCTCTTCATCAGTGAACATCATGGGCGGCAACTTGAACCCGCTGGCCAGGTGGTAGGCACCATCGCGCCCGCGCTCAGAGGACACCGGAACGCCCATGCCGACCAACCGGCTGACATAACGCCGGGCCGTGCGGATATCAACCTCCAACTTGATCGCCAACTCTGCGCCGGTCACCAGATGGCGGGCTTGCAGCAGTTCGAGTGCGGCCAGTAGACGCGAAGTGGGCAGTGACATAGGGACAGAATAGCCTGATACAGGGCAGTAAACGCCCTGTATCGAACCTACATTCGAGTTTTTCAACGACCTGACCAGGAAACAAGATGAACCAAGGTGTAATGAACGCGCAGCGTCGCGTGCTATTGCAGGCTGCAGCAGGAATGAGCGCAAGCATGGCATTGGGCCAGCCTGTAGCGCATGCCGGCCAAGTGCCCCCCACGCCCAACGCACGGGCTGGTGACTTTGATTTTTTGACAGGTGAATGGACCATTCACAACCGCAAGCTCAACGGTAGCCAGTGGGATGAGTTTGCGGGCGAAGCCACTGTGACAGGACTGCTGGGCGGTGTGGCCAGCGTCGAAGAGCTGCGAATTCCCGACCGCAACTTCAGTGGAATGGGACTGCGCCTGTTGGATGTTGAGCGCAAACTGTGGGCTGACTACTGGGTGAATGCCAAGAGCGGTGTGCTGACACCGCCCCCATCCTGGGGCAGCTTTGTAGGGGGTGTGGGCATCTGGGATTCGGAAGACTCCGAAGGTGACAAGCCCATGGTGTATCGCGGTATCTGGGACCGCATCACGCCACGCAGTTGCCGCTGGTACCAGGCGTCTTCATCGGACGGGGGCAAAACTTGGAACACAAGCTGGACAATGGACTGGAGCCGAGTGCCAGCGCATTAGCGAACCATCGCCACGCCTTTGATCTGCGCGCCGACGGCCGGTTGAGGCGGCCACGCTTGGGTCGACACCGGAGCCATGACCATCTTCGCCCAGACAGGATTGAGCGCCCGTTGGATGGCACTGCACACACACAGTCGAACGAGATGGGTCAGGCCAGTTTTACGAATCGAATGCTCGGTGCCTGCTTGGCAAGGAGGAAAGCTGCGATACATTTTCACCGTCCGGGCGCCGACATCCTGCTGCTCTGGGTTGGCCCCGCAAGAGCACGAATTCTTCAACAAGCCTGACCGAACGCCAGAAACCAGGGATCGCTTTTGGGAATTCGAGAAGGTCCCGCCCGGCAAATAGATGGCGATGGATAGCCAAACCTTGGCTCAACGCTCTCTCTTCAGAGGTGCAATGCCATTTTTTTGGCTCAGCGGTCGGCGGCACCGGCGGTCACGCCTTGGCGTGCCGCGATGATGGGCATAGGAGCGTCAACAGCTCCGCGCTGATTCGATTGCGACAATGTCGATCTTTCCCATCGTCATCATCGCCTCGAACGCACGCTTGGCCGCCGCCGGATCGGGTTCGGTGATGCCCTCCATCAGGGCGCGTGGCGCAATCTGCCACGGCACGCCCCACTGGTCCTTGCACCAGCCGCAGGCACTTTCCTGGCCGCCGTTGGCGACAACCGCGTTCCACAAGCGGTCGGTCTCAAGCTGGCTGTCGGTCGCGATCTGGAATGAGAAAGACTCGCTGTGCCTGAACGCCGGTCACCCGTTCAGGCCGAGGCAGGGGATACCCATCAGCGTGAACTCGACCGTCAGGACATCGCCCTGCTTGCCCGAAGGATAGTCGCCAGAGCGCCCACCGAGCTGTCCGCAAACGTCTCGGCGTAGAACATCGTGGCGTCCAGCGCTGTGCCGTCGTACCAGAGGCAAATCGTGTTCTTGCTGACCATCCAGGTTCTCCATTCGATTGGAAAAATTCTTCAATTGTGACCACGGAGGTGGTCCGGCGAAGCGCCGGTTCGGTCCAGGCACTTTCGTACGCAACGCATCGGTTCAATATAACGCCCACAAATCGTCTTGTAAACATCGGCCGCACAACACCTGCGCTGCGCGATCGACTTCCCAATCTGAATGGTCTGGACATGGTTCAAGCTCAGATGTCCGGTCGCGCCACCATCCAGACCAGCGGTGCCATTGCCAGCAATGTGGCGGTCGTGCCGACCGCAGCCCAAATCCTGTTTAGTCGTGTGTAAGTCGCGGGAATGGCGGTGCTTGCTGCGCGCAGCAGGCGGCCCTGGCGAATTTGAATGGGCAGCAACACTGCCACCCACAGCAGCCCTGACAGGCCGAACGCGACATAACTCCAGAGTATCCAGCCATTGTTGGCGATACCCTGAGCGTCCACCATGGCGTGCCCGCCCACCATGAGCAAGGTGGCTCCCAGGCCGGTAAACACGGCATCCGTGAGATTGACCAAACGGGTCGCAAAGCGGGCAACCTCAAGGTGATCTTGCCGGTCGGCCATGGCCTTCCAGAAGCCGCTCACGATGATATTGCCGATAAACAGGCAAGCCCCTAACAGGTGCAAGGTCTTGAACAGGTTGTGCATGGAACACCTCATGAAGTTGTGGAAGTTTTAAGTATCCTGGCTTCATTGGAATTCGAATAGATGGCAAAATTCACTATTATCATGAATTATTACTAATGAATAAGCTTTGAACACAGATGGATCAACTCAAACGCATGGCCGTTTTTGCTGAAGTGGTGGCAGCCGGATCCCTGACCGCCGCCGCCGGGCGATTGGGTATGACACCGTCTGCGGTTAGTCAACACCTGCGCCAGCTCGAGCAGGCTCTGGGGTTGGCACTGATGCATCGCACGACTCGCCGCCTGACCCTGACCGAGGCCGGAGAGCGCTACCGGGAAGGCTGCGCCGCCATGGTGGCAGCCGCGCGCGCGGCAGATCATGCCCTGGCGCGCCTGCGCGACGAGCCCGAGGGTGAGTTGCGACTGGCGGCCCCTATCGGGTTAGGTGGTCGCCTGATAACGGCTCTGGCACCGTTGCGCCGTCACCCCCGACTTTCGCTGACACTGCTGCTGGATGACAGCCTGATCGACCTGATACAAAACCGGGTCGACATTGCGTTGCGTGTTGGCACCTTGCCCGACTCGGGTCTGGTGGCGCGCAAGATTGGTAGCTTGGGGTTGCAACTGTGCGCCGCGCCGGCTTATTTGGCCGCACGCGGCTGGCCACAGCACCCGCGCGATCTGGTTCAGCACGATTGGCTGGGTTCGCGTGGCAGCAACCCTGCGGGCGAGGTTCTGGAACTCACCGGATCTCATGGCGAGCAGGAGACTGTACGCTTGCAGGCCAGGGTGCGCGCCAACCAGATCAGCGCCCTGCATGCGCTGTGTGTACAGGGCTGGGGCATCGGCGTTGGGGTCAGCGATGAAGACCGCACCGCGCTGGCCGATGGTCGCCTGATGGCGGTGCTGCCCGATTGGAAAATGGCCGATCTGCCGGTTTACGCGGTCACCCAGCGACGCACCGAGCAGCCCGCCAAAGTGCGCCATACACTGGATTTGTTGCAGTTGGGATTTGGCTTGAGCTCAGGGCAACGCGGAACCAGCACAGCCAGATCTTGAAATTGCCAATTAGCAAGTCTGCGGTTAAAACGCCCAACTGATGGACAATCCCGGTGATCCTGGGTGTCTTTGTGCCATACGTCCGTGAACGCGCTTTGGCAGTCGCGTTTTGCAGGGGCCGGGTGCCATCAGGCAAATGACGCCAATGCCGCTCGCACAATACTTGCCGCATCCACGCCAAAATAGCCGCGCAAAGCCGCCCGCGTGTCGCTGCGGCCAAAGCCGTCAGTGCCAAGCGTGATGTAGTTGCGCTGTGCGGGCAGGTAGGCGCGCACGCTCTCGGGCACAGCGCATACATAGTCGGTGGCGGCGATGATTGCGCCACGGCTGGCGGACATCTGGCGCGCCACAAAGGGCTCGGGTACATCGGCTTCACCGCACAGGCGGCG
>CAIQBN010000403.1 GCA_903870065.1 uncultured beta proteobacterium | reverse complement strand
CAGCCCCTGTACGCACAGGCGACGAACTCGAAGAGCTTGCTGACGAGTTCAATCGCATGTCAGCCCAACTTCATGACTCCTACACATCGTTGGAGCGAAAAGTGGCCTTGCGTACACAGGAACTGACCAGCAACGCCCAAATGTTGGATGAAGCGCAGCGCATCGCGGGCCTTGGCAGTTTTTCCTACGACCTTGCAAGCGGAAGTTGGACCAGCTCCGAGGTACTCGATACTCTGCTCGGCATCAATGAATCCTACGCCCGCACCGCACGCGGATGGGCCACACTGATTCATCCAGACGATCTGATCACCTTGAAGAATGCGTTTCAATCCGAGGTTATCAACAAGAAAACGGCGATGGACAACGTGCTGCGCATCATCCGCCACAGCGATCGGGCCGAACGCTGGGTACATGGGCTGGCGAAAGTGGAGGTCGGTGACAAGGGGGTCGCCCCGCCCCTACCGAGTTGAGCCCAGTTGTGCGTGGTAGTGCCATGGCGGATCTGGCGCACACGGCCGGTTCACAGGCACGCCCGCTCAGTGCGGCGCAGCCAGCAGCGCGGCATTGCCGCCCGCCGCCGTGGTATTGACCGTGATGGTTTGCTCGGCACAAAAGCGGTACAAGTAATGCGGACCACCAGCCTTTGGACCGGTGCCTGACATACCCTCGCCACCGAAAGGTTGCACACCCACCACCGCGCCGATCATGTTGCGGTTGATGTAGACATTGCCAACGTGTGCGGCATGCGCCAGGGTTTGGGCGCGGCTGTCAATGCGGGTCTGGATGCCCAGGGTCAGGCCGTAGCCAAGTGCATTGATTTGCGCGATGACATCGGCCGGCTCACCGCCCCAGCGCACGACTTGCAACACCGGGCCAAAAATTTCAGCCTTTACATCAGCAACACGGCCCACCTCGAAGGCGTGGGGGGCGACCAGGTTCGCTACAACTTTGGTAGCCGCCTGCACAGGTTCTGCGGGGGCTAGCAGCACTTTTGCCTCTTGTTTAAGGCGTTGGATGTGGCGCTGAATATTGTCAAAGGCCTGCGCGTCAATAACCGGGCCGACATCGGTGGTGATGTCGTCCGTGTCGCCCGCCACCAGTTCCTTGGCGGCGCCCTGCAGCATCTCGATCACCCCATCGGCAATGGCTTCATGCACACACAGCAGGCGCAAGGCCGAGCATCGCTGTCCCGCAGAGCGGAAAGCACTTTGCACCACCGCATCCACCACCTGCTCAGGCAGGGCGCTGGAGTCCACCAGCATGGCGTTGATGCCGCCGGTCTCGGCGATCAGCGGGACAATCGGACCGTCTTTGGCGGCCAGCGCACGGTTGATGATCTTGGCAACCTCGGTGGAGCCGGTAAACACCACCCCGGCCACGCCAGGTTGCGCCACCAAAGCGGCTCCGACCGTCTCGCCAGCACCGTGCAGCAACAGCAGCGCGTCCTGCGCAACGCCCGCGGCATGCATCAGTTGCACCGCAACCTGTGCCACACCCGGAGTCTGCTCAGCCGGTTTCGCCAGCACGGTGTTGCCCGTGGCCAACGCAGCGGCAACTTGACCGACAAAAATCGCCAGTGGAAAGTTCCAGGGGCTAATGCAAAGCCACACCCCCCGGGCAGTCAGCGTCAAAGTGTTGGACTCGCCGGTGACACCAAAGGGCTGCCCCGCAAGCGTGCCGGAACGACCAAGCACCTGGGGCTGTGGCAACGGCTGCATGATGCGCTCGGCTTCATCGGCGTAATAACGCAAGAAGTCAACCGCCTCCCGCACTTCACTCACTGCATCACCCCAGGTCTTGTGGGCTTCCTTGACCAGGAGGGCGCAAAACATGGGCGTCTGTTCCAGCATCGCATCGGCAGCGCGGCGCAGGATTGCAGCACGCGCGGCCACGGGTGTCTGACTCCAGCTTTTTTGACTGGCGGCACTCCGATTGAACACGGTGGCCGTGTTGCGGATGTCAAACACAGGCACCAGCGGCACCGGTGTGCTGGCCCAGGCCGACAGCAGCGGCTCACGCTGGGTGGGCACGCTCAGATCCAGGCCGGTGCTGTTCTTGCGGGCACCGGCATGGGTGCCAAACAGGTCCGGCGGCAGCGGCAGACTGGAGTGGGGCTCCAAACGCAGTGGGGATATCAACAAGTCCTGCATGTTCACGTTCGGATCAGCCATTTGGTGCACAAAGGACGAGTTGGCGCCGTTTTCCAACAGACGTCGCACCAGGTAGGCCAACAGATCGCGGTGGGCGCCGACCGGCGCGTACACGCGGCACGCCACCAGCGGATTTTTGAGAACCTCACGGTAGATGCCCTCGCCCATGCCATGCAGTCGCTGTAACTCAAACGGCGCGCCGGTGCGTGCCGCCATTTGCAGCAGGGCAGCAATGGTTGCGGCATTGTGGGTGGCGAACTGGGGGTAAATTGCGTCCGGCACTTCCAGCAAGGCCCGGGCACACGACAGGTAGGACACATCGGTGTGGTGCTTGTGGGTAAACACTGGGTAGTGTGGCAACCCCATCTCTTGAGCGCGTTTGATCTCGGCGTCCCAATATGCGCCTTTGACCAAGCGGCACATCAGGCGCACCTGGTAACGCCGGGCCATGGCTGCAACGGTGTCGATCAACTCCAGCGAGCGGGTCTGGTAGGTCTGCATGGCCATACCAAAGCCGCGCCACTGGGGGCAGTGTTGCGCCACTTTGGATACGAGCGCCTCGAGCACTTCCAGCGTCAGCTCCTGACGCTCTACCTCTTCGGCGTCAATCGTAAGATTGATATTGGCGCTGGCAGCCCGTTCGCACAGCGTCCAGACGCGGGGCACGAGTTCGCGCAACACTCGCTCACTCTGGGCATCCTCAAAACGGGGGTGCAAGGCGCTCAACTTGATGGATATTCCGTCATTTTGCTCCATAGCCCTCGTCGGATCTACCTTTTTAGCTATGGATTCAATAGCATCCATGTAACTTTTCAAATAGCGCAGCGCATCGGCATCGGTACGGGCACCTTCACCCAGCATGTCGTAGGAGTAACGCACGCCGGTCTTCTTCCGTGCCACATCGGCTTCATATTGGGCCTCTTTCATGGTCTGGCCCAGCACAAATTGGCGCCCCAGCAGTTGCACTGCGCGCAACGTGGCTGCCACCACCGTCTTGGCACCCAGTTTGGCCATTAGGCCGGGCTCGGTTTGCGGTCCAGCGCCAGTTTGCGGATCCGGCAGAAAATACTTGGACATGGCAATGGCGGTGCTGGACAGGCGGGATAAGACCTTGTCGCCACTGCCTTCAAAGTCGGCGCGCCCAAGTTGGTCGGCGGTGAGCGCAATGGCGGTCTCTGCATCGGGTACGCGCAGCAGGGCTTCGGCCAGACGCATCAGTGCCAAGCCCTCGGCACTGGAAATCGGGTATTCCTTGAGCAGGCTTTCCATGGCCCAAAAAGGCGGCGGGTTGTCGCGAACCGCCTGAACCCAAGGAGTCGCGGTGCGGGCGGCGCCAGCCCAGTCCAGCGCCTGGCTGACACTGTGCAGATGGCGGGCCACAACTTCGGCCTCCGGGCGGTAGGGAAAGGGCAGGCGTTGGGCGACGGGCATGGTGAGGTCTCCGGTGTTATTTCTGGACAGTCCGCGGTGTAGTTTGTAACCGAAACTGACTAAGTTCGCTATGTTCTTTGAATTTCTTGTTAATTTCTCACTAAAATAAGGTATTTTTATAGTGATTTGTTTATCCCCGATCAGAATGGGGGCCAACAATGAGTGGGGGGCATCAAAACAAAGAAAAAATAGGAAAAACAATGGCCTTGGACCTCGACCGCATCGACCTAAAAATCCTCAGCTGCCTGCAAGAAGACGGTCGTTTCTCCAATTTGAAACTGGCGGAAGCGGTAAGCCTGTCTCCCACCGCCGTGCTGGCACGCGTGCAGCGCCTCACCAAGGAGGCCTACATTCTGGGCTACGAGGCGCGCCTCAACCCCCTCAAACTCGGCGCTGGCATGATGGTGTTTGTGGAAGTACTACTCGACCGCACCACGCCCAATGTCTTTGAAGCGTTCAAAGCCGCCGTGCAGGTACGCAGCGAAATCATGGAGTGCCACATGGTGGCCGGCGGTTTTGACTATCTGCTGAAGACCCGCATGGCGGATATGGGTGCCTACCGCGAGTTTGCCGGCACCGTGTTGTGGCAGTTGCCCGGTGTGCGCGAGACGCGGACCTATGCAGTGATGGAGGAAGTCAAGAACACCAACCGACTGAGCTTGCAGTAGCCACACCCTCGCCGCGCCGGCACCCGGACTGCATCGCAACGTGCCGTATTGGACTTGCTGCCTTCAAAAAGCGGTGCCTATAATGCAAAAGAAAGTGACCTGTTGATTCCTTCGTGAACGCCTCGCTGCGACTGGCACCTGTACCAACCACGATTTGCTCTTGACCCGGACCCAATCCCTATGCTGCGCGCACTGATCGTCTTGCTGGCATGCTCTTCCCTGTGGAGTGGCTCGTGGGCGCAGGGGTTCAAATTTTCCAACGAAGAGACTGCTGACAAGGCGCGCGAAGCCGAAAAGCAGGCCCAGGTTCAGTCCCAGTTGGCCGGCCCCTGCCGCAGCAAGATCAAAAACCAGAAAATCATGGTGCTGATCGGTGAAAGCCGCGACGGCCGGGTGCAATCGACCCAGTCGCAATTCAGCAACCACTTTGACGCGATCAATGGCCGCTTGCGGTCGCTGGGTTTGAAAACCTTTACTCAGGCGCAAATCACGGCGCAGATCGCACAAGCCGAAGTGGATGCCTATTTCAAGAACAACCCGGATGCAGCACTCAGCGCATCCAAACGGCTGGCGGCGCAATACATATTGCGCGGGATGATTTCCAGCCAGGCCGCGTACAACACCATGGTACGGGTCAACCAGGTTGCGATTCGCATGCACTTCACCCTGACTGATGCCGGCGGCAAGTTGTTGTCAGAAACCAGCGTTGAGAACTCCAGCTACTCCGGAGTGGATACCTCCGGCATGGCGTTGACGCTCATTGGTGAAAAAGCCGATGAGGTGGTTGCACAGTTGTACAGTGACTATTGCCGGATGGCCGGTTCCTAGATATTCAGCAATGTGTGGGATGCTGGTCAGTGCCTGACCGCGGTCCCTTATTTTTTAGATGGAGCAAAACGATGAGCCAACAATTCAATACTCTTAAGGGAGCGCTCTTTTCAGCAGCGCTGATTCTGGTAGCCGCCAGTTCAGCCGTGCAAGCGCAACCCTCTTTCGGCAACCCCTCTCCCACAGCCGGCAGTTCGACCTCGGATAAGGCCAATGCTGCGGCCGATGCAGCCGCGTACAAGGAAGTGGAATACGCCAACAAGAACAAGCGCGGACCAGCGCTGATTGTGATTCCCGGTGAAATCAAGAGTAACAACGCAAGTTTTACCCAGCGCTTCCTGCCCAATAATATTGCCGATTTCGCCGAACTGGAATTGTCCCAGGCCAACTTCCCGGTGCTTGAGCGCACCAACCTGGGCCCGCTGGTGAACGAAATTTCACTGGCCTACAACCTTGGTGACCCGCAGGCTGCGCGCAAAACCATGCAGATGGGCAAGCTCAAATCGACCAAGTGGATTCTCAAGTTCGACATTCTCAAGGCCGAACAAATTGCCGAAAACAAGAAAGGCTTTGATGGCCGCGCCGTGGGCAGTCTGCTGTCCATTTTTGGTGGCGGCAGCATGGCCGGCTCCGCCGCCGGAACCGTTGCGGGCTCGGTACAAACAGGCGACACCACGGGTGTCTGGCTGATCGGCATGCGCTACAAGATCATGGATGCAACAACCACCGAGCAAGTGGCACAGGGCTACAAAGACCTGAAGATGGAAGTGGGTGCCACCTCAACCAGCGTGATGGGCATTTCTGAGGGTGCAAAAGGCGGCGTTGGCCTGGACACCATGGTCCAGCGCCTGGTGCAAACCCTGGTTTGGGACATTGACTCCAAGCACAAATGACCGCTTTCACCCGACTCGGCAAATACGTCATACGCCGTGAACTCGGCAAGGGCGCCATGGGCGTTGTCTATGAGGGATTTGATCCGCTGATCGAACGTGTGGTGGCAATCAAGACGATTTTGCCGCAGCAACTCGGCGGCGCAGAGTCGGTTGGCGTGCTCGCACGTTTTAAACGCGAAGCACAGGCCGCTGGCCGCTTGAACCACCCCGGCATTGTGGCCGTCTATGACTACGGCGAAGAAATTGCCGACGACGACCACACCATGGTGGCCGGCGAAACCGCGCTGGCTAAACAACGCGTCGCCTATATCGCGATGGAATTCGTCAAGGGCCGGGAGTTGCGGGACTTTTTTGAAGGTAACGAACGCTTTGCATTGCCGGACGTCGAGCGGCTGATGGGCGAAATCCTGGACGCACTCGGGCATGCCCATGCCCACGGAGTGGTTCACCGTGACATCAAGCCGGCGAATCTTATTGTCTTGGATGATGGCAAGGTCAAAATTGCAGATTTTGGTATCGCAAGGGTCGAAAAATCAGAGCTGACACAGGTCGGAACCGTGATGGGCACGCCGGCCTACATGTCGCCCGAGCAGTTCATGGGCCAACCGGTCGACGGCCGCAGCGACATTTTTTCCTGTGGCGTCATCCTGTACCAGTTTCTGACCGGGGAAAAGCCGTTCACCGGCAACTCCACCACCATCATGTTCAAGGTGCTGCACGAAGAGCCGCTGGCGCCCTCGCTGCTGAACGTGGCGCTACCTGCAGCATTTGACCATGTCGTGAAGAAAGCCATGGCCAAGAATCCGGATGACCGCTACCAGACGGCACAAGAATTGGCGCAGGCCATCAAAGCCACGTTGATAGCCCCCAGCGCTGCCACGCCTGCCGGTGTGCCTGCACAGGACCCGGACCGGACCGAACTCAGCATTGCGCCGGTCGCGCCGCCCGTGGTTGCTGCCGCGCTGAAGCCGCCCCCGCCACAAGCTGCCAACCTGGCACCCAATACCACCGCAGCCCCGGTCGTGGCCGCAGCCAAGCCTGATGTTGTGACTGCTGCTGTGCAAGCCACAGAGACCCGCTACAAATCCAGTGGAGCACTGGTTGCTGCAGCATTGGTCGGCGTGGCCATTGTGGGTGCTGGTGGATATGCTTTGATGCGCGGTGAGCGCAACTCGGCGCCAAGCCCGACGGCGCAGACCCCGACTGCAACGCCACCCGCTTCGACCATCGCAGCAACTGCCCCGGTTGCAGCCACTCCACCAGAGCCAGCGCTCGAGCCGGGCACGATGGTGATCAGCGCACTCGGACTAGTTGACCCGAAGGACGCGCGTTTTGGCGGAGATGCCCAGTCAGCCCAAGCCGAATCCCGCGCCGATGCCCGACGCCAGTTGGTGGAAAAAGCAGTGGCCCTATATGTCGAGAAAGACTCGATCAACAAGCATTACAGCGTACTCGACCGCAAATTGTTGGCCCAGCCCGGTGGATTTATCAAGACAGTCATTCAGGAGGGTGCGACGACTACCGGTAAGGACGGACTGCTCCAAACCGAAACCCGCGCCATCGTACGTGTCAGGGATGTACAAAAGTCCCTCAATCAGCTGTCCAAGGAAGAACGGGTTGACTTCATTCGCAACCATGGCGACCCCAAGGTGTCCATTTTGATGTCCGTACGCAATGCGGACACACTCCAGGCCATGCCGGGCGAGCGCTCCATGGTGGCTGAAAACGTGGTCAAAGAACGGATCAAGTCTTTTGGCTTTCGGGTCTGGTCTGCAGATGGTGAAGTGGCGGCAGCGGCAAAAACGCAACCCTCGGACTTCCAGATCGAGGGCGAGGTCAAGGTCAAGGTCCTGTCAGCCAAATTACCCGCCTCCGGCCTGACCATTACCAAGACGGCACTCACTTCCTGGACCATCAAGGCCATCGACAAGGCAACCGGTGAAGAGGTCTACCTCAACACGGTGCATCCGTCCGGCAAGAGCTGGGCTACCGAGGATCTGGCACTGGCAGAAATCGGCAAGCTGGTGGGAGATGAATTTTCTAAAAACTTCTTCCTGGACCACTTCAACTTTGGTGCACAAAAGGTCAACCTGCACGTTGCCGGGCTCCCCGATGCCCAAAGCGCCAAGTTATTGCTGCGTGAGCTGCGCGGTTTTCGTCAAATACTCGACGCGCAACTCATTTCCGATTCCGGCAAATTTCAATTGCAGATGGCCGAAGGCAACACCAGCGATCTGCTCCTGGATGGCGTACTCAAGCCGCTCAACGCCAAATTCGGGCAAAACTGTTTTGGCCTTGCGGGGTCCGCGGGTGCAGACATCAACGTGAGTTTTTCAACCGCATGCGCTGAGGCTGGCGTGCGTGAAAAGTTCGACACACTGCCGCCGGCCGGCTTGCAAAGTGCATCAGGCACACGCGGCAAACTGATCGCCAGAAACTCAAAAAACAGCACCTGACAACGGTGCCGTCGGGTAACAGGGCTTATTCGCACACCGTGAAGGTGACGACTTCGGTGCCAGTCAAATTGACAGAGTGGCCAAAACCCATGCGCCCAGTGCCGCGCAGCATCATTTCCTCGCGCCGCAAAACGACTTCGGACTCGTTCGCCAGCGCCACGAAAGTACCATTGGTACTTTGGTCAATCAAAAAGAATTTGTCCCGCCGGCATTCAATCCTGGCATGCTGACGCGAGGCGTTAC
This sequence comes from uncultured beta proteobacterium, assembly GCA_903870065.1. Taxonomy (GTDB): domain Bacteria; phylum Pseudomonadota; class Gammaproteobacteria; order Burkholderiales; family Burkholderiaceae_C; genus Allorhodoferax. The sequence continues at coordinate 17,761 of CAIQBN010000403.1, read as the reverse complement.
GGTCATTGATCACAATTTGGCAACTGGCATCACGCCCCAGCACAATGCCCAGGCTGGAGCGGTCGACCTCGGTAACTTTACCGTTGTGCTCCAAACGCAAAGTGAGTTCCTTGGCGGTGAAGGCAATGGATGCCGTGGACATCGTCAATTCCTCGCCCCCCTGCCAAATCACTTCGCTAACCTTCACATCGTCGCCCTTGCCCTTGACTGACACGGCAGCAATGGCGCGGGTCGACAGCTGCAACATATGCGACATGCAGGCCACCGTTGCCCCGGTTGTAATAATTTGCATCCCCTTGGCCAAACCGGCCATGCGGGCGGCCACGTTGACGGTGTCGCCAAAGACATCGTTGTGTTCCTCGATCACCGGGCCGTAGTGAAACCCGATGCGCACACTGCGCTTGACCTTGGATACCATGGGCAGGCCCATGATCTTGTGGTGCATGTCGGTCGCTGCCAGGCAACCAGCGTCGGCACTGGGCAGCACGCACATGATTTCGTCGCCAATGGTCTTGATGACCCGACCACCATATTGCAATACGATTGCGCGCAGGATCGCCAGGCATTCATCAATCATCTGCTTGGCCGTGGCATCGCCAAAGGTCTCGTAAAGCCGGGTGCTACCCACGACATCGGCAAACAGCACCGTCAAAGACACAGTGGGCTGCGTCGGTGCAGGAGCTGCTGCTCCGCCCCGCATAGTTTCGCCGGTTTCGCTTTTTTGTTGATCGATGTTGGCCATAGGCACAGTGGATTGCTGCGCGCATCCTGGTCCGTCGCTACCCATCATCCGGATGCCCGCTTCACTTGATTCTATACAGATGCGTGTTGTATTTGGGATTGAACTGCTGCTTGGGCCATTGCAACACTCGCAGGACCCACTTCACCTTCTAGAATCGGGTACAGATTACACATCAATCAAGAAGGCTGCATGGTTCCCCATCTCGTTACTGCCCTGACCGGTCCCATCAATGAGCTGGAGCAACGCATTCTGGACTCCATGCCCTCCATCGAACGATGGTTCCGTCTGGAGTGGATGGAGCACACGCCTGCCTTTTACTGCTCCGTCGATGTTCGCAATGCCGGTTTCAAACTCGCCCCAGTCGATACCAACCTGTTCCCCAACGCGTGGAACATCCTGACCCCAGCCATGTTGCCGCTGGCGGTGCAGGCGGCGATGGCGGCTATTGAAAAAATATGCCCTGAGGCGCGCAATTTACTGATCGTGCCTGAGAACCAGAACCAAAACATATCCTATTTGCACAACCTGGCGCAGCTGCGCCGGATTTTTCAAATGGCTGGACTCAACGTGCGCATTGGCTCGATCCGCCCGGACTTAAAGAAGAGCGTCACAATCACCTTACCCGAGGGTGAAAACATCACGTTGGAGCCGGTGCTGCGCACCAAAGGCCGCATCGGGGTCAAGGACTTCGACCCCTGCACCATTTTGCTCAACAATGACCTGATTGCCGGTGCGCCTGGCATTCTGGAAGAGCTGCACCAGCAATACCTTTTACCGCCATTGCACGCAGGTTGGGCTACACGGCGTAAAAGCACGCACTTCAAATGTTTTGAAGAAGTGTCCAAACGCTTTGGCAAACTCATCGGAGTCGATCACTGGCTCATCAATCCGGTGTTTGACAAATGCGCTCAAGTCGACTTTTCGAGCAATGCCGGCGTACAGGACCTGACCACCCGGATTGACCAGTTGCTTGGCAAAATTCGCAAGAAGCACAAAGAGTACGGCATCAAGGAAAAGCCCTTTGTGGTGGTCAAGACGGACAACAGTGACCCTGCAATGGGCGTTCTGACGCTGCGTGACGCCAAGGAACTGGAGACACTGCGCGCCCAAGTCGGCCAACGTGCAAAGCTTGGCATTGTGCCTGGCAATGCGGTTTACGATGTCATTTTGCAGGAGGGCGTATTGACCTGCGAAAGGGTCAACGACGCCGTTGCCGAACCCGTGGTCTATATGATGGATCGTTACGTGGTGGGTGGCTTTTACCGCGTACACGCCGAGCGCCGGATGGATGAAGACCTCAATGCACCTGGCTCCAGTTTCGTGCCGTTGGCATTTGCGGAAAGCACCCATTTGCCGCAACCAGGCGTCAAGCCCGGTGCCAGCGCTCCCAATCGTTTTTACATGTATGGCGTTATCGGGCGCCTTGCCATGCTGGCCGCGAGTTATGAACTCGAGTCCACTGACCCACAGGCAGAGCATTACAGCTGACAGAGACCTTGCAGCCCAAGGCCAGTTGTTGCGCTGCAACAGCTCTTGAATTTCCCGTCAAATGGTCGCTGCCGCACTTGCAGTTAAAACCGGTAAGCGCAAAATAGCGATCCCGAATGGAATGGAACCCGCGCCGACCTGAGGCGGGGTGAATGTGTGTCAGCATCCAAATCGTCTCTCTCGGCGCTCACCCTGGGCGCCATCGGCGTGGTCTACGGCGATATTGGCACCAGCGTCCTGTACGCCGTCAAGGAAGTATTTGGTTCAGGTCATGTTCCCTTTACCCCCGACAACGTCTACGGTGTGTTGTCCATCTTCTTCTGGACGCTGACCGTCATTGTTTCCATCAAATACGTGGCGCTGGTGCTGCGGGCCGACAACCACGGTGAGGGCGGTCTGGTGGCCATGCTGGCGCTGGCCTCCCAGTCGGTCAAGGACAAGCCCCGTCTGCGCAGTGTTTTGCTGCTAGTAGGCATCTTCGGTACTTGCCTCTTTTATGGTGACGGCGTCATCACCCCGGCCATTTCTGTCCTGGGTGCAGTCGAAGGTCTGGAGGTGGTATCGCCCACTTTCAAGAAGTTTGTTGTTCCCCTGACGCTAGTGATTTTGCTGGGCCTGTTCATGGTCCAAAAGCGCGGGACCGCCAGCGTGGGCCGGTTTTTTGGTCCCATCATGGTGGTCTGGTTCCTTGTGATAGCCGCCCTGGGTCTCATCAATATCGCCGCTGACCCCCATATTCTGGTTGCCATCAGTCCCCACTATGCGGTTGTGTTCATGTGGGACAACCCGGGCACCACCTTCATCATTCTGGGTGCGGTGGTGCTGTGCGTGACCGGTGGCGAGGCGCTGTATGCCGACATGGGCCACTTTGGCAAAAGGCCGATTCGCGTCGCCTGGTTTTCGATCGCCATGCCCGCACTCACACTCAACTATTTTGGGCAGGGCGCATTGCTGCTGCACAACCCCGCGGCCGTGAAGAACCCGTTTTTCATGATGGCGCCGGATTGGGCCTTGATTCCACTGGTCGCCCTAGCGGCGATGGCCGCGGTGATTGCCTCGCAGGCCCTGATTTCGGGAGCCTTTTCGGTCACAAAGCAGGTCATCCAGTTGGGGTATTTGCCCCGTTTGCAGATCCAGCACACCAGCGTGAAAGACACCGGGCAGATCTACCTGCCGTTCGTCAACTGGGGTCTGTTTGCATTGATCGTGGTGGCCGTTGTCATGTTCCGCTCGTCAAGCAACCTGGCGGCGGCCTACGGCATTGCCGTGTGCACCGACATGCTGATTACCACCGTGCTGACGTTCTACGTTATCCGCTACAGCTGGAAGTACCCGCTGGCCCTGTGCATTGGCGCCACTGGATTCTTCTTCGTGGTGGACTTTGCGTTCTGGGCGTCCAATCTGCTCAAGTTCTTTGACGGCGGCTGGTTTCCGCTGCTGATTGGTGGCGCCCTGTTCGCACTGATGCTCACCTGGAAGGACGGCCGCCGGCTGCTCAACGAGAAGCTGCGCGCCGACGCCATCGACCTGCCCAGCTTCCTGGAAGCGGTATTTGTCAGCCCGCCGGCGCGCGTGGAAGGCACCGCCGTTTTCCTCACTGCAGATGTCGGAACCGTGCCCAACGCGTTGCTGCACAACCTCAAGCACAACAAGGTACTGCACGCCAACAACCTGTTTGTGACGGTGCGCAACCACGAGGTTCCGTGGATCGGCCTGAGCAAGCGCCTGGAGATTGACTCGCTGGGCCATGACTGCTGGCAGGTGGTGATCCACTACGGCTTCAAGAACGACCCCGATGTTCCCAAGGCACTGGAGCAGATCAAGGGGCGCGGCTGCGAGATGAACAGCATGACGACCAGCTACTTCTTGTCGCGCGATACCGTGGTGCCCACCCTTGGCCATGGCATGGCACCCTGGCGTGAGAAGCTGTTTGCACAAATGCACCACAACGCCAGCGGTGCAGCCGACTTCCTGAACCTGCCCAACAACTCGGTCGTGGAATTGGGCTCCAAGATTGAAATATGACGCTTCGCGGACTGCTGAGTCCCTAGGCGACGCACTAATCGCTAACGGATCCGGCGTGTTATTTCAGGTCCGACGGCAATCCATTTTTAATGCAATTTTTCAAAGACCTCAGTCTCTCTGCCTTCACCGCCGGATTTGTTGCCGTGCTGGTTGGCTTCACCAGTTCGGTGGCGATTGTTTTTCAAGCGGCGCAGGCTCTGCATGCCAGCCCCGACATGATTGCGTCCTGGATGTGGGCCCTCGGCCTGGGCATGGGGCTGTGCACCCTGCTGCCCTCACTGTGGCTCAAAAAACCGGTGATGATTGCCTGGAGCACGCCCGGTGCGGCGGTGCTGGCCACCGCAGGCGCTAGCGGCAGCTTTTCCATTCATGAGGCTGTCGGCGCATTCATGGTCTGCGCCCTGTTGATCACTCTGGCGGGCTGGACCGGCTGGTTTGAGCGGGTCATGAACCGCATACCCCTGGCCCTGGCTTCAGCCCTGTTGGCTGGCGTGCTGGCACGGTTTGGTCTGGCCGGCTTTGCGGCGGCCCAAAGCGCATTGCCGTTGGTCCTGTGCATGCTGCTGGCGTATTTGCTGGGCAAACGATGGTGGCCCCGCTACGCGGTTCCTTTCACTTTGGTAATCGCTATTGTATTTGTAGCGTTAACGTCAGGTTTTACGAGGGCTAGCATCCAGTTTGGCTTAGCAAATCCGGTGTTTGTAATGCCCCAGTTCACCCTTGCCGCACTGGTTAGTCTGGCATTGCCGCTGTTCATTGTCACGATGGCCTCGCAAAATTTGCCCGGCGTTGCCGCTATTCAGGCCACCGGGTACGCAGACCGGCGCGCCAGCGGTGGTGACGCTGGCATTCCGATCTCGCGCGTTATCACACTCACCGGCGTTGCCACGCTGCTGCTGGCGCCTTTTGGCGCCTTTGCGCTTAACCTGAGTGCCATCACCGCGGCCATCTGCATGGGCCCGGAGGCGCACGCTGATGCCGGCCGGCGCTACACCGCTGCCGTATGCTGTGGTGCGCTTTATGTGGTGATTGGCCTGTTTGGTGCGACGGTTACCGGCGTGTTGACCGCATTCCCGCAAGAACTTGTAGCAGCAATCGCCGGCCTGGCTCTGCTGGGCACGATTGGCGGCGCACTGTCGTCAGCCCTGCAGCACGAACCGCACCGCGAGGCCGCCATCATCACCTTTTTGGTCACGCTCAGTGGCGTCGTGGTGGCAGGTGTGGGGTCGGCGTTTTGGGGAGTCGTCGCCGGCTCGTTGGCGCTGTTGGTGCAGCACTTTGGGCGCAGCAGCCTGATGCGCACGCCCTGAGCACTGTAGAGTGCGCCTATCTTCTATTCAATTTGACGCATAAATCCTATGGAACTGCTTTTTGTCAGCGATCCGCTTGAATCCTTCAAGGTCTACAAGGACACTACCTTTGCCATGATGCGCGAAGCACAGCGCAGAGGCCACCAGGTCTGGGCCTGTGAGCCACAGCAATTGCTATGGCAGCGCGGTGGCAAGGTCCAGGCCGAAGTGCGCGCAATCAGGTTGACAGGGGACCCGACGGCCTGGTTCGCCGAAACAGCATCCGGCGTGCGCGAGATCAGAGACTTTGACGCGGTGGTGATGCGCAAGGACCCGCCCTTTGACAGCGAATATTTTTATGCCACGCACTTGCTGGAGCAGGCCGAACGCGAGGGCGCCAAAGTGTTTAACAAGCCCCGGGCCCTACGCGATCACCCGGAGAAATTGGCGATTCTGGAGTTTCCCCAATTCATTGGCCCGACCCTGGTCACGCGCGACGCCGATGCCATCAAACGCTTTCACGCCGAGCACCAGGACATCATCCTTAAACCACTGGACGGGATGGGTGGAATGGGCATTTTCCGGGTTCGCGATGATGGTCTGAACCTGGGTGGCATCATCGAAACCTTGAACAAGGATGGCGCTGAGACTGTGATGGTGCAAAAGTTTTTGCCCGCTATTGCGGATGGCGACAAGCGGGTATTGGTCATCGGTGGCACGCCTGTGCCTTTTTGCCTAGCCCGCATTCCGCAGGGCGGCGAAGTGCGGGGCAACCTTGCAGTGGGAGGCAAGGGTGTGGCGCGCGCACTGAGCGACTCCGACCGCGCCATTGCAGACGCTTTGGGACCAATTCTGGCCGCGCGCGGGTTGCTGCTGGTGGGACTGGACGTCATTGGCGACAGCTTGACCGAAATTAACGTCACCAGCCCGACCTGTTTTCAGGAAATTACGGATCAAACCGGCTTTAATGTGGCCGCGATGTTTGTGGACGCACTGGAAGCGGCGGCGCGCTAGTCCAGCTTAGCTCGCCTAACTCGCGCCCTTCCTTAATTGACCAGCGCACCGTCGACAAAAACCTTGAACTCGCCCGGTGCCATGGCAACCCAGTTTTCATTGGTGGTCAGGGGTTCGGTGACCACAATAACCAACCGGTCATCGGGTCCATTGAGTTCAGCCAAATCCACGTTGACATCGTCATCTTTAAGCTGAACTTGTGCAAAAGGGTGTTGGCGCAGGACGTAGTGCAACTTGGTACTGGCATGCGCCCATAGTGCCTGCCCGTTGCTCAGCAAAAAGTTAAAGGTGCCGTATTTGGCAATGCGCGGCACCAACTCGGCAAGGGTGCGACTGAGCTCATCCACGCTAGGCACACCGGCGTGTGACTTATTCAGCTCTTGCAGCAGCCAACAAAATGCCAATTCACTGTCTGTTCCACCGACTGGCTTGAAACTGCCATGCAGCGGCGGGTGAAAGTCCTTGAGATCACCATTGTGGGCAAATACCCAATAGCGACCCCAGAGTTCGCGCACGAACGGGTGACAGTTTTCCAGGGTGACCGCACCCACAGTTGCCTTGCGAACATGGGCGACGACATTGTGGCTTTTGATCGGGTAGCTGCGCAGCATTTGCGCAATAGGCGAAGTCGCAGCGCTTTCCTTGTCAACAAAGTAACGTGCGGCCTTGCCGGGTAACGGGCCGTCGCTTTCAAAAAATGCGATACCCCATCCGTCGGCATGGTGGTCCGTACAGCCACCACGCTGGGAAAAACCGGTAAAACTCAAAGTCAGGCTGGCTGGCAGGCGACTGTTCATTCCAAGGAGCTGGCACATGCAAACAGTTTACCGTTTCCCGAAGCCAGGTTTAAACGCTATTTGCTCCATTTTCCTTTTCGGCAAGTCCGTCCGCACGCACAGGAACCCGCCAAATAAAGAAACCCAGCAGCAATGCCATGCCCACCAGCATGATCCGGTGCCAAGACGAGTTGAGCACCCAAATCGAGGTTCCAAAGGAAAGCACCATGAGGCCGATCGCCCACCGCTTGGTACTGCGTTGCATAGCGCCATGTTCACGCCAATCGGCGATGATCGGCCCTGCAATGCGGTGACCCAGTAAAGCGTTGTAGAACCGGTCGGAGCTTTTGGCAAAGCAGGCTGCGGCCAAAAGCACAAATGGCGTGGTCGGCAGCACGGGCAGCAGCACACCAAGCAATCCGGCAAGCAGCGCCAAAAGACCGACTGCAAAGTACAGCGACCTGACCAGGCGCGATCGGTGCAACTTCAGCGACTGCAGCGTGTCGCAGGGTTGTGGTGCCACCTCTCGCACCGCGCTAGTGCAGTCCACCGATAAAAACCGACGGCGCCGCGACACACAACACAAACATGGCATGAAACCGATTTGATTGCATTAAGAAATTGGCTCATTGGATCGCTTGATTTTACCGCCGCGAACGCGCGCCAGCACAATCGAACCCAACCAAAACGGCAGCGACTACAATCCCCCGGGCACTTGGTGCCAACCGAGTCGCACGTACGCACAATTTATTTTGACCTCCGAAGCCGTTCGCGTGGTGGCCATTGTGGTCACCTACCACCCTGACCTGACCCGATTGCAGTTGCAATTGGAGGAATTGGCGAGCCAGGTCGCAGCGATTGTCATTGTTGATAACGCGTCCGATTCCGATCTGGCCGTATGGGCCGCCAGTCGGACCGGGAACCCACCACATGTCATTGCCCTGGAGCGCAACCACGGCATCGCCCATGCACAAAATGTCGGTGTCCAGTGGGCACGCAGTCAAGCGGCAACCCACATTTTGCTGATGGATCAGGACAGTGTGCCCTCCACCGACATGGTCGACGCTTTGCTCGACGCAGCGCTGAACAACCCGGTTGTCGCCGCTGTAGGGCCACGCTATCTGGACAGCAGGCAAGACGCGCCCTCGCCATTTGTGCGCATTCGGGGTCTGCGATTTCAGCGCATGGCGTGGGATCCCGGGCATCCGGTAGTTCGGGTCGACTGCCTGATTGCCTCGGGATGCCTGATCCCGATGTCTGTCATCGACCAAGTCGGCCCCATGCGAGAAGACCTGTTCATTGACTATGTCGACACCGAGTGGTGTCTGCGTGCACGCAACATGGGTCTGCAGTCCTACGGTGTTTGCACGGCATCCATGTCGCACAGTTTGGGCGAAACCCCCTACTTCTTCCTTGGCCGCAGTTTCCCGGTGCACTCACCGTTGCGCCACTACTACCAGGTTCGCAATGCCATCACGCTGATTCGCGAGCACTGGGTGCCAACCGACTGGAAACTCGCGCTGGGGTGGCATTTGCTGCTGAAAGTGGGTTTTTATTCGCTGGTGATGGCGCCCCGCTTGCAACACCTGCGGATGATGGTCACCGGTCTGTGGCACGGCATGCGCGGGCGCGCTGGTCCGCTGACACCATGACTTCTGCATCGCGCCCATTCACAAGGTGCGCAACTTTTGCAACAATTCTGTTTTTAAGGGGACCACCATGAAACTGCGAAATATTGCGGCCAGCAGCTTGCTGTTGGCGTGCGCCAGTCTTGCACTCGCCCAAAACATCAAACCCGGCCTATGGGAGATTTCCACGCAGATGCAGGGCGGATCCGGCGAGATGGCTGCCGCCATGGCAGAAGCACAAAAGGAAATGGCCAGCATGTCGCCCGAAGAACGCAAGATGATGCAGGCCATGATGGCCAAGCAGGGGGTTCAAATGGGCACCGGCGCGGGCGGCGGCATGAGCATCAAGATTTGCATGACACAGGAAATGGTCGACCGGAACGAAGTTTCCAGCCAACAGGATGGCTGCACGCACACCAACAGTCCGCGCGCAGGCAACACCATGAAATTCTCCTTTGTTTGCACCAAGCCGCAAAGCAACGGGGAGGGGCAGGTCACATTCACGAGCCCGGAGGCTTACAGCGTCAAAGTATCAACCACCAGCAGTATGCGTGGAAAGCCCGAGCGCATGGATATTCAGTCCAGCGGACGCTGGTTGGGCAAAGAGTGCGGCACCATCAAGCCCCTCTCCATGCCCAAGAAGTAAGGGTTTTTATGCTGGTGAACTGATGGTTGCAGGGGCGCGCGCGCCGAACAGGGCACTTCCTACCCGCACCAGGGTCGACCCGCTGGCGATCGCCGCCTCAAGATCATCGCTCATGCCCATGGACAGGGTGTCGAGCGGTAATCCGGCTTCATTTATTTGATAAAACAAGGCTCTAGCCCTCGTAAATACAGCGCATGCTGCTTCAAAATTAGGAGCAGGCTCCGGTATACACATGATGCCGCGCAAACACAGGCGCGGCAAAGCAGTCACTGCCCGCGCCAAGGGCAGCGCATCATCCACAGTGACTCCGGACTTGGTGGCTGCGCCGTCCAAATTGACCTGTATACACACCTGAAGCGGCTGCATTTGCGGCGGGCGCTGCGCACTGAGCCGCTGCGCAATTTTTAGGCGGTCGATCGTGTGGACCCAGTCGAAGTGCTCGGCCACCTGGCGCGTCTTGTTGCTCTGGATAGGACCAATGCAATGCCACTGCAGGGGCAAGTGCGCTAACACGGTCATCTTATCAACGGCTTCCTGGATGTAGTTCTCGCCAAAGGCGGTCTGTCCCGCAGCGTAAGCCTGCTCCAGGGCGCTCGGACCGAAGGTTTTTGAGACGGCCAACAGGGTCACCGAATCCGGCGCACGCCCGGCTTTTAGACAGGCATCCACAATGCGGGTTTGAACTCGGTGGAGATTGTCGGCAATCATGGTCATAATCACTCTAGCGTAACAAACAGCGACCCTACCCAAAGAGGAACCCGTGGACATTACCCAACTACTGGCCTTTAGCGTCAAGAACAAAGCATCCGACTTGCACCTGTCAGCGGGCCTGCCGCCAATGATTCGCGTGCACGGGGACGTGCGGCGCATCAACGTCGAGGCACTGGACCACAAGCAGGTTCATGGCATGGTGTACGACATCATGAACGACGGACAACGCAAGCACTTTGAAGAATTTCTGGAAATTGACTTTTCATTCGAAATTGACGGCTTGGCGCGCTTTCGGGTTAATGCCTTTAACCACAACCGGGGCGCCGGCGCGGTGTTTCGAACCATTCCCAGCAAAATTCTGTCGCTCGAGCAACTCAACGCGCCCAAGATTTTTGGCGACCTGGCTTTAAAACCCCGCGGCATGGTGCTGGTCACCGGGCCAACCGGTTCTGGCAAGTCCACCACACTGGCTGCGATGGTCAACTACCTGAATGAGACCGAATTTGGCCACATCCTGACGGTGGAGGACCCGATCGAGTTTGTGCACGAGTCCAAGAAGTGTCTGGTCAACCAGCGCGAGGTGGGGCCGCACACGCTTTCCTTTGCGGCAGCCCTGCGCTCCGCCCTGCGTGAAGACCCGGACTGCATTTTGGTGGGCGAAATGCGCGATCTGGAAACCATTCGTCTGGCCATGACCGCTGCGGAGACCGGCCATTTGGTCTTTGGCACCTTGCACACCTCCAGTGCAGCCAAAACGATCGACCGGATCATTGACGTGTTTCCGGCGGATGAGAAAGAAATGGTGCGTGCCATGCTCTCCGAGTCCCTGCAGGCGGTGATCTCGCAGACCCTGTGCAAGACCAAGGACGGGCAGGGCCGGGTGGCTGCGCACGAGATCATGCTTGGCACCAGCGCAATCCGCAACCTGATCCGTGAGGCCAAGGTGGCGCAAATGTATTCCAGCATCCAGACCGGCAATAGCGTGGGGATGAAGACCCTGGACCAGGACCTGACGGATCTGGTCAAGCGCAATGTCATCAGCGCCGCAGAAGCACGCAGTAAAGCGAAAATTCCCGAGAACTTCCCGGGCTGAACATGACTCACCCCCCGGCTTTGCGCACTTCGTGTCGCTGTGCTTTCCCCCTTGCAGGGGGCAATGGCCGCGGCCCGGTGCACCTGGCTCCACGGCATTCCTGGCCTAGGGGAACCACGCGTTCCGTTGCCTCGAACTTTTTTTAAGGGAGCTCTTATGGAGCGCGATCAAGCCACGAAATTCATCAACGACCTGCTCAAGCTGATGGTCGGTCGCAATGGCAGCGATCTTTTCATCACTGGTGATTTTCCGCCAGCGATCAAGGTCGACGGCAAGGTGACCAAGGTCTCCCCCCAGGCCCTCAACGCGGTGCACACACTCTCGCTGGCGCGTTCCATCATGAACGACAAGCAAGTCGCGGAGTTTGAGCGCACCAAGGAAAGCAACTTCGCAATTTCCCCGCCGGGCATTGGGCGATTCCGGGTCAACGCCTTCATTCAGCAGGGCAAGGTCGGTATGGTGCTGCGGGTGATTCCCATGGTGCTGCCCACCATTGATGGCCTGGGTGTGCCCCAGGTGCTCAAGGAAATTGTCCAATCCAAACGTGGCTTGTGCATCATGGTGGGTGCCACCGGATCCGGCAAGTCCACCACGCTGGCGGCCATGGTCGACTGGCGCAACGAGAACTCCTACGGCCACATCATCACAGTCGAAGACCCGGTGGAATTTGTCCACATGCACAAGAACTGCGTGGTGACCCAGCGCGAAGTGGGCCTGGACACCGACAGTTGGGAAGCGGCTTTGAAGAACACGCTGCGTCAGGCACCCGACGTCATTTTGATGGGAGAAATCCGTGATCGGGAAACCATGGAGCATGCGGTTGCGTTTGCCGAGACCGGCCACCTCTGCCTGGCAACACTGCACGCCAACAGCGCCAACCAGGCGCTGGACCGGATCATCAATTTCTTCCCGGAAGAGCGGCGAACCCAACTGCTGATGGACTTGTCTCTCAACCTAAAGGCACTGATTTCGCAGCGCCTGATTCCCAAGCAGGACGGCAAGGGCCGGGTGGCCGCGGTAGAAGTCATGTTGAACTCGCCCCTGATTTCCGATCTGATTTTCAAGGGTGATGTCTCTGAGATCAAGGAGATCATGAAGAAAAGCCGCAATGCTGGCATGCAAACCTTTGACCAGGCGCTGTTCGATATGTATGAAAAGAACATGATCACCTTTGAAGACGCCTTGCGCAATGCCGACTCCCTCAACGATTTGCGGCTGCAAATCAAACTCAACAGTGTGCGCGGCAAGTCGACTGACCTGAGCGCTGGCACTGAAAACTTTGCAATCATGTGAATGTGGCCCCCACGCTCCACCGCTACACGGGTCGCTGCCCGCCAAGGGGCTAATTTGCCTTGGGGCGTCCCGGCGGCAAATTGCCCTTCCAACCATCTGACGAGGTCCACGCTATGCCCACCACGAGCCCCAAAACCTATGAACCATGCCCGCGCACCCGCGTCGCTTTTTTGGGCCTGGGCGTCATGGGTTACTCCATGGCGGGTCACCTCGCACTGGCCGGCCATCAGGTCACGGTCTACAACCGGACCGCTTCCAAATCAATAGCATGGTGCGCTGAATATCCGGGGGCTACCGGCTCAAATGCCGTAAATGCTGCGAATGCCCAAGCGGCCACACCGCGGCTGGCGGCACATCAGGCTGATCTGGTTTTTTGCTGCGTTGGCAATGACGATGACTTGCGTAGCGTAACCATGGGCCCAGACGGTGCGTTTGCTGGCATGCAGCCGGGCGCTGTCTTTGTGGACCACACCACCGCCTCCGCCAGCATTGCGCGAGAACTCGGCGCACTGGCGCGTCATCAGGGCCTGCACTTTGTTGATGCGCCGGTTTCCGGTGGTCAGGCCGGTGCCCAAAATGGACTGCTGACGGTCATGTGTGGAGGTGATGCTGCAGCATTTGAAGCAGCACGACCGGTGGCAATGGCATTTGCCCGCGCTTTTACGCTGGTCGGTGAAAGCGGCGCAGGCCAATTGGCAAAAATGGTAAACCAGATCTGCATCGCCGGGCTGGTTCAAGGCTTAAGTGAAGCAATTGCCTTTGGACAAAACGCAGGGCTGGATATGAACAAGGTACTCGAGGTGATTGGCAAAGGTGCCGCCCAGAGTTGGCAACTCGACAACCGGGGCAAGACCATGGTGGCCGACCAATTCGATTTTGGCTTCGCGGTGGACTGGATGCGCAAGGACTTGGGGCTGGTCCTGGACGAAGGCAAACGCAATGGTTCGCGCCTGCCAGTCACGGCATTGGTCGACCAGTTTTATGCCGATGTGCAGCACATGGGCGGCAGGCGCTGGGATACCTCCAGCCTCATCAAACGCCTCAAATAGGCGCTGCACACCGCAGGTGTGTGTTCAGGGACTTGCTTTGGGGTCCGCTGGCGCAGGCGTGGGTTGCAGGCGCGCCAATTCCTCTTCCGTAATGGTTTCGAAAATCCGGACCACCCGCTGCACGCCCGTTGTGCCACTGATGACATCCGTGGCACGTTTTGCCTCACGCGCCGTGACCCGACCCATGACATAGGTTGTGCCGCGCTCAGTCGTGACCTTGAAGGCATTTGAAAATAAATCTTTGGCGTCGATCAGGCCTGCCTTGACCCTGCCGGTCACCAACGAATCGGAAGAGCGCTGCGTGAGCGTGGAATTACCCAGAATGCCCAGTTCATTCACAATCCGGCGCACGTTGTCGACGCCGCCTACGATTTGCTCCACCAATTGTTTATCCTGTGCCGATGCCACTTCGCCGGTCAGCAGGACCTGGCGGTTGTAGCTGGTAACGTTGACATGCCCGCGCTCACCCAGCGCTTCACGGATGCGACTGGCAGAGCGCAACTCGATGCCTTCGTCCTCAACGACTGTGCCGGTGGTTCTGCGGTCGGTCGCAACCATCCCACCCATTACTGCGCCACCCACTGCCAGCGGAAAACAGGCCGTTAAATTGCCCAAACTCGCAGCCAGCAAGACCGTCGCCCAGCCGGCACGTTGAATTGAAAAACTCATTTAACTGATTCCTGTTCACCCAAAAGTTGGGCATCAACCGCATCACAAATGCAATGCAAGATCAAAATATGGACTTCCTGAACGCGCGCGGTCCGCTCATGTGGCACACAAATATGCACATCGGTGTCCCGCAGCGCCTGTGCCATTTTGCCGCCGCCGCGACCGGTAAGCCCCACTACCACCATTTCACGCGCATGGGCGGCCTCAATGGCCGCCAGCACATTGGCTGAATTGCCGCTGGTGGAAATCGCCAGAAGCACATCCCCCGGCGAGCCGAGTGCGCGGACTTGGCGTGAAAAAATGACATTGAAATCATAGTCGTTGGCGACCGCCGTCAAAATGGAGCTGTCGGTGGTCAAGGCAATGGCACCCAGCTCGGGGCGCTCGCGCTCGAAACGCCCCACAAACTCGGCGGCAAAATGCTGCGCATCCGCAGCCGAGCCCCCATTGCCGCATGCCAGCACCTTGCCGCCGCTGGTAACGCAGGCCAGCATGGCCTGAACCGCGGCGGAAATAGGTTTGCTCAAGGACTGCGCGCACTGGTATTTCAGGTCCGCACTGTCGATGAAGTGTTGTTGAATTCGTTGTTCCAGCATGGGGGCTGATGATACCGCGCGCCCAATACCCGCAGCCCCGGCAAGGCAACCTGCCTGGAAGCACTTACATTGCGTTACATGCTGACCACGAGCCGATTCGACCCTAACTGGCGTCAAATGCAGCTTGCAGCCAGGCAATTCCGCTGGGCTCCTGTACCACCACATCAAAACGGCAAGGTGGTAGCGTGCGCAGACGCATCAGGTAGTGGCGCGCTGCAAAAACAATGCGGCGTTGTTTTATGCTGCCCACGCTGGCGGCAGCTCCACCTTGGCGCGAGGATGCACGCTTGCGCACCTCCACGAAGACTGTTGTGCCATCCGGCGCACGCATGATCAAGTCGATTTCACCGCCACCACGCCCTGGAGTCCGATAATTGCGCTCCAGCAAGCGCAAACCCCGCGCCTGGAGATAGTGCAGCGCCTCATCCTCGGCTGCATCACCCAGTTGCTTGGTGGTCGGTCCGGTCGGCAGGCGCCGTGTCGGTTTTGAAGGAAGGAATACCATGAGCGCAAACTTTACCTCTGCTCTTGCCGCCTCTGCAGAAGCGGCTTCTGGACAGCATTATCCGCAGGGAACCCTGTATCTGGTGGCAACGCCCATTGGTAACCTGGCGGACATCAGCCTACGTGCGCTCTACGTTTTGGGTCTGGTCGACCTGGTTGCCTGCGAGGACACGCGCCACACCCAGGCCTTGCTGCGGGCGTATGGCATTGACAAAACCAGCGCCCAGCTGCTTGCGCTGCACCAGCATAACGAGGCGCAGGCTGCGCAATCCGTCGTCGACCACTTGCGCCAGGGTCGGCGGGTGGCCTATGTCAGCGATGCAGGCACGCCGGGCGTTAGTGACCCAGGCGCGCGGTTGGTGGCGGCCGTGCAAATGCAGCAACTGCGCTGCATGCCGCTGCCCGGCCCCAGCAGCGTGATCACCGTGCTCTGTGCAGCGGGGGTGGTTCAGGACCAGTCCAGCGGATTTGTATTTGCCGGCTTTCTTCCTGCCAAGGCTGCCGAGCGCGAACGTGCCGTTCTCGGTCTGGTTGACGAGGTACGCGCCGTGGTGCTGCTGGAAGCACCGCACCGCATGGAGGCACTGGCATTGGCTTTGGCAAGCCTGGGTGCGCGTATGGTGACGGTGGGCCGGGAGCTGACCAAGCAGTTTGAAGAAATTGCCACGGTTGCAGCACAAGATCTCACCGTTTGGCTGGCGCAGGACGCCAATCGGCTGCGCGGAGAGTTTGCCCTGGTGGTGCACCCAGCTGCGGCTTCGGCGCCTACCGAGAGCGATTCGCGGGTCCTGCAACTGTTGTTGGCGCACCTGCCACTAAAAACTGCGGTCAAGCTTGCCGCAGAAATCACCGGCGAGCCTCGCAATGCCCTGTACCAGACAGCACTGACCCTGAAACAGGGTGAGCCGCAAGAATAAGCAGCGTTTCAACAAAAGTGCTGGGGCACCACCGAAACTCAGTACCATCCGCGATGACCATGCCGATCCCGAAACCAAAAACCTCCGAGACCATCGTTGCGTCGACTGTTTTCTTGGATTTGGTGGGGTTTTCGAAGCTTTCAACCACTTCCCAGGTCCATGCGAAGGACCGTTTTAACGAGGTTTTGCGGCGGGCACTGTCGCTGTTGGGCAGCGCGCACTTTTGGGTTCGCGATTTGGGTGATGGCGCCCTCATCATTTGCCCGCACTCGCCAGAACACGCGCTTTTTCTCGCACTCCGCGTCGAACAGGATATTGCTGCCCTGATTGTTCCAGCGGGTGAACCGGCGCTGGCCATTCGGACCGGGCTACATTTGGGCGTACTCAAAACCAACCCCGACCTGGAGGGTCGGCCAAACTATTTGGGTGACGGCATAAACTCAACCCAGCGGGTCATGGACTTTGCCCAGCCTGGGCAAATTTTGGCGTCCCGCCCGTTTGTGGATGCGATTGCGCAATTCCATGGCGACTACGCAACGATGTTTCTATCGCCAGCTGCGCGACCAGACAAGCACGGTCGCATCCACGAAGTCTATACCGTCGCTCCCTCTGCGCACGCCCTTGCGAGGCTGCAATCGGAGTTGGCTGAGTCAGCTTCCGGGGCCGACCTCGGTGCGCCATCCCGGGCTGTGGTGAACGTGGCGTCGCCGCTCGCACCGGATGGATCCACGGTGGCTTTGCAACATGCGAGCACTGTTATTAAAAACTGGTTCATCCCCGTCAACGCACTGCTTTTTTTTGCTGGAATTCTATGGACCGGGTTTCAGCGGTTTGGCCTGTCGGGAACGGTCGTCACCGCCTTTGGTGCTGTCACGGCTGCCCTGGGTTTGTTGGTCTGGTGGGTTGGCAAGCGTCGTGCTGCCTCCCTGACCGGGCCAGGAGTCGTGCTGGCGGCCATGGGGTGCATGGTTGGCGCCACCGGCTGGATATCACAAACTGCTGGCACGCCGGCGGCTACGTCGACTCCAATTGCAACTCCAATTGCAGCTCCGACATCTACTCCTGCTCCAAACTCGAGCGCGGCAGGTCCAACGCCCGCACCCGCCCTCACCACATCACAAGCCGCTGGCGTTCAGGCGGCTCCTGCTGTGGCACCCGCTGTGCCGGGCTCAAACACACCCCCGGCATTGCAGGTCCGCACCACTTCGGCGCCTGAACCTGCACGTAGCGCGAAGAAGCCCATTGCACTGTCCCCAAACGCAGACCGTAAACCACCTCAAAGTGGCACAAGTGAACGTATCAGTGACCGGTGTACAGTGTT
>CAIQBN010000402.1 GCA_903870065.1 uncultured beta proteobacterium | reverse complement strand
TGCCTTGCACCAGGGTTCGCTCCAGGTCACAACCCAGGAGTTGGCCTTTGGGTATCAGCCCGCGCAGGTGTGTCGAGCCTATGCGATCGTCCGTCACCTGCACGCTGCCGGCGGCCACCACACCGGTTTGCCAGCGTCGCTTGGAGAGGTCGGAGAAGTCGCCGGCGAACACGACTGCGGGGTGTGCCGAGATGCCCCGATCAAACGAGTAGCCCTGTGCCAGGCCGAGTTGGGGCGTGTGCAGGCCTTTGCCGATGCGAAAGTCTGGCGGGTCAAGCTCGAAGACTTCCAAACTGCCTGCGTATTTCAGCGACAGGCAAGTCAGGATCAGCGTGGCGTTTTGTAAAAAACCGAAAATCGCTTCCAAATTGAATTGCAAGACGGCAAACTGATTCCCACGCCCTATTTGAAAGCTGCTGCGGCTGTCGCGCGACAGGTTTGAACTCGCAGCCCAGTTGGCATTGCAGACACAAAGCAGATCGATGGGGCCACGGTCCGTCACCACGCTTAGCCACGGACGGTCGTTGGGCGAAGAGCTGGTGCGTCCAGCAAATCCAAATGGCCAAAGCTGCGTCGACCGGAGATAGAACCCGCGATTGAGCCCGGTGCTGAGCCAACGGTTGACCAAATCCGTGACATTGAATGCAACCATGCCACCGCTGACCGTGTTTGTCGCATATGGCGCTTGGCCATGCCGGACCTGGTTCGCGTCCAACCAGTCACCACTCCCCGGATTGACCCATGGCAACAAGAGTTTTTGACTCCAATAACGGCGATTGGGGCCGCTGCCGCCATCCCAACTCAAATACTGTGCCGCGTCGCCAGGGTCTGGTGAAGTCGCTGGTGACTCAATCACCGGCAAATCAACCGCGGTTTCTTTGGCGCCCACCCCATCAACTCCAGTAATGGCACCGCAACCCACCAGCGACCGCAACATAAACGCGCGCCTATCCACCTTTGCTCTCCCCTGGTGCCCCTGCCAGCCCACCCCCTGTCCATAAGTTCGCTTTTGATTAAATAAAATCCCTGTCAGTTGAAGCTTGCGAAAACGCATGTGCAGGCCTGGGCGGCCTGAAGCAAAATCACAAGGGGTCTGCGTTGCGCTGTTAACTCCGCATGGCGTTGGGGTGCGGCGTAATGTCTTTTGAATGCCTCGTCTGCGCTAGGTGGTGGCCCTTGTTTCAAATTCGCTATGAATTACATAGCTGCCAACGTAGAGTTTGCGAGGGCTATGTGCCACAATTGATCCAACCACTTGTTTGCGGAAGGTTCTCCCCATGTCGCGTTCCCATGTTTGGGCTTCCAAAGTCATGTCGCTGGTTCAAGGTGGAAACACACCGTCGGCGCTGGCACAAATAAAGGTTGCACCGTCGGTGCGCGATGTTGAGCAACTGCGTTCGCTGCTCTTGAGCGCGGGGTCGTTGGCGCGGCACCCGGCCTTGGATACTGCCACGCAAGACCAGATTCGCGCACTGCAGGGTTCGCGCCTTCACCGGGCACCTTGACTCACGGTCTGGCGTAAGCCAAACACCCAAAACAACAAATTACCGATCCATCCCGCATAGGAAGGAAGATGCCATCACCACACATTCGTTTGTCGCTTTGGCTCCTGGCCGGGTTGCTCACTCCCTCACTTCTGGCGTGGGCGCAAACACAACCGCATCATGCTGTGAAATCGTCGGCCCGGGCAGAGCAAGTGGTACAACGCATCGAAGCGGCGGTGCGTTTGAACCGTTTGATTGTGAAATTTCGCGAAGAGCCAGAGACCGAAAAAGACAAGTTTCAGAGCCTGACATCGGCACACGAACGC
Source organism: uncultured beta proteobacterium (assembly GCA_903870065.1). GTDB lineage: Bacteria > Pseudomonadota > Gammaproteobacteria > Burkholderiales > Burkholderiaceae_C > Allorhodoferax. Next base: position 25,405 of record CAIQBN010000402.1, on the reverse strand, counting down.
ATTCGCGGGCTCAATATCCGGCTGACGCCCCGCTTTGGCGGCAACGGTCCAGTCTCGTTGGCCTACCTGAAGTCGGTTTCGGCCCACGCCCATGTGGTGCGCACCAGGTCCCCAATGTCCCACGCCGCCTTGAACGCACTGGCACAAACCGTGGCGCAAGACCCTGGGATCGAGTACGCCGAAGTTGACGAACGGGTTTACCCCCACTTTGTACCCAACGATACGTTTTATGCCGGCCAGCAAGCGATTCTGAAATCTCCCGCCCAGATAAATGGCGGCGTCAATTTGCCAAACGCCTGGGGGCGCAGTGTGGCAGGTTTGCCGGTGAACGGCGCCGGCGTAACCGTTGCCGTGCTGGACACCGGTTATCGCCCGCATGCCGATCTGCTGGCCAACATCGTGCCGGGCTTCGACTTTGTCAGTCCAGACGGTTTTGCAGATTTCTTTACATCCAACGACGGTGATGGGCGCGATGACAGTCCGCTGGACCCTGGCGACTGGAATACACAAGCAGCTGAGTGCGAGGTAGGCGACTCTTCCTGGCACGGCACCCACGCAGCCGGGATCATTGGCGCGGTTGGCAACAACAATGCCGGCGTGATTGGTGTGGCTTACCGGGCAAAGATACTGCCCGTGCGGGTGCTGGGACGGTGTGGTGGATATAGTTCGGACACCGCTGCTGCGGTGCAATGGGCTGCCGGCTTACCTGTTCCAGGTGTGCCGCTCAACACCCATGTCGCACAGGTCATCAATATGAGCTTTGGCCGAAGCGGCGCCTGCTCGCTAACCTACCAGGCAGCTGTAACTGCAGCACGCAACGCCGGCAGTGTGATTGTTGCGTCCACTGGCAACGACTATTCCCGCAACGCCATCACCCAGCCCGGCAATTGTGCCGGCGTAATCGCCGTCACGGCACACACCGCAACTGGCGCCAATGCGGACTATGCCAACATCGGGTTTGGCACAACCATCAGCGCGCCAGGCGACGGCATTTACACCACCAGCAACACGGGGACGAGCCAACCTGCGGCAGACAACTTTGATTATGGCTCTGGCACCAGTTACGCAGCCCCGCATGTCTCTGGGGTGGCAGCTCTTCTAATTCAAATCAAACCCGGAATCAGTCCGGCCGAAGTGCAATTGCACCTGACGAGCTCAGCGCGTGCGCACCCCATCGCAAGCTACTGTGCAAACAGGACAACATGCGGTGCGGGATTGCTGGACGCTTTCAGGGCGGTCCATGTGTTGCAACAAGCCCAGGGCATTTCCAATTCCGCACCGCTGATGGATGCCTTGCCAACCCAGTATGTGCTGCCGGGTGCAAGCCTGCAGTTCGCTGTCTCGGCACAAGACCCGGATGGTGACGAGGTGTCATTCACCGCCAGCGGTTTGCCGGCGAGTGCAACTTTCGATTCGGTGACGGGTGTCTTTCAATGGAACAGGGTACCGGCCACCCCAGGCGAATTTGCTGTGGTAATCCAGCCCACCGATGGTGCGATCCTCGGTGCCAGCATCGCAGTGAAAATCGCAGTTACCGCCTCGATTCCACTTGCCCCCGTATTCCCAATTGCGCCGGTCACGCCGACCACCGGTTCCTCTGGGGGCGGGGGGGCGCCAGACTGGCTGGATATGTTGTGTGCCCTTTTGTTATTGTTGATCATGCAGTTTCGCACGCCGCTCACCGTCGATAAACCACGGCACATAAACAAGGCGCGCCATCAAAACGGCAATCAATCCGCCTAAAACGCCCGCCTCGTGTGCTGGCGTATAACTTGCAAAGCCCAACCATCCCAGGTCCGGTACGCCGTTGGGACGCTGCACCATCAGTTTGATTGCCAGGCCGATCAAAGTAGCCAAACCCAGGGCTCGCATTCGCCTCTTCGAAAATCGACCCACAGCATCGCCCCCGTCGGTTTCAGTGCCATTAAAAAGCAGCAACGCGAGTGCGCTGCCTGCCAGTAATCCATGCAACGCCCCGGATGCACCAGCATAAAAAGCGCAGTTTGGATCCAGGCCAATGGCTACCGCAACAGCGACGTAACCACCCCAAAGAGCGAGCCACTGTAACCACCGAGGCACCCGATTTTGAAAAACAAAGAACAAGAATGCAAAAGCCACTGCGTTGGCAGTGGCATGCATCAACCCGAAGTGAACCCACTGCGCGCTCAACAATTGCCACCATGCCCCAGCCTGGTAGTCCGAGCGGACATACACCCAGCCTCCTGTCACACCGTCCAAGAGCTGAGCCACCAGCAGTGCTGTTGCAAAAACCAATGACCAACCGGCGGCCCGCATCCCTATGCTTTGATGATCAGGCAATCCAGTCGAGGGCATGCATATAGGCGTCCTGCACCATCAAGTCGTCCCAATTGAGCGCAGGCGTCTTGGGCAACACAGCACGGCGTCGCAACTCACTTGCGTCACTAGCCTGCCAAAAGCCTTTCAGCTGGGACTCGGTCAGCCCGTCAATCAGGGCATCGATGGCATTACCCCCATCCTCACTGGTGACCAGGGACTGGTTACACAGCAGCACCATGTCGCATCCCGCCTGCAAGGCCGCCACTGCCGCCTGCGTAAAACTGACTGTTTGACCGTCCAAGACGCGTGCACCGGCCATGGACAAATCGTCACTGAAGACCAAACCGCCAAATCCCAACTTGCCGCGCAAAATGTCGTTCAACCAGACGCTGGAAAAACCTGCCGGCCGTGAATCGACTTTGGGGTAGATAACATGGGCAGGCATCACACTTGCCGCCACCGTATTAAGCCAGCGATATGGTGCCGCATCGTCGGCCAAAATCACCTTGAGGCTTCGCCGGTCAACCGGGATGGACGTGTGCGAATCCGCCTTGACAAAGCCGTGTCCGGGAAAATGCTTGCCGCAATTGGCCATACCGCTTTGAAGCAGGCCGTGCATAACACTTTTGGCCAGCAGGCTTACAACACGGGGGTCACGCGCGAAAGCCCGGTCGCCAATAACGCTGCTGCTACCGTAGTCCAGGTCCAGCACCGGGGCAAAACTGAGGTCGACACCACATGACCGCAGTTCAGCCCCCAAGACGTAGCCACAGGCAGTCGCGGCGTTGGTGGCGTCTAGCGGACCTGCTTTGGCTTGCGCACTGGGTACGGCCATCCACATTTCGCCCAACGCACGCATCGGTGGCAGGTGGGTAAAACCATCGGTCCTGAAGCGCTGCACGCGGCCGCCCTCGTGGTCCACACAAATCAACAAGTCAGAGCGGACTTTCTTGATGTCTTGGCACAGTGCCGTGAGTTGTGCACGGTCTTGCCAGTTGCGCGCAAACAGAATCAATCCGCCGACTAGCGGATGCTGGAGCCGCTGCCGGTCAACTTTGCTTAATGACAAACCGGCAATATCAATGATGAGCGGAGCGTGAAAACTCATGAAAAGACTCGTAAAAGGTTAATTGCTACTAATCCGATAGCACAAATCAGCGATTGTATGCAGCACATTTGTGCAAGCAACTTGCAAAAATGTCGTGCCACGCATATATTGCAGTTGCACTCTCCAATTCTTAACCGGTTTGGATTTGCACGCAGCCAGCGAGGCGGCCTGAACGGCGAATCTGGCAAAGGGCAAACTTGACGAAAGTCAAGGACGCAAAGCTTCCGGGCTACACGACTCAGGTCGATTGCCAGCGGGGTTGCCGTCGAAGTGGAAACTGCTTCGATGTCACGTTGCCCTTCATTGGTTGAACCAGTCGTGAGGTGGCAATATGAACAAGCACTCCAATCGAAATATTCCAGTGGAACGCTGGCCAGAGTCACTGCAGATCTTGCGCCACCTTGCAACGCAAAGCGCGCCATTGTCCATACGCGATGTTGCAAACGAACTCGGCGTGCCAGAGATTTCCACACGCAATCGGCTGGCCAGGTTGGAAACCCAGGGCACAGTCAAGGCTGCGCGGGCGGTTGCCACGCTGGGTCCCGGCAAACAAGTTACCTGCCTTCACTACACGATCACCCAATTCGGCAGGGACTGCGCAGGTGTCAGAGAAGCCCTAAAGGATTCCAGCAAAGCGCCGTGTGCCACCAGTGTCTTTGATTGGGCATCGCATTAACGCATGTAACTCGTCCTGCTTCCGATGCAAGCGGGCGATCCAATGGTTCACAGTAAGATTTGGACCATGGCGAATATTCAAAGACACCTCAGCCTCGGAGCGAAACTTGCTTGGGTTGGCACACCGTTTTTGTTGATTGCTCTGGTATCGACGGGTATCACCTTGTGGATTTCCTGGCAACTGGATGGCGGGGCTGCAGCCGTCAATGAAGCGGGGCGGATGCGGATGCAGGCCTATCGGATGGCATTGGCGGTAGGCGGTACCAGCGCAACCGCATCCCAAGAATTACCAATGCACATCAGCGGGTTCAACGCAAGTCTGGAGCTCCTGCGAAACGGAAATTCGGCACGACCTTTGCAAGTTCCCTGGGACGACCAAGTCCGAATGAATTTTTCTGTGGTAGAAAAGGACTGGATCCACTTTCACCATCGCTGGCTTGCATCCCAACCGACCGAACTTGACCAGCTGGAGGCAGAAACGACTCGTTTTACCGCCGATATTGATACGCTGGTTAGTAGTATCGAAACCCATTTGTCCGTATGGACGGATAGCCTGCACCTGTTGCAAACGGGTGTCCTGCTGCTGGGAATTATGGGTAGTGCAACTTTGCTCTTTGCCGGTTATCGGTTCGTACTGGAGCCTGTTACTCAATTGGCGCGCGCAATCACGCGAATTCAGGCTGGCGATTTTGGGGCCAGGGTGGATCGCGTGGGCAGTGACGAATTTGGCGCACTTGCCGAAGGCTTCAATGGCATGGCGACACACTTGCAATCGCTCTACGGAACCTTGGAGAGCAAGGTGCAGGAAAAAACTGCGGAGCTTGAAGAAAAGCGCGAGCGTCTGGAGTTCTTGCTCGAAGTTACCGGTCTGGTTGCGCACGCAACCTCGTTGGAAGACTTGGCGCGCGATTTCTCGCAGCGATTACAGTCGATCGCCAAAGCTGACGGCGTTGCATTGCGCTGGTCGGATCAGGCCCGGCAGCGCTACTTAATGCTTGCGGCCGATGGCCTACCCCAGAACATGATAAATAACGAAGGCTGTCTTGTGGTGGGAAATTGTTACTGCGGTGTTCAGGCAAAGGACACTGAACTGTCAGTCATTTCTGTTAACCAGTTGCCTAGGCCTGTTGAGCAGCGCTGCGCCAAAGCGGGCTTCGAAACCATTGTCAGCATCCCGATTCGGGTGCATGAGCGTGTGATGGGCGAAGCCAATTTATTTTTCCGCTCCAAGGTGACTCCCACTTTGGCGGAGCGATCCCTTCTTGAGGCGCTCAATAGCCACCTAGCCAGCGCCATCGAAAATTTGCGACTCAACGCCAAGGAGCGGGAGGCTGCAGTATCGGGCGAGCGGCACCACCTGTCGAGGGAATTGCATGACTCTATTGCACAGTCATTGGCGTTCCTGAAAATTCAGGTGCAACTCATGCGCGATGCTATGGCGGGCCAGGACAAGAGGCTTATGCAATCGGTTCTGGAGGAAATCGACCTTGGTGTGCGGGAATGCTACGGAGATGTGCGGGAACTGTTAGTCCACTTCCGTACCCGGGTCAATGACGAGGATATCGAAACTGCGTTGGCAAGCACTTTGCGTAAATTTGAGCGGCAAACCGGCTTGAACAGCTCTCTAGAAATCACGGGACACGGGTTGCCCCTTGGCGCGGACGTCCAAACACAAGTCCTGCATATTGTGCAGGAAGCGTTATCGAATGTTCGAAAGCATGCGCAGGCGTCCATGGTCTGGCTACGCGTTCAACAGCAGCCGGTGTGGACTTTCGAAATTGTCGATGACGGCATTGGCTTCGATACAAAACAAACGGCCGTCGATGAAACCCATGTCGGACTACAAATCATGGCCGAACGTGCCCAACGCATTGGCGCTGTGCACCATGTCCTGTCGTCGCCCGGTCACGGATGCAACGTTCAGTTGGTGCTAACCGACAATGCATCCACAAAGTAAGATCAACCAGGCTTTTCATGACAGAAACAACAACGATTGCCATCCGGGTGTTAGTGGTGGATGACCACACACTATTTCGACGCGGTCTGACTGCACTCCTCGCCCGCGACGCACGTGTGCAGGTCGTTGGTGATGCGGCCGATGCAGGGCAAGCCCAACGCCGTGCCCAGGAGTTGCAACCCGATATCATTTTGCTGGACAACCACCTTCCTGGAGTGCGAGGCGTCGACGCACTGGCATCGCTGAAGGAGGTGGCTCCGCAAGCCCATATCGTGATGCTGACCGTCAGTGAAGATGAAACGGACTTGGCCAGGGCGTTGCGCGGCGGCGCCGCCGGATACCTTTTGAAGACAGTCGAGGGAGATGCGCTGATCGAGTCGCTGCTGCGCGCGATGAAGGGGGAAAGCGTGATCGCTCCGGAAATGACGCGAAAAATGGTAGCCAGCTATCTGGATACCAAAGCCGAGGTACAGGTTCAAGCGCCACAGGTTGCAATTTTGAATGCCCTGTCTGCGCGTGAACGGGAAATATTGCGCAGCATTACGCAAGGCGACAGCAACAAAGAAATTGCGCGCGAGCTCGGTATTGCCGAAACGACAGTCAAAGTTCATGTCCAAAATGTTTTGCGAAAACTGCATGTCAGCACACGTGTGCATGCCGCCGTGATTGCCACCGAAATGGGACTTTTTTGAGTAACACAATCTGGATTCGGATTTGATCCAAGTCAACCGCGCTGAATTTGTTGAAGCCATTAGTTCTTTAGAACTAGACTATCTGTGTTGATCTAGTCCCAAAGACAAGGCTGACCGTTCCTTTGGAGGATATCGCCGCACAAAACTGGCACATAAAGTTGAACCAAGTCAACTTTTCCAGAAAACACGGCAACCATGCGCATCGACCACTTTGATATGCCCAGACACCTGCGGGCACTTCCCATGTTTAGCAGCCTGTCCGAACTCGAACGCGAACATGTCGCACGCAGTTGCAGATTGCGACGACTATCCCGAAGCGAGATGGTCTTTCGCGCAGGTGAGCGGTGTGAGTCATTCCACTTTGTGGTATCAGGGCAAGTGAAGTTATTCGTGACGTCTGCAACCGGTTTCGAAAAAATTATCGAATTGATTGGTCCGGGTCACAGTTTTGCTGAAGCGATGATGTTCCTGCAAAAACCCTATATGTTGAATGCACAAACCCTCTCTGACACCTTGCTCATGACCGTGAGCAAACAGGCAGTATTCAGTGAAATCGAGCGCGATCCGCGTTTCTCGATGCACATGCTCTCGGGCATTTCACATTGGTTGCACCGCTTGCTCCTTGATGTCGAAGGCTACACACTACACAGTGGGATGCAGCGTTTGATCGGCTATTTGTTGCGCGACGTTGAGCTGGAACACACGGGCGACTTCGGTGTAGTGACCGTGTCACTGCCCGTGAGCAAGGCAACTATCGCATCGCGCCTGTCACTCACGCCCGAATATTTTTCGCGGGTTTTGCACCAACTCGAAGCAGAAGGGTTAATCGAAATTGAACGGCGGGAGATCCATATTCTGGATGTGCGTCGACTGGCCAGCTACGGGTCGCATTGACCGCCTCCCAACCACTATTTCTCAATTGCCAGCAACTCCACTTCAAACGTCAGCGTCGCATTGGGTGGCACCACCCCGCCCGCACCACGGTCACCATAGGCGGTGGCTGGCGGGCAGGTCAATGTAGCCTTGCCACCAACTTTGATCTTCTGCAGCGCCTGAGTCCAGCACGAGACGACGCGATTCAATGGAAAAACAGCTGGCTCGTTGCGCTGATAAGAACTGTCAAATTCTTTGCCATCCATGAGCGTCCCGCGATAGTGAACCTTGACCCTATCGGTTGCATTGGGAGTCGCGCCTGACCCCGGTCGTGCATGCACTATTTTGACGCCAGAAGGCAAGGTTTCGGTTTCCGAGGCGAGTGCAACCGAACTCATGCAACTGATCGCAACAAGCATTGAAACGGTTTTGGACAAATGACGCATATCGAGTAATGGTTAGATGGATGGTTTAAAGATATCACTGACGGAAATGGTAGGAACGATTGGGTCTCTATTTGTGCGCGCCCGCCATCAACATCGCCAAAGCTGCCTCCACCGCGCCCATATCCCCATCGAGGGGCTGAAAGTGAGCTGCCATACTTTGCAGCGCGGCCGCACCGTCGCGCTGCAACACGGAGATGGCTTGCCCAGCCTGCTTGGGCGAATCATATCCCCGGCTTTGCAGCAGCAAGTGTCCCTGTGCGTCCACTAGTTTGAATCGAAATTGACCATCGGCCTCACGGTATTGCTTGAAGCTCGGCAGCGCCAGTTTGGTCACTTTCGCGGGCACGGCCTTGCTTTGATCAACCAGTGGCCGAAGGCCTACTGCGTGGCGCAATTGCGCCATCAAAGGAGTTGCCCGCGCACGTGCCTTTGCTGCCCCCGCCAACAAAATCGTTTCAATTCTGGAAGGATCGTCCATCAAGGCCAGGTACGCTTGGCGCATGGGCGAAATTTCGCGCTCAATTCGTTCAAACAAAATTCTCTTTGCCTCGCCCCAGGCAATGCCCTTTGCATAGGCATCACGCAGTGCCAGCGTTTCCTGGGCGCTGGCAAATGCCTGGTAAATCTGAAACAGGGCTGACCCTTCAACCTCTTTGGGCTCACCGGGCATACGTGAATCCGTGACAATCCCGGCAATCAACTTTTGCAGCTGCTCGGTCGACGCAAAAAGCGGAATCGTGTTGTCATAACTTTTGCTCATCTTGCGACCGTCGAGCCCCGGCAGGACCGCAACAGAATCTTCAATAACTGCCTGCGGGGGCACAAAGTATTCGCCATACCGGTGATTGAAACTGTTGGCCATGTCGCGGGCCATTTCAATGTGCTGGATCTGGTCCCTGCCAACTGGAACCTTGTGCGCATTGAACATTAAAATATCGGCACCCATTAGCACCGGATACATAAACAGGCCTGCAGTCACATCCATGTCAGGCTCCTGACTGCTGGCCATGTTCTTGTCGACAGCCGCCTTGTAGGCATGTGCGCGATTGAGCACCCCTTTTCCCGTCACACAGGTCAATAACCAAGTCAGCTCAGTTATTTCGGGAATATCGGATTGTCGATAAAACGTGACACGCTCAGGATCGAGACCGGCGGCGAGCCAACTGGCGGCGATTTCCAGTGTCGAACGTTGAATCCGGGCGGGATCGTCAATTTTGATCAGCGCATGGTAATCCGCCAGGAAGTAGTAGCTCTCAACGTCGGATGCCAGACTGGCGCGAACCGAAGGTCGAATAGAGCCGACATAGTTGCCCAAGTGCGGGGTACCGGAGGTGGTGATACCGGTCAAGAAACGTGTGGAGCGCATGGTCGAAAAAATTGAAGTAAATCGTCAAGCTGTATCGAGCCAATTTCGCCTATGGTGCGAACGGCATCAGCAAAATGTTGAGAAAACCGTATGTGAGCGCCATGACCGGCTGCATCCACAAGGCTCCAATCACATTCATGATAACCAATGCCATGACGATAAAAAATCCCCAGGGCTCGACACGCGACACCCATTCTGCTTGGCGGTGGGGCAAGAGTCCAACCAGAATGCGCCCGCCATCCAGTGGTGGCAGGGGAAACATGTTGAATGCAAACATCACCACATTGACCAAGACGCCTCCTTTGCACATCTTAAGAAAAAATGGCTCCACCACTCCCGCACCCTGCAACAGATAAAGCGCCATCCCCCACGCAAAGGCCTGTAGTAAATTGGCGCCTGGCCCTGCCAGCGCTACCCACACCATATCGCGCTTTGGGTGACGCAAATTGCCAAAGCGTACCGGCACGGGTTTGGCGTAACCGAACACAAAGGAACCGGACGTCATGAAATAGAGCAACAGCGGCATCAGGATCGTGCCCACCGGATCAATGTGGCGCACCGGATTGAGTGTGACTCGGCCTAACATCCATGCCGTGTTGTCGCCAAAATGGCGTGCTGCATACCCATGCGCCGCTTCATGAACCGTTATGGCAAACAACACAGGCAAGGCATACAAGGCGACGGTTTGAATGAGGTTGGCGATATCCACGGGTGTAATTTCCAATTCTGTCCTAGAGACCCAGACGTGCCAAGTCTCCGCGCCCCTGGCGGATTACGGTTGGCTCACCTGATGTGAGGTCGATAACTGTCGTCGGCTCGAGCGTACAAGCACCCGCATCAATGACACCCGCAATCAAACGCTCGAATCGCCCACGGATAACACTGGCGTCGTTGAGTGGCGCTGTCTCACCCGGTGCGATCAAGGTCGTAGCAAGCAAGGCGCCAGCGTGAAGCGCAAGCAATGCCTGCAAAACCGTGTGCTCAGGCACCCGCAGACCAATGGTCTTACGTGACGGATGGCTCACCCGCCGGGGAACTTCCTTGCTGGCTTCCAGAATAAAGGTGTAGGGGCCAGGTGTTGCTGCTTTGAGCAGGCGGTATTGGGCATTATCCACACGCGCATAACTGGCAAGTTCACTGAGGTCGCGGCACAGCAAAGTGAGGTGATGCTTCTCATCCACGCCACGGATTCGCCGCAGATTGTCGACTGCTGACTTGTCGTCCATGTGGCAGACCAACGCATAACTGGAGTCCGTTGGCACTGCAAGAATGCCACCCTTTTCCAATAGCGCCACTGCCTGTTTCAACAACCGCAATTGGGGATTGTCGGGATGAACTTCGAAGTATTGCGCCATGCCAGTAAAAGAGTATCAGGATTCAGTAACCGGGATTACTGAACGCGTGATCCAAGCAACTCCCATACCGGGGTCAAGTTGGAGGGCAGAAGTGGCAAGGTACCCAATTCCGTATGACTTTCATCGGGGCTGTGAAAGTCGCTACCGCGCGATGCAGCCAGCCCAAACTCGCGCGCCATATCCGCGTAAATGCCATATTCGGCCACCGTGTGGCTTCCTGTCACCACTTCCACACCCTGCCCTCCGTGCGCCTTGAACTCGCTAAACAGGGCGAACTCTTCGTTCGGTGTGAATTTGTAGCGCGCAGGATGCGCAATGATGGCCAGTCCACCGGCCCCAGTAATCCAGGAAATCGCGTCCTTCAGTGCGGCCCACCGATGCGGCACAAAGCCGGGCTTGCCCTCGGTGAGGTATTTACGAAATACGTCATTAGTCTCCCGGCAAACGCCCGATTCCACCAAAAAACGCGCAAAGTGCGTGCGGGAAATTAGTTCGGGGTTTCCCACAAACTTCAGTGCGCCCTCGTAGGCACCTTTGATACCCACCTTGGCCAATCCATCAGACATTTCCATGGCCCTGGCACCGCGCCCACCGCGGGTCTGGCGCAGCCCGTTTTGCAGATTCAGGTCATCGGCGTCAAAGCCTAAACCCACAATATGCACGGTCTGACCGGCAAAAGTGACCGATATTTCTGTACCAGTCAAATAACGCATTTGGTGCTTCCTTGCGGCCGCTGCGGCACGCGCCTGTCCACCAATCTCGTCGTGATCTGTCAAAGCCCACAATTCAACTCCATTTGCGCTAGCCCTCTCCGCCAGTGCTTCGGGGGTGAGTGTGCCGTCTGATACAACGGAGTGACAATGGAGATCGGCGTTAAGTATGGGGTTCACGGGTGCATTTTAGGCTTTGGGCGTTGAAGTGCATTGTTATGCCACTCACCGGATGCTTAAACGCAAGGAATTTGGCATGCAGCATCAACCGTTCAGCTTTCACCATGACGTGAGCTGGAGCATACAGAGCATCTCCAAGAATGGGATGACCGATGGCCCGCATATGAACACGCAGTTGATGCGTGCGACCGGTCAATGGCTCCAACAGCACATGGCTTGCGTCAAGCACCTCGTCATATCCTGTCGCCCGCAGACGGGTGGTGCTCGGCTTACCATGTTCCCGATCAATAATCCGCAGTGGACGATTGGGCCAGTCCACCAAAATAGGCAAGTCAATTGTTCGCCATGTATCGATTTCTTGCACCAATTCGCCGTGTACTACCGCTTCGTATTGTTTGATAACCTCGCGCTCTGCGAATGAGCGGCTAAGTACTCTGTGCGCCATGGCGTTTGTTGCCATCACGATCAAGCCGGACGTTGCCATGTCCAGTCGGTGAACGACCAGCGCGCCACTAAACCGGGCCTGCACACGGGCACTAAGGCAATCTTGCTTATCGGCGCCCCTCCCAGGCACGGACAACAAGCCGGGCGGCTTGTCTAGCACCACAATTGCATCATCCGAGTACACGACACACAACCCAGCAGAGCAGTCTGGGTCAGTCCGCATCGCCAAGGGTGATCAGGCGCTGCACCGTTTCACAGAACTCATTGACATCATTGGGCTTATAAATCAGTGCATCGGCACCCTCGCGGATTGCGCTCTGCTCCAATTCCGGTGTCACATATCCGGAAGCCAGCGCCACGGGCAAATCCGGGCGAATACGCTTGGCCTGTCGCAAAAGGTCAATGCCGCTATAACCCGGCATGTTGTAATCGGTTACCAAAATGTCAAACACAAAAGGTGTCGCCTGCAGCGCTGCATGCGCTTCGTGCGGGTCGGCGAATGTGGTGACCGTAAAACCCTTTCGCTTGAGGACCCTGGCAATCAAAAAAATAAGTGCCTGGTCATCATCCACATACATAACGTGGCGCCCCTTGCCTCGAATCGGCTCTGCAGGAGCTGCTTCGGCTGCAGGTGCAATCGCAGCTTCCTGAGTGGGCGGGAAAAACAGGGTGAACTGGCTACCATTTCCAAGCACACTTTTCACATCAATACCACCCTGATGCGTCTGCATGATCCCATGCACGACCGACAGGCCTAAACCGGTTCCCTGCCCGACTTCGCGGGTCGTAAAAAACGGCTCAAAGACGCGGGCCAATGTCTGTGGCGCCATGCCAGCCCCGGTGTCACTGACCGAAATGGCGACATAGCCACCTGCACTCAACCCGATGCGCGCTCCCAGCGCGACATCGATTTCAGTCGTTGCTAGCGCGATCTGCAAAGTGCCCCTCTTGTTACCAATCGCAAGGATGGCATTGGTGCACAAATTTAGCAGTGCTTGCTCGACCTGCGTGGTATTTGCCAGGATTGAGGGCGTATTGGCCTCGATATGAATACGCAAATCCAGGGTGGGTGGCAATGCTACTTTCACCAATCGTGCAGCCTCCCGAACCACCTCATCGAGTTGCAAGGGCGCGCGCTTGGGTACCTCATTGCGACTGAAGGTAAGGATTTGCCGAACCAGATCACGCGCCCTACGCCCGGCTTTATCGATTTCCTGCAGACTGGTCAGTGCCGGTGATCCCGCTTGAATATCCTGCTTGGCCAGATCCACATTACCCAGAATGGCACTCAGAATATTGTTGAAATCGTGCGCAATACCGCCCGCCATGGTCCCCATGGCCTGCATTTTCTGGGACTCGCGCAATTGCGTTTCGAGAGCGAGTCGCCGTGCCTCTGCATCTTTGGTGGCGGTCAGATCACGCGCAAAGATAGTCGTAATCTCTCCATGCGGCCCTTGCAAGCCACGCCGTGCGGCACCATCACCAGCAACGTCCCTGCCCGTTACCCGCGAAGTCAGCCGGCGTTCCAACGAAACACTGATTTCCACGAAAATCTGACGACCCGATAGGGTGGTTGCAGCAAACTCGCCCAATGTCGTCTGCGACGCCACACCACCGTTGGTCAACACATCCTGCACCTGGGGTAAAAAACGCCCCAATCGGCTACCCAGCGCGTGCTCAAGCGGGCACTCAAACAGCGCTGTCGCAGCAGGATTGAAAACGGTGATCGATTGCTGCTCATCAATGCAAAGGATTGCATCAAGTGACGAGTTAATGATGGCAGCCATTCGGTTTTCACTGAGCAGCAAATCCTCATTGCGTTGCTGAAGCACCGTCGCGCTCTTTTGCAGCGCATGCCGCTGCGCCAGCAGCGGTCCCTGGTCAATGATGGCGCAAATGAAGTGCGCCAGTTCGTCCTGCGGGTTCTCGATCCGCGCCATATGCAGATCGCCGGTAAAGGTTCCATCCGATCCGGCGAGAAAAACAACCTCACTCACCTCACTGGTACCACGCTCTTTCGCGCTCGAAAAAGCAACTGCCACCCCATCAGCATGATCGGCCTGAACGAAAGGAAGCAAAAAGGTCAAGGGCGGATCGCTTTCCAGCGGTTGAAATAACCGCAAGGCCATGGCATTGCTAGCCATGACCAAGCCCTCTTCATCGACCACCATGAGAGCCAACGGAACACTGGAAAACAGTGTTGCAAACCGCTCCGAGGCACCTTCTGCTTCTTGCTGGCTGTAGCGCAACGCCTTGTTCTGAATTTCCAGTTCGGCTTGGTACTTTCGCAAGTCCTCAATCATTTGGGACGGCGCGTAGCCGTCCACAATAAGCTCTTGCGCCGCGCGCAAAACGGTGCGTGACTTTCTCCTGCGAACGGAAGCACTCATACCGGTCGTGACTCAACTACTGAATGGGTGCTGCATCCAAATGCAGCTTGGGCGAAAAATCGGCAACGCGCAATGGGCTGCGCGCGGCAATGTATGCACGCAAGACATCCGCATCAACAAAACCCGTATTCACAAAGCTTGGATGAACTGCCATTTTCGGGTAGCCATCACCTCCAACGGCCATGAAATTGTTGATGACCATTTGATAGGTCTTTGTCGGGTCAACAAACTCGCCACGGATCCTGGCCTGCAAGATTGTGCCTGACGCCGTGATGAGCTCAACTCCCGCCAGATGCGGGAAACCGCCGGAACCCGAACCCAAGCGAGTGGCCACCTGCAGGAAATCCAGAACTTCGCGGCCGGTCAAATCAAGGGTAACCAGTGTGTTGCCAAACGGCTGAACTTTAAGTACATCCTTATACGTAATTACTCCGGCTGGCAGTGAATCCCGTATGCCACCAGCGTTGACAACGGCAAAGTCAGCACGCGTCTTATCGATCATGGCCAAGCCGATCAACAAGCCCAGATTGGTCGGCTGCTTGCGAACAACAAAACGATCACCCTCAAACTTGGCGTCACTACGTCCCACTTCCACCTGTAACTTTTGTAGCCCGAAGTCCTGGTAGGGCATAAGCAGCGCCAGCATTTCGGCGTTTTCAGTGATCGGTGCTGCATAAGTTGAAGAAGCCACGGTGATGTTGCCTGCTGCATCGGGCATCTTGAGGTTGATCGGGATCAATCCATACTTGACGAGTTTAAATTCGCCATTGCGGTACTGAAAGTCCGCTCGGCCCACATATTTACCCCATTCATGGGCCTGCACGATCCAAGCACCGTTCTGGCGGTCAGGCTGACAGGGACCAGCGGGGACATACGCCGTATCCAACACATTCTCAGCGCGCATGCACGCCGGATTTTGTGTATGGCCACCCACCACCAGATCGATGCCCGGGACAGCCCGCGCCATCTCCACATCCCCCGGCGCCTGGTTGCCATGCTGCCCGTCGGCATAGTGACCCATGTGGGTCGCGGCAATCACGACATCGGCTTTGTCCCTCAATTCGGGAACCAATTTTTTTGCTTCCAAAATCGGGCTACGGAACTCAAGTCCTTGCATATTCTCCGGATTCCCGAGCCGTTGCGTATCTTCAGTGGTCAGACCCATGACGGCGATCCGAACACCGCCCAGACTAAAAATTTTGTATCCGTCAAACAGTCGCTCACCTTGCCGATAAATATTGGCCGACAACAACGGAAACCTCGCAAGTTGCCGCTGCATGGCCAGCACCGCTGGACTTTTATCAAATTCGTGGTTACCAACCGCCATGGCGTCGTACCCTAACAGATTCATTCCCTTGAAATCGGGCACCGCGTCCTGCAAGTCTGACTCCGGAACGCCGGTATTGACATCGCCACCATCGAGCAGCAGGCTGTGCCCGCCGGCCAGCGCGACTTCTGCGCGAATTGCATCCACCACGGTCTTGCGCGCTGCCATGCCATATTCACCGTCCCGGTTTTTCCAGAAGCGGCCGTGGTGGTCATTGGTATGCAACACGGTTATGGCGTAGGTTTTATCCCTCTCAGGACCTGCCAGAGGTGGGCTGCTGCAACCGGCCAAAGCCAGTATCAGCGCGCCTGCAATAAATGGGCTCATAGTTCGCATGGTGAAGCATTATCGGTTCGCATCCCAAGATGGCATAGACTGCAGGCATATTGAGCAGCTTGCACCAGCGAACTTTCGCCCGCAGCGGGGCAGAGTAGTACCCCATCAATGATGCTTGCGGTAAAACGAGGAGATCGTATGAAAAATGAGGCAACCAAGCCCAGTTGCTCGGACTTTCTTGAGGCCCAGGGAGATTTCCACTACCTTGCCTACCCTGCGCATTTGCTGGTAGCCACGCTGGACGCCAGCGGCTCCTGTGATTTTGTTAGCCCCTCATGGGTCGACTTCACTGGCCGTGAGTCCGTTCAAGAAATGGGTGTTGGCTGGCGGGACCGAGTCCATCCGCAAGACCAGGCGGCATTGGAACGCGGTCTGCAATCCGCGTGCCAGACGGGCGACTCTTTCCGTTTGCTGTTTCGATACCAGCGGGAGGACGGTGTATTCAGATGGTTTGTCGGACAGGGCATGCCGCGTCAAACATCTGCTCACGGGTTTGGTGGACACATTTGTTTGTGTTTTGATGTCACTACCTACCAAGATGGTGAGGTGGAGGAAGAGCGCTCCGCCACGCAATTGATCGCTTTGCTGCGGCAGACCCGGTTGATTGGCGTAGTGCTCGATGAGCAGGGGCGCATCCAGTTTTCCAATGGCGGATTGTGCCGATTGCTGCAATGCAATGCAGTCGACTTAATCGATTGCAACCTGTTCGAAAAACATCTCTACGCGGAGGATCGCCCGTTGCTGCCGCACCTTTACCCCAAAGGCGTGTTGAGCACCGACTTTCCTGCGGAATTTGAAACCAGACTCGTCGCAGCTAATGGTGATATTCGTCGGGTATCCTGGCACGCCATGGCGCTGCGCGAGTTCTCGGGACGTGTCAAGAATAGAGTGTTGATTGGCGATGACATCACCGAGTTACGCAAAGACGAAGCGCAGTTTGCTTTAGGAGCCAAGATTTTTGAGGCAACCAACCATGCCATGCTCATCACCAACCTGCAAGGCACCATCATCACCGTCAATGGCGCGTTCTGCCAGTTGACCGGTTATGCCCGGGACGAGGCGCTGGGCAACAATCCACGCATACTCCAATCGGGACGCCACGATGGCGCCTTTTACCAGCAGCTCTGGAGCACCTTGCTCGAAAGCGGCCATTGGGCTGGAGATATTTGGGACCGACGCAAAGATGGCACGATTTACCCTAAATATTTGTCCATCAGCACCATCAAGGACGAAAAAGGCAAAGTCACCCACTTCGGTGGTATTTTTTACGATATATCAGAGCGAAAGAGTGTCGAAGAGCGACTGGACCGGCTTGCCCACTATGACGCGCTCACGGGTCTTCCGAACCGCTGCCTTTTGCTCGACCGACTGGAACTGGCAATTGCACAGACGGCACGCCAGGGCGGCAAACTGGCCCTTCTGTTCTTGGACCTGGATCATTTCAAGCAGGTAAATGATGCGTTAGGGCATGCCATGGGCGATGCGCTGCTCAAACAGGCCGCCCAACGCATGAAGTCCTGCGTACGGGTTGTAGATACCGTGGCACGGATGGGCGGTGACGAATTTGTCGTCCTGCTCCCACGCATTCTGGACATCAGTGACGCAACCGGGGTGGCACAGAAGTTATTGGATACGCTAATACTGCACTACGATCTGGAAGGCCAGTCAGTGGCCAGCACGCCAAGCATTGGGATCAGCATTTACCCTGACGATAGTTCCGATGCAGAAATGATCATCAAGCATGCTGACAAGGCAATGTACCAAGCCAAACAAGCAGGCCGATCAGGCTTTCGGTTGTTTCAAAAAAGCCCGGGTCTGGCTGCGCCACAAGACTAAATCGCAGACCTGGCACGTAGCAACGGTCAGTCGCCGCCCCACACCACCAGTTGACCTCGGTTCGCCCAAGCCACATAGTGGCTGGCATAGGCCTCCTCTATGCGCATACGCTTCACCTTGAGGGTGGGAGTGACAAAGCCGTTCTCCGGCGTCCAAAGTGTAGTGATCACTACAACCAAGCCCAACCGCTCATGAGGCTCCAACTGCGAGTTGACCGTGTTCGTGTGGCGCGCCAGTGATTCGGTCAATTCCTTCCTGGCTTTTGTGTCCGCGCAACGGGAAACCGCATCCTGCGACAGCATCACCAGCCCCAATGGCTGATCCAGATTGGCGCCCGTCACGGCGCAGGCTTCGATGTCCGGGTGCAACACCAGCAGGTCTTCAATCGGGGCCGGTGCCACGTACTTGCCTTTGCTTGTTTTGAATATGTCCTTCACCCGGCCAGTGATGCTGAGATAGCCCTGCGCATTCATGTTCCCCTTGTCACCGGTGCGCAACCAGCCGTCGGGCGTTAGCGCCTCGGCGGTTGCTGCCGGATCCTTGTAATACCCCTGCATCAGCGCGGCACTTCGCAACTGGATTTCTCCGCTCTTCGGATCAATGCGGCTCTCTACTTCATCGTAAGGCAATCCGACGGAGCCGACCTGCCGTGAACCGGGCAGCGTAGAGTGGGAAACACCGCAGTTTTCGGTCATACCGTAGACCTCAATCAGGTCCAGTCCCAGCTTGCGGTACCACTGCAACACATTGGCTGGCATCGGAGCGGCGCCACCAGCCGCAACGCGGCATTGGTCCAAGCCCAGGCCTTTGAGAATCTTGCGCCGAACGAAATGCCCCAGCAAGGGAATGCCCATCATGCGATTGAGCTTTTCGGCGGGGATCTTGGCGAATACGCCCTGCTGAAATTTGACCCATAAGCGCGGCACCGAGAAAAACACCGTTGGTCGTGCGCGTTGCAAATCCTGAACAAAAGTGTCCAACGCTTCCGCAAAAAAAACGCGCGCGCCATACCGCAGCGAGCCCTGCTCAATCAACATGCGTTCGGCCACGTGCGCCAAGGGCAAATACGAAATGAAACGGTCGTTCTGGTCCATGCGAACCCGCTGCGTGGCGCTGGTCACGCCCCAAGCCATGGACCTAAAAGTCTGGACCACTCCTTTGGGCCTGCCCGTTGTCCCTGATGTATAGATGATGGTACAGATGGCGTCGATCGCTGGCACCGTTGTACCCGGCATCGGATCGTTTTGCTTGACCAGTTCGCTCCACAATATGGCATCGAGTACCGGTGCCAGCGGCAGCGCCACGAGCGTGACCCCAGGAGGCACGGAGGATTGCAGTTGGCTGGTGTCATCCAACTTGCCCACAAAACAGGCCCGCGCTTCACTGTGCTGCAGGATGTAGTTCAATGCGTCTGCGTTAAACGTCGGATAAATCGGAATCGAAATGTGCCCCGCCATTTGAATGGCCAGGTCAGCGAGAATCCAATGGGCACTGTTTTTTCCGATGATGGCAATGCGACTACCCTGCGGCCAGCTTTGGGACTGCAGCCATGCAGCTATGCGGCGAACCTGATCCGCTGCATCACGCCAAGTGATGTCCTGCACTGCGCCAGCACCGATCGGCTGTGTCAAATAGACCCGATCTGCCCGCTCACGCTCCCAGCGATACAGGCACTGAAGCGGCATGTCGCTGGCAGTTACAAGAATGGGCGCGGTCATGGGTGTTCCTGATTGGTATGAAATGGAGCAAGCAAGAGGGCATTCTGGAACGCCCTCGCAGGCACTGGCAAGGGTGTTGACCCTAGGTGACGTGAAGAACTGAGCCAAGGGTTTTTGCGCAGTTGCGGGTGGCACTTCAGGCCCGCCGCATTTACAGCGACAATCTATCCCCTGATTTTTCAAAAATTCTCTTCAGTTCGACGATTAGACATGACCAGTACCACTACTTTTACGGTTCGACCCGCCTCAATGCGCGATGCCAAGGCCATCACCGAACTCCACAACGCATCCGTCTGCGAGGCGTTCAAATCCGTGGTGCGTGACGCTGCCGTTCCCGTGGGTGCATTGGAAAAGCCCCAAACCTACTGGCGCGAGGCAATTGAGTACGCAGAACCGCAAGTACACATCGCATTAGATGGTGAAAAAATTGTCGGATTTGTCGGATTTGACCGTTCACGCGACAAAGGGACGCCACCCACGATGGGTGAGATCTGGTTCATTTATGCCGCCGCAAGCCATTGGGGCAAGGGTGTTGGTCTCGCATTATGGGATTCTGCCCGTGAGGGCTTGCAGGATGAGGGTTGCACCCATGTCACGGTGTGGGTACCCATCGCCAACGACCGAGCCATGCGTTTTCATGAGTTGGCCGGCTTCAAACGCGAAATGAACAGTGCCAAAACGGTACCCATCGGCAATGTCAAGGTAGAAGAGATAAGGCTTAAACGCGCTCTATCCTGATCCGCTGCGTTGCGCCGGCGGTTCAACGCAGGCGCTCGACGCCGCAAGCGGCAATGCGCAATGGCAAAACACGCCAATGGCTCAACTTTTTTGAACGATCACGCTGCCAATCGAATAGCCAGCACCAAAGGAGCAGATGACGCCCACTTCGCCGGTCTTGAAGTCGGCATTGTTGCGGTGAAAGGCAATGATGGAACCAGCCGATGCCGTATTGGCAAACTCGTCCAAGATCACGGGCGCCTCATCCGCGGTGGCGTCACGCCCGAGCAACTTGCGGCTGATGAGCTGGTTCATAGCCAGGTTTGCCTGGTGCAGCCAGAAGCGACGCACACCGTGCGGTGCCAGATCCAACGATGCCAAATGGCTGGAAATGTGCTCCGCAGCCATGGGGCAAACTTCCTTGAACACTTTGCGACCCTCTTGGCGGAACAATTGGTCGCGATCATCAGGATCCCGGTCTTCTGCGCGTGACATAAAACCGTTGTTGTTGCGGATATTGTTGGAAAACGCGCTCAGCAAGCGTGTTCCCAGTATTTCGAATGATCCAGCGGGCGCCGATTCCAGCCGTTCGACCAAAACCGCCGTGCACACATCCCCAAAAATGAAATGGCAATCACGGTCTTTCCAGGCCAGGTGAGCCGACGTAATTTCGGGATTGACCACCAGAATCGCCCTCGCCGAGCCGGTGCGCACCGCATTGACTGCCAGCTCCAGCGCAAAGGTCGCCGATGAGCAGGCGACATTCATGTCAAACGCGTAGCCTTTTATTCCCAGGGCGGTCTGGATTTCAACGCCCATTGCCGGATAGGGCCGCTGCATGTTCGCTGCTGCGCAGATCAGACCATCCACGTGATCTGCCGTCTTGCCAGCAGCCGTCAAGGCATTTTGGGCGGCCTTGACACCAATCTCGGCCATCATCGAGATCTCGGTATCGGGGCGCGACGCAAACTGCGGGCGCATGCGCTGGGGATCGAGGACCCCTGATTTATTCATCACATAGCGGCGCTTGATTCCCGATGCCTTTTCGATGAACTCAACACTCGACGGCGTGAGCGCAGATCGCGTCCCGTCCGCAATTTCGGTGGCGTATCGGGTGTTCTCCAACTCGGCGAAAGCATTGAAGGCTTCAACCAGTTCCTCGTTGGTAATGGTCTCGGGGGGCGTAAACAACCCGGTGCTGCTAATGGCGACGCGATGCATGTAAAAACTCTTTTTGTGGGGTGCGCTGACAAATCCGGCACCGCGCTGATTATGCGCCGGGTTGGAGCCGGTGCTCGAGCTGTCGCTTTGCGCTATGAATATATGAGCTACTTGCATAGATAATACGAGGGCTTGAGGCACTTTTTACTAAAGGATACCGGTTTGGATACTGCAATGTTCGTGAAAGCAATGGTCATGGGCCTGGTGGAGGGCTTGACCGAGTTTCTACCGATTTCGAGCACCGGTCACCTGATTCTGGCCGGGGCACTACTGGGATTTGACGACGAGAAAGCCAAGGTGTTTGACATCGCCATCCAGACCGGTGCCATTTTTGCGGTGTTACTGGTCTATTGGGAAAAAATCCGCTCCACGCTGGTGGGTCTGCCCACGCAGCGCCAAGCCCAACAGCTCACCCTCAATGTGCTGATTGCTTTTGTGCCCGCCGTGCTGCTGGGCCTGCTGTTTGGCAAGGCCATCAAGGCCTACCTGTTTACGCCCACGGTGGTGGCCACCACCTTTATCGTCGGCGGATTCATCATTCTGTGGGCCGAAAAGCGCCAGGCTGCAGGTGGTAATGCCGTGCGCATTCAAGAGGCCGACACCATGCGCTGGAGCGACGCCTTGAAAGTTGGATTGGTGCAGTGCCTGGCCATGGTGCCGGGCACCAGTCGCAGTGGCGCCACCATCATCGGAGGCATGCTGCTGGGCCTGTCGCGTAAGGCGGCCACCGACTTCTCGTTTTACCTGGCCATTCCGACCCTGATCGGGGCCGGCGCCTACAGCCTGTACAAGGAGCGTGCCCTGCTGAGCATGGCCGACGTGCCGCTGTTTGCTGTCGGGCTGGTTGTGTCATTCCTGAGCGCTTGGATTTGTGTGCGCTGGCTGCTGCGGTTCATCGCAACCCATAGTTTTGTAGGTTTCGCGTATTACCGGATCGTATTTGGACTGGTGGTACTGGGTACGGCCTGGAGCGGGACGGTGCACTGGGCCGCTTGAGGCAGTCAACGGGCCCTGGCGCGAATCTCAGGCAATGCCTTCTGCAAGTAATACACCATAGACCAAATCGTGAGCACCGCAGCGGCCCAGATGAGCCAGACGCCAAACACCCGGGTATCGAGCAGCCCAAACAGCGGGCCATCAAACAGGAGAAACGGAATAGCAACCATCTGTGCAACGGTTTTGAGTTTGCCAATCATGTGCACTGCCACACTCTTGGACGCACCAATCTGTGCCATCCACTCCCGCAATGCAGAAATGGCAATTTCCCGACCAATAATGATCAGCGCGACAAACACATCAGCGCGCTGCAAATGCACCAGCACAAGCACGCAGGCGCAAACGAGAAATTTGTCTGCGACAGGGTCCAGAAACGCCCCAAAAGACGAAGTCTGATTCAGTTTGCGCGCAAGGTAGCCGTCGAGCCAGTCCGTGGCTGCGAAAACCACAAACATGACAGTTGCAATGAGATTTTTTTCGGCCGGCAGGGCCAAGGAATCCGGCAGGTAAAAAACGCCCACAATCAGCGGAATCGCAAATATGCGCGTCCACGTCATGATGGTGGGAATGGTCAAAAACATCGCTGAATTGTGGCACGCCTAGTGCAGCGCCCGATAAATTTCTTCGGCCAGTTCGCGGGAAATGCCATCAACGCTGGCGATATCCTGCGCACTCGCCAAAGCGACGCCGCGCACGCCACCAAAACGTTGCAGCAACCTGGCCCTGCGCTTGGGTCCTACACCCGCAATTTCCTCCAGCTTGCCACCACTGACGCGCACTTTGGCCCGTTGCGCGCGCATTCCGGTAATGGCAAAACGATGGGCTTCATCACGAATTTGCGCCACCAGCATCAATGCCGCTGAGTCCGCACCCAAGTAAATCTTGTCGCGTCCATCGGCAAACACCAATTCCTCGAGCCCCACTTTGCGGCCCTCGCCCTTCTCCACGCCGACGATCAGCGATACGTCCAACCCCAGAGCTTCAAACACTTCGCGCGCCATTGAAACCTGGCCCCGTCCGCCATCGACCAGAACCAGGTCAGGCATACGCCCCGTTCCGGAGGGCGCACCCTCCACTTGGCCTTCCTTCAGCGCTTCGGAAAGTTTGCCGTATCGCCGGGTCAACACCTGGCGCATCGCAGCGTAATCGTCTCCCGGTGTGATGCCAATGATGTTGAAACGCCGGTATTCACTGTTTTGCATCTTGTGGTTTTGGAATACAACACATGAGGCCTGGGTGGCCTCGCCCGCGGTATGCGAGATATCAAAACACTCCACACGCAGGGTCTCCAGGTTTTCCATCGTCAAGTCCAAGGCCTCAGCCAGAGCCCGGGTTCGTGCCTGCTGCGAGCCCTCTTCCGAAAGCAGGCGCGCCAATTGCAACGCCGCGTTGGTCTGCGCCATCTCCAGCCACGCGCGCCGCTGCTCCCGCGGCTGGTGCACCACACTAAGCTTGAACCCGACCTGATCAGACAGCAACTTGAGCAGATCCTTGCTGACCGGCTCACTCACCACCAGGGTCGGCGGCATGGCGATATCAATGTAGTGTTGAGACAAAAATGCCTCAAGAACCTGAACTTCAACACTGACAACAGGCGACGCGTCATCGGCGTCGCCGTCAGCCAAAAGCCCGGCGGCGTCTTCCAGATGCACCGGAAAATACGGTCGATCGCCCAAATGCCGCCCGCCGCGCACCATGGCCAGGTTCACGCAAGCCTTTCCACCCAGGACTTTGACCGCCAAAATATCGACATCATGGTCCGCTACGTTGTCCATGGATTGCTGGTGCAGCACATTGGACAATGCGGCCACCTGGTTGCGCAAATCCGCGGCCTGCTCAAACTCCAGCTTGTCCGCGTGCGCCATCATGCGCGCCTCCAATTCACGCATCACCCCCTGTGCATTTCCACGCAGAAACTTTTCCGCATTCACAACGTCGCTGGCGTAAGCTGCCTCTGAAATATGGCCCACGCAAGGGGCGGAACAACGCTTAATCTGGTAGAGCAGGCAAGGCCGGCTCCGATTATTGAAAACCGGATCCTCACAGGTGCGCAGTCTGAACACCTTTTGCATCAAAAGAATCGCTTCTTTGACCGACCAGGCGCTGGGATACGGCCCGAAGTACCGGTGCTTCTTTTCCACAGCGCCCCGGTAATACATAACCCGCGTGAAATTTTCAGCGACTGGCCCGCGCACACCGCTTCCACCATCGGCGGTAGAAACCGCCACTTTGCTGCGGGTCAGCGCCGTTGGCACCCCGGTCATCTTGAGATAGGGGTAACTCTTGTCGTCCCGAAACAGGATGTTGTACTTCGGATTGAGCGTCTTGATCAGGTTATTTTCCAGGAGCAGTGCCTCGGCCTCCGATCGCACCACCGTGGTCTCCAAGCGAACGATCTTGCTCACCATGTGGCCGGTGCGTGTGCCACCGTGATTCTTCTGGAAGTAACTCGACACGCGCTTCTTCAGATTGATGGCTTTGCCAACATAGAGCAATTGGCCTTGCGCGTCGAAATAACGGTACACACCGGGCAGACTGGGGAGAGACGCGACTTCACGCAGCAACGCGTCGGAATGGGATTCAGACATGGCTGTATTGTCCTTTTTTTGAGTCAGCGGACAATCAACTCCATGCCCAGCAAGATCCTACCCACCCCGCCCGCCACTTTGCTGTGGGACGTGTTTTGCCGGGTTATTGACAATTTTGGCGATGTTGGGGTTTGTTGGCGGCTTTGCGCTGACTTGGCTGCGCGGGGACACC
>CAIQBN010000401.1 GCA_903870065.1 uncultured beta proteobacterium | reverse complement strand
CCTTGAGATCGTCAATACTTTTGGCGCCAACGTCCTTGCCGCTCAGAATGGTGAGCGCTTCCGGGTGCAGCGATAGAACTGAACGCAGGTTTTCCTGGACACCGTTTTTTGCAAATGCACCTTCTCCCTTGACCGCCTGAAAATGTAAGTCACCCTGCACAATCGCGAAATTGATCGAATTGCGTTTAAGGGAGTCAATGTTGACCAGCGACCCAGGCGTTGCCTCAACCGAGCAGCGAATTCCGTTCGTGGCCCGATCGCGATTGACGACCCGGCATAAGGCGCCTCCCGCAGCGTAATAAACGCCAGTAATGCCGCCGGTTCCGATGGTCGCAAATTTAGACTGAGCCTGAGCGGTATGGTGGGCAAAAGCTACGCTCAGAAAAATGGCTGTCAATGACAATGGTCTATAAAACGTGAAATTCATCGCAAATCCCTCAGAAATGTGTCGCCCACGGCATGCCGCTAGAAATAGAACCGACGCGCCATGATGGAAAATGCAGTCATGCCCGGCGAGTCTTTTACTTTTTTAGCATATCCTGAATCGGCAGCAATTGCCGCCTGTCGAACCCAATCACTGAAATTTTGATGACAAAACACCATGTTCTACGCGCCGTTGCGCTGACCGTTGCAGCCCTGCTTTGCTCGGGTTGGGCGTCGGCACAGGCACCGGCGCCTGCCGCGGCGCGATCACCCACCAACCTCAAGGACGCTGTCGAGCGGGCGATTTTGCACAACCCGGAGGTCAAACTGCGTTTTCACAATCTGCAGGCCGCGCAACACGACAAAAGTGCGGGCGATGGTGCATGGCAACCCCGCATTGACCTGGAGGCAGCCACTGGTGCAAATCAGTTGTCCAGCCCTAGCCTGGCGTCCACGCTCAATTACCAGTCCAACAGGGCGACACTTCAACTTCGGCAAACACTGTTTGACGGGTTTGCTTCACTACATGAGAGTCGTCGATTGAGTTATGCCCAACAGGCGGCTTACTTCGAGTTGGTTTCCAGTAGCAACCAGACCGGGCTGGAGGCCGCCCGCGCTTACATCGATGTATTGCGGTATCGCGAATTGATTCGCCTTGCTGGGGAGAACTACGCCACCCATCAGGAAGTGCACGACCGCATAAGCCAGAAGGTAACGGCTGGCGTTGGCAGGCGGGTCGATTTGGAGCAGGCTGCTGGACGCATGGCGTTGGCTGAATCGAATTGGCTGACCGAAGCCAGCAACTTTCACGATGTCTCTGCGCGGTACCAGAGGCTGGTTGGCGACACGCCGGCCGAGACCCTTGCGCCTTTGGGACCGCTTGATGAGTTTTTGCCTATCGGTACCGAGTTTCTGACCGATGCGACAAAAAGAAATCCTGATTTTCTTGCTGCCGTGGCCAACATTCGCGCATACCGCGCCGACGGTGCGGTGCGCCGTGCGGCGATGTATCCCACGCTTGAGTTGCGAGCCCGACAAAGCTTTGAGACCAACCGCGATGGTGCCAGTGGAGACTATCCATCGTCTGCCTTGGAAGTAGTGCTGAGCTATAACCTGTACCGCGGTGGTAGCGATTCAAGCCGTGTCAAACAGTACGCTGCAAAGCTTGATGCAGCGTTTGATCTGCGCGATAAGGCATGCCGCGATGTCTGGCAGACGGGTCAGATTGCCTTCAATGATTCCATCCGTCTGGTGGCTCAGCTCAAGTTGCTTAGCCAGCATGAGTTGTCGACATCCAAAGCAAAACAAGCCTATCAACAGCAATTCGAAATAGGACAGCGCTCGTTGTTGGACTTGCTCGACACCGAAAACGAGTTGTACCAGGCGCGCAGGTCGTTGATCAATGGTGAGCATGATCTGAACCTTGCGGAAGTGCGGGTACTGGCTACTTCGGGAAGTCTGTTGGGCGCACTAAAGCTTAAGCCACTGTCAGACAATGTTCCCGATGCCTCAGGTGATGTGGAGGACGACGACGGGTTACTTGCATGTAGCAACCGGATTTTGCCGTCGTTGACACTTGATCGAACGTTCGACTCGCGTCCAGCCGGGCTGATCTCCAGTTCAAACGCGCCTGTATTGACTGCAGCTAGCGGTGCAGTGGCTGCACCAGCACCAACGTCTGTATCCGCGCCCGAGACCGCCACCGCACCGGTTGCTGCCGTCGTGCCCGCGGTCGCCGCTGTGGCAACTGGCGCCGTGGCCCTGGCGGCGACCGCGTCCAAGGCAAGTGATGATGCCTGTGCAGAATTGCCAAAGACTGTCAATTCGTGGTTGGATGCCTGGAACCGCAAGGACGTCACGCAGTATCTTGCAGCCTACGCAACCAATTTTGTGCCCGCCAATGGCATGGACCGCAAGACCTGGGAGGCTTTGCGCAAGGCGCGCATCGGTAAACAGGGCGCGATTCAGATCGCGATCGGAAAAATCGTGCCAATCAAGTGTGATGCCCAAATAGCCGAAGTGAGATTTCCACAGGAGTATGGGTCAGTGAACTATAAGGACAAGGTTGAAAAAACCCTGTCGCTGGAACGTGTTCAAGGAGTTTGGAAGATAAGCCGCGAAAAGGTAACCAAAGGCCGTGCCTATTGAGTTCCGCGACCGCTAGCGCGAACCGGCGATCAAAGTTAGCAGTCCGATCAGCAATGGCTGGTGCAGCATGTACCAGCTCAGACTCCAGCGGCCGATCCAGCCCAGTTGTCGATTGGGCGCTTGCGTTTTGACCACTGCGAGCCGATGGATCCAGCCACTTGAGTGCGCTATCTGACCAGCAGCTATACCCCACCACATGACTCCCATCCAGGGAAGCAGGGGAACATAGTCCTCAGTGATTGGCTTGTGACTGATCAGGCCGATCCAGTTCAGCGCTCTGGAGTCCAGTGGTAGGCCGGCAGG
Organism: uncultured beta proteobacterium; assembly: GCA_903870065.1. Classification (GTDB taxonomy): domain Bacteria; phylum Pseudomonadota; class Gammaproteobacteria; order Burkholderiales; family Burkholderiaceae_C; genus Allorhodoferax. The sequence goes on along the minus strand of CAIQBN010000401.1, from coordinate 3,450 downwards.
GAACGCAGCATGGACCGTTGGCGCCAGCGAACCTAGCAGGATCATGGATAAGCCCGCAGGCCACAGCCAAGCACCCCATGATGCGGTGACGCGGCAAATGACCAGCATGACTGCCATGCCATGGAGTACGCCGAAATAGATCCAGCTATTGGGGAACATCAGTACCGATCCGACGCTGACCGCTGCAGCACACAGGGCGATCTGGCTCCAGCGGCGCCAGAAGCGCCACCAGGTCTGCCCTGCCTGCACCGCGATCGCCTGGCCAAATCCGGCGCAAAACAGGAACAGACTCAGGATACAGGTGCGCTGGATAGTCCAAATCGGGGACCGGTAGAAATCCTGTTGGATGAACCCGAAATGGTTCAGGTCGAATGCGAAGTGAAAGACCGTCATCCAGACCACGGCAACGCCACGCAGGCTGTCAAGCAACGCCAGTCGCACCATCACTTGTTCAACGGCGGCAATTCCAGCGTGATCTGCGCCGGCGTATTCATGGCCGGCCCCAGCATGGCGCGCCTGGCGGCGACAGACTGCAACACGAGATTTCCATCCACTGCGGTGCCGACTCGAAACGGCTTGGCGGGCTTGCCATCCACTGAAATGAGCGCCGCACCGACACTGCCGGCGCCACTAGCCAATACACCAACCAGCAAATACGGCGCGCGCCCGGAGGAGGCTGGCCCAGCACCAGCCATGTTGGACGCAGTTGTAGCGCCGCCGCCCAGCGCTCTGGCCACTGATTTGGGGTCGAGCGGCGCCAAACCCGGTGCCATGATCGCAGTGGCAGTCGATACACTGTGGCTTTGTGTACCCTTTAAGGTCCAAAAGACGGCACTGAGTGCGGCCAGCGCTGCCAGCGCGAACGTCGCAGCCCTGATACTCCAGGTTTGGAAAGCATTTGTTTGCATAGCGCGATTATGATTGACTCAAACATGAAAACCCGACCATTCCAAACCCCCATCCCGCTACGACCCGCATCCTGTTGCCTACCCCACCCTGGTATGCGGCGCGCCGGCTTTACCCTGATCGAATTGATGGTTGTGCTCGTCATCATCGGCGTGCTGGCAGCACTGATTGTTCCCAATGTGCTGGACCGGGCCGACGACGCGCGGGTCACGGCAGCCCGTACCGATGTCAATAACCTGATGCAAGCCTTGAAGCTTTACAAGCTGGATAACCAACGTTATCCGACCTCTGCCCAGGGTTTGCAGGCCCTGATGACCAAACCCGCGGAAGGACCGATTCCGCCCAACTGGAAACACTATTTGGACAAGCTGCCCAATGATCCGTGGGGTCGTGCCTACCAGTATCTCAATCCCGGGCTGCGGGGCGAGGTCGACGTGCTCTCCTTCGGCGCTGACGGTCAGCCCGGCGGTGAGGGTAAAAATGCAGATATCGGCAGCTGGGAGTAAAGGCTTCACTCTGCTGGAGCTGCTGGTTGTCGTTGCCATCATGGCCATTGCCAGCGCCGGCGTGGGTTTTGCCTTGCGAGATTCTTCCCAGACGCGACTGGAGCGTGAGGCACAACGGTTGGCGGCCCTGTTGGAGTCGGCACGCGCACAATCGCGCATGACGGCCAATCCGGTTCAATGGCGTGCGACCGAGTCAGGGTTTGAGTTTGACGGCGCGATCAATGGCAGTTTGCCATCGTCCTGGCTTGGCCCTGATGTTCAGGCGACGGTATTGGGTGCAGTGGTGCTTGGCCCAGAGCCCATCATCGGACCGCAGCGCATCCGCCTGAGCACTATCTCTCACCCTGCGACCAGACTGATCATTGCCACCGACGGAGTTCGGCCTTTCACGGTGCGGGGCGACGACGGTATGGGTATGGGTTTGCGATGACGATGCGTCGGCGGCAATTTGCCAAGGTCGGCGGCTTCACACTGGTCGAAGTGTTAGTGGCACTGGGCATCGTGGCGGTGGCACTGGCTGCAGGCGTGCGCACGTCGGGTGCCCTAACGCGCAATGCTGAACGCCAATCCGATTTCTTGCTGGCGCAACTGTGTGCTGAAAACGCACTGGTCCAGGTTCGCCTGGCGCGCCAGATGCCCGCCGTTGGCGACAACAGCACGCCATGTGAGCAGGGCGGGCGCACGATGGCGGTAACGCTCTCGGTTCGGCCCACACCCAACCCGAATTTCTTGCGTGTGGAGGCGCGTGTCGAGGAGAGTGAAAATACTTTGTTGGCCCTGTCGACGGTGGTCGGGAGATATTGATGCGCGCGCGCGGTTTTACCCTGATCGAGCTGTTGGTGGCCATTGGTGTGATGGCATTGATGGCCGGCTTGAGTTGGCGCGGTCTGGATGGCATGGCGCGCACACAGTCCCAGTTGCAACGGCGCTCCGATCAGGTGATGACGCTGCAGGCTGCATTGGGCCAGTGGAGCGCGGATCTGGATGGGATGGTTCAATTGCCAATGACGCCCGCGCTTGACTGGGATGGGCGCGCCTTACGGGTCTTGCGGCGCAGTACCGCGTCGCCGGGCGCCGGGTTGATCGTAGTGGCCTGGTCCCGTCGCAGTGTTGATGGCGCCGGGCAATGGCTGCGTTGGCAGTCACCTCCGGTTGTTACCCGGGGTGAGCTGCAAAACGCCTGGTCCAGCGCAGCGCAGTGGGCCCAGAATCCGAGTGACGCAGACAAACGTTATGAGGTGGCCGTTGCTGCACTGGATGAATGGAAAGTCTTTTACTACCGTGGTGACGCTTGGACCAATCCACTGTCCAGTGATAGTGCAGCGCCGCCAGTGGCGAGCGCCAAGCCGACGGGTGTCGACGTTAATTTGCCTGACGGAATTCGGCTGGTGTTATCACTGCCGCCCGGCGAAGCAATTGGTGGAACGCTGACGCGCGACTGGGTGCGACTTGGTTTGGGTGGGGGTAAATCATGAAGTGCCGGCAGGCCGGCGCTGCTCTATTGACGGCAATGCTGACGGTCACGCTAGTGGCCAGCATGGCGGCAGCCGCGCTGTGGGAGCAGTGGCGCAGTATCGAGGTCGAGACCGCCGAGCGCACGCGAACGCAGTCTCTCTGGATCCTGACGGGTGCGCTGGACTGGGCCAGGCTTATTTTGCGTGAAGACGCACGCTCGGGAGGGGCTGATCACTTGGGGGAACCGTGGTCAGTCCCCTTGGCTGAGGCACGTCTTTCAACTTTTTTGGCGGCCGACAAAAACAATGCGCCCGATAGCACCGATGCCAGCAATCAGGTTTTTTTGTCCGGCAGTATCAGCGATCTGCAGGCGCGCATGAATGTGCTGAACCTGGTGGACAAGGAGTCGGGCAAAGTGTCTGAACCCTGGATGCGTGCATTTGCGCGCTTGTTTGAGAACCTCGGGCTGCCAGCTGCTGAACTTGCCGCGCTGGCCGAGAATGTTCGCTTTGCTCAGGATACCGCCACGGGCAACGGCTCGGCCCTTCTGGCCCCCCTGCTACCTCAGCGTACAGGCCAGTTG
>CAIQBN010000400.1 GCA_903870065.1 uncultured beta proteobacterium | reverse complement strand
GGCATCCTCAAGAAGTGGGCCGATGCCAAGAAGGGTTCTGGAACGGAGGGTCTATCTACCCCGCTAACCCGCATGAATGCTAGCTTTTTCATTATTGCCTTTCAGAAATACCTACAAACATACCTACACACCTATTAGGTGACCCTATTTCCCCACGCTTTCAGGCCATCGCTTCATGGCCCGCAGTGCCAAGTTGTCAGGCCGCACCCGGTAGACCACCAGCACGCCTGCAGCGCCATGCAGGACCACATACACCAGCCTTAGACGCACCTTCACGCCGCTGCGTTCGGCGTTCGGCATCTCTTTGCCGCCACCTTTGAACCACGCCGCATAAGCCCGCCGCAGCAGTTCGGTCCGTTGGCCGGTGTCAAGCCTGGGAGTGTCGTAGACCTGTTCTTTCACCATGGTGTAGGTCCTTGCTCAGTGCTCCGCCAGAACTGCGTCCAAGTCCGCCAGGGCCACCAATTGCATTTCGCTGGTTGGCAGGTCGTCACGCATCATTGCAGCGGCACAGCGCGCGTTTTGCAGCAGCCGCTCGCCTTCCGCGTCGTCGAGTGTCAGCATGTAGTCGCGCCCCATGCTCTCAGCGCGTGCCGCGATCTGGTGCAGTTCGGAGCTATCGCTTTGCCGTGCCAAGTCGATCAGATCGTCAAGCCCGTATTCGTCGTCGGTTGCCCCGTCCGGCATGGTGGGTTTGCCGGTGGCAAAGAATTCGCGCCACATGTTTAGGCGGGTTTTGATGGCGTGGTGCGCGGTGTGTTGCATGGTGTTGCTTTCGGGTTGTTACCCTACCATTATAGCCACATATCATAGTTTAACAAACTATATTTACCAGTGAAACTGCAAAATTACATCAATCCCCGCTCTGCCATGCTCAGGACTTCGCCCCTCGTGACAATCAGGTGATCCAGCACCCGGACATCAACCAGCGCCAGCGCGGCCTTCAGGGTGTGGGACAAGGGAAAACTGACCCCGCCCGCCATCGATGGATTCCGCTCTCTGAGGAAACCCAATTTTCAAAAGCGCACTACTCATGAGGTGTTACCCATCTAACACCCCGCCAAACGCAAGTGAAAAATGCCCCCTATGCTGTAGGTCCTGACCAAAGAAGAAAAATTAGGGTCAAAACCCTAGATCGAAAGGAGTATGGTATTTAACAGGACAACAATTTAATTCACTCAGGAGGAAATCGGCATGACTACCCAGTGTGGCGACCGGCTCATCGACAACGGGAAAAAGTTCTGGGTCAAGCCCTTCCCCCTATACCAGTTGGGTGACCAGTGGTGCACAGTGAAGATCGGCGGTACTGAAAAGCGGCGTTTTGCTGTCGACTGCACTGCCAATTGGAAAGGGTACTACGCAACATGGACCATTGAAAACGAACGGCTGTACCTTACGGCATTCTCGGCCTTGGACCTCGCACATAACAAGTTGACTATCGAGGATGTATTTGGCACATCGCGGCTGTTTGCCTTTTGGTACACAGGAGACATACTTGCCAGCATGGGAAAACACCTGTATGGAATGTTCAACCCAACCTACGAGCAAAACCAAATATGGCGGTTAGAGCATGGCGTTGTCAAAGAGCGGTTCATTCGTACCAATGACACGCCAGGGGATTTCGAAAAGGCCGCTAATTTCGTAAATTGGACGGATCAACTTTAGCGGGCAGACGCCAATGACTAATTTTCCCGGACTGGGATACAAAAGTCGGACACTTGCGGATTTCACCTGCAAACAGTTTTGTTTGGCCAATTGTGGTGATGTACTTATTTTGCATTCCGATATTGGGAATACTCATGGGCGCAATGATGTGTGTGCGGGCCTATAACCCTTTTATGCCTGTTTGGAAAGCAATGAGTATCGGCGCAATTTTGTTCTGGATGATTCCAATACTTTTGGTCGGAATTTCAATTGCGTGGAGCTAGCGCATTGGCACCAATGTGGCCCCGAATCCGTGCGGACCGACTGCAAAGCTTACCGCCTGCTTTTGATTGGGATAAAAAAAAGACCACCACGACTTCGAGCAGCCACTCAGGTGAACTCGCCAAGATGATGCCAATCAAGCACGACATGCCGCTGGAGCGGGTATGCAATGCACACAGCGTCACCACCACGCAAAACGACACGCAAAAGCACGCACTTGAATTGATCAGTCAGATCAAAATGTAGACAGAAAGCGGAACCTGAAATACCGGCCTTTTCAGAGGGGAAACTCGCTTCTTTGAGGGTAGAACTTCAGACTAATGGGAAAGTGCGCTTGGTGCATTTAAATGAACTGTAGGAACTTGAGAAAACTGCGACGGCGAGTTTCACCTATCTAGCTGCAACATGCACCGAAATTAACGAGACAACTAAACAAACGGGAAGAAGAATGAGTTTTTTCGGTTCACTATTTGGATGGGAAAAGTCCATGGGGGCTTTGAATGCAGTGTTGGCCAGCCACCTGCTTGACAAATGCGACACAGACACGAGGAAGCTGATCGCGGCAGAGGTGTACAACATCATCACGAGCATCCGACGAGGACAGCCACTTGATGCCGTCCTAATGGGACTCAGCGGTAGCTCACGCATCGTGCAAATGAACTTCGTCGCGCTTGCCTGCGACAACTTAGGGATCAGTCCGCCAGTTCGAAACAATGTATGGACTCGAATACAAAACCCCTACCAACTAGACGATGGTCAGATCAGTAGTGCCCACATTTTTTCCGCAGTAGATGTCATCGCCAAACAGGATGTGGTGAGGATTTTTTGGCCCGGTAACCATGTGAAGATCGACTTCCTCTTGATGCACCGTGAGGGGATTTGCGTTCCTGGTCAATTTCAAGTCAGAAGTGCAATAGCTCAAACTGAAGCATCTCCAAGGTCAATTCCGAGTGTTTCACAAACGACCGATATCAATCCGCAACAAGATGCCAAAGCCAACGCAAGGGATTTTTTTACTAACTTCCCTGAGCTTTTTGTGTGCTGTGTCTCGAAACACTACTCTCTTACCGAGAAGCAAATTGTTAAGCACGAGAAATTGCTAAATTGGCATTTGTTGAGCGGTAACGAGCGCCTGGAATGGACTGACGACTTGATAGACCTTTTCCTGCACAAATGGGATTGGTGCCACCTGAGTCAATTGAAAAAAATTCAATGGGACAGCACTCGCATCGACAAATACTTGGACCGCTTTGACTTTGAAGCAGTAAGCGAGAGTACTGAATTCGGATGGTCCGAGCTCTTGATTGACCGGTACGCGGACTCATGGAACTGGAGTGACCTTTGCGGCAATGAAAGCATTCCATGGACTGTAGCTCTAGTAGAAAAGTATTCTAGAAAGATTACAACGGAAAGCGGTGGATTGGCTCAATTCCAGATGAATCCAAAAGTTTACAAATCTGATGCACTTCTTGAAGCTGTTGTTAAGCTCGACGGTGACTGGGCATGGGTCTCACGGCACGTCCCTTGGAACGCCGAACGGATTGAAAAATATCGAGACAACATATGGTGGCCTGCATTCTGTGGCAACAAGAATGTCGTTTGGACCAAAGACCTTGTACGCAAACTAGGCGATAAAGCCGACTGGTTCCAACTCGGTGCCAATCCTGCATTGCCGTGGTCTACCGAGTTCTTTGAACGGTACAAGGGTAATTGGGTATGGGGTAGCAACGAGCAGGGGGACGGACTTAGTTCAAATCCATCGTTGCCTTGGTCGTATGTAAGCGCGCAGCAAACCCATATTGAATTGATGCCGGTTGTCTCGCAAGATCGTGTGCACGCAAACCATCGTGGACACTATGTTCAAAGATTCAGAGATTTCCAGATATTCAGCCCGACGCACCCACCGGACCTACGCGCCTGAGTTCAAAGCCGAACTGGTAGCTGCTTGCCAACAGCCAGGTGTGTCCATCGCAGCATTGGCAGGACAGCATGGGATGAACGCCAATGTCCTGCACCGCTGGCTCAAAGAACATCAGCGCAGCGCATGCCG
>CAIQBN010000399.1 GCA_903870065.1 uncultured beta proteobacterium | reverse complement strand
CCGCCACGTCGAGATTGGCCTGGTGCCGCTGGGTGCCATTGGCATGAGCGTATTTTCCATTGATCTGTACTTTGCAACCGCCAACCTGACCGCCTCCGATCCCATGGGTCTGACCGCCTTCATGGGCCAGAGCGCACACTGGCGGGTGATGGCTGACCTGGCATTGCTGAGCTTGTTCGCTGGGCTTTACAGCGTGCCAATGTACGCCCTGATTCAGTTGCGCAGCCAACCCACCCATCGCGCCCGCATCATTGCCGCCAACAACATCCTGAATGCGCTGTTCATGATCGGCAGTTCAGTTATTGCCGGTGCGCTGCTCAAGGGTGGCTTTAGCATTCCACAAATCTTCTTGTTCACTGGCCTGGCTAACGCAGTCGTGGCATTTTATATTTTTATGCTGGTGCCTGAGTACCTGTTGCGCTTTGTGGCTTGGGTGCTTTCGCACTTCATTTACCGCTTCCGGGTGCAGGGTGATGAGAACATTCCAACGACCGGACCAGCCATTCTGGTGTGCAACCATGTGAGTTTTGTCGACGCTGTACTGCTGATGGCAGCCAGCCCCCGGCCGATTTACTTCATCATGGACCATCAGATCTTCAAAGTGCCGGTATTGGGCTGGTTGTTTCGTCTTGGAAAAGCCATTCCGATTGCGCCCCGCTCAGTGGACCCGCAGGCCTATGAGGCAGCTTTTGACGCTGCCGCGCAAGTCATCAAGTCGGGCGACCTGCTGTGCATCTTCCCCGAAGGCGGGATCACCCGCGACGGCACGCTGCAGGAGTTCAAGGGTGGCATCATGAAAGTTCTGGAGCGCACCAAGTTGCAAGGCACAGCGGTGTCCGTGGTCCCCATGGCGCTGACCAACTTGTGGGGCTCATTTTTCAGCCGGGTTGAGCACGGCGGGGCCATGGTGCGCCCCTTCAGGCGTGGCATCTTCAGCCGTGTGGGACTACGGGTTGGCGTGCCTATGCCGGGCCACAGTGTCCAACCCGAACTGCTGCGGGAACGGGTCAACCAATTGCTGAAGGAATAAAAGACTTTTTTCAGTGGTGCTGATCTACAGAACCGATTGATCAATTTTGTGGACAAATGCCAAGGCCACCCGCGGAACCGTATTGAGTAATTTGGCGATGTCATCCACATCGTCTGGGATGGCCGGATTGTCCCAGCCCTTAGCGGTATGGCGGGCGAGCCGGACCGCCAATACGACGTTGCGCACGATGGCTGTGTCCGCGTGACGGTTATCGGTGATACGCACCAGGAGTTCCGGCAGTCGCCACAGCTTCATCAAATTCTGACGTAAGTCATCGAGCTCAATATTGAGGACACTGCGTTGCACGTTGGCAGTTCGCAAGGTGGCATCCGCCCGCTGCGCCTGCACGATGGCGAGTTGCAGTGTCGGCGCGTGACACCACATCAGCATCTCTGCAAAGTCGTAGAGAAATGCGGCCAGCCGGATCACGCCCACATCGGTATCACCCCGGTGCACCGCAAACCCATGCGCAAAATGTGCTGCCCGCTCCGCCCTTCGCAGCAAGCTACCGAGTCCGCGCAGCGCCTGCGGCTGGTCACTCAGCCAGGTGTTGATGGTTGGCTGCAAGCCAAAGTTGCTAAAGAAGGGGGAAATACCCATCATGACCAACGAAGTAGTGACACTCTCGGTCTGTGTGACGCTACCGGGTCTGCGCTTGGCAGCAACGTGGGCCATCAGTTTGAGCGTCATCAGCGGGTCGCTGTCAATGACTTCGCCGAGGGTATTGGCGTCCACGTTGTCCTCATCGGCACGCAACAGCTCAAGCGCCTTGGAGGTACTCGACAAGACAGGAATCTCAGCCGTGTGAAAGTAGCGTGTCCAGGTTTCGAGATCCCGCAACGGCAGCATCAGGTAGGCAGCATGGGCAACTGGCGCCATAACGCCAGCAGCCTCGGGTAGAGCGGGTGGGGTTGCCATGAGGCCGAGTATCAGCGGCGGCGGTCCCTCGGTCAAGACAGGAAAACCAGCGATTCAGTTATGACGGATTTGGCGGTGTGCTGGCGTGCCAGCCCGGGTGTGCGCCGCTGGCGGGTTCAGCCGCGGCAAAACCTCCCGCAAACTTGACGGCCGGGCCCGCGCGCCACTTGCCAAATAATCGGTTACTAAGTGCTGTTGAACCTCTTGTTGGGGCAGGCCCTTGTGTGCTGTCAGGTAGTCATACAAAACATCCACCAAAATTTCTGGCGTCAAACCCTGCGTCGCCCCGGTTGTGTGCCAAAGCCAGTCACAGCAGTCGAGCAGAGCTGCAAACGCCGAGGGGCCTTGCAACAAGAATGGCAAGCTTGTCTTGAAGCGACCAGAATTGGCAATCAGATCCCAGTAGCGCGCCAGGCGGCAAAAACGCTGAACCGTTTGCGCATCAACTACTGCCGTCTGAAGCACCGTATAGGGAGGGTTGGCGTCATACACCATGCCATGCACAAGCGTGTGGCGCGTAATGGGCGTACCGCGCAGGCGCTTGAGCAAACCCAACTGAATTTCTTGCGGCCGCAGGGCAACCAGACGGTCAAATCCCACTGCAAAACTGTCCAGAGTTTCACCCGGCAATCCAAAGATCAGGTCGGTGTGCAAATGGGCTTGTGAATGGTCGACCAGCCAGGCCAGATTACTAACCGTCTTGTCATTGTCCTGCCGACGGGAAATGCGATTCTGAACCTCGGCATTGAATGTCTGAATGCCCAGCTCCAGTTGCAGCACACCATCCGGAAATTGGGCAATCAGTCGCTTCAACCGATCTGGCAAATGGTCAGGTATGACCTCGAAATGCACAAACAGCCCGTCGGTGAGTCGATCCAAAAAAAACTGCAGGATACGCGCGGACGTTTCCACTTTGAGGTTGAAAGTGCGGTCAACAAACTTGAAATTGCGGGCACCGCGCCGGTACAACGCATCCATTTCAGCCAGAAACGGCTCCAGTGGAAACGCCCGGGCTGTCTTGTCCAGCGAACTCAGGCAAAACTCGCACTTGAACGGGCACCCCCGCGACGCCTCCACATACAGCAGGCGGTGGGACAGGTCCGCATCGGTGTAGTGTGCATAAGGCAACGTAATTTGGTCCAGCTCGGGCTGCTCACCCACCACCACCTTCATCAGGGGTTTTGGCCCATGCAACAAGGCATGACAAAGCTTGGGAAAGCTGAGGTCGCCCCAACCGGTGATCAGGTGGTCCGCCAAGTGAAACACTTCCTGCTCCGCCCACTCGTGGCTGACCTCAGGTCCGCCCAGAACCACCTTCACATCGGGTCGGGCCTCTTTGAGCAGTCGAACCAAGACCGTCGTTTGCGCAACATTCCAGACGTACACCCCAAACCCAACGACGCGGGGCGATAGTGCCAGCAACTCATCCACCAACTCCGACGGTTTGCGGCGAATAGTGAACTCCCTCAGCACGGTGTGGGGGGTCAGACTGTCCATGTTGGCCAGCAAATAGCGCAGTCCCAGCGAAGCATGGATGTACTTGGCATTGAGGGTGCACAAAACGATGGCAGTCGGGGAAAGGCTCATGTGCGGGCAAGTTGGGTTGATTGATCCACATCAATCAAGAAGAAAGCAAACCTAGGGTTTACCCTTAATGAAGCATACAGTGAGGCCCTATTGAAGGAGTTCACCATGGATATTCTCATGCAAGTTGCCATCATAGTGGTCTGCCTGTTTTATGGCGCCCGAAAAGGTGGGGTCGCACTGGGGTTGTTGGGGGGCATAGGCATTGTCCTTATGACTTTTGTGTTCAAGCTGCCGCCGGGGAAACCGCCAGTCGACGTGATGCTGACCATCATCGCCGTGGTCGCTGCCTCGGCCACGTTGCAGGCATCCGGCGGGCTTGAAGTGCTACTGCTCGGGGCTGAAAAGATCCTGCGTCGCAACCCGAAATATGTCTCCATCCTGGCGCCATTCACGACCTGTCTACTGACCATTCTGTGTGGCACCGGGCATGTGGTTTACACCATGCTTCCCATCATCTACGACATCGCTATCAAGAACGACATCCGCCCCGAGCGCCCCATGGCGGCATCGTCGGTTGCCAGCCAGATGGGAATTCTGGCCAGCCCGGTATCCGTGGCGGTGGTCTCACTCGTTGCCTTTCTTGCCAAGGTGCCAGTGGACGGCCATGTGATCGACTTCATTCAGGTGCTGTCCATCACCATTCCGTCCACTCTCGCCGGTGTCTTGTTGATCGGTATCTTCAGCTGGTTCCGCGGCAAAGAGCTGAAAGACGATGCCGAGTTTCAGAAACGCATTGCCAACCCGGAGCAGCGCCAGATCGTCTACGGCGAAAGCGCCACCCTGTTGGACAAGGTTCTGACGCGCAGTCAGTGGACCGCGATGTGGATCTTTATTGGATCCATCGTGGTGGTCGCCATTCTCGGGGCCTTTCAGTCGCTGCGTCCCCTGATCAACGGCAAACCGCTGTCCATGGTGCTGACGATTCAGATGTTCATGCTGTTGGCTGGCGCCCTGATGATCATGTTTACCAAGACTGACCCGTCCAGCATCGGCAAGACCGATGTTTTTCGCGCTGGCATGATTGCGGTGGTGGCGGTATTTGGCATTGCCTGGATGGCCGATACCGTGTTTGAAGCGCATCTGCCGGTTCTCAAGGCCACCCTGACCGAATTGGTCAAGACCCAGCCGTGGACCTACGCCATGGCCCTGCTTCTGGTATCCAAGCTGGTCAATTCACAGGCGGCGGCCATCAGCGCCATGGTGCCGGTAGGGCTGGCCATTGGTGTGCCGCCCGGCTACATCGTGGCGTTTGCGGCCGCGTCGTATGGTTACTATATCCTGCCCACTTACCCCAGCGACCTGGCTGCCATCCAGTTCGACCGGTCGGGCACCACCCACATCGGAAAGTATGTGGTCAACCACAGTTTTATCGTGCCGGGGCTCATCGGGGTGGGTACTTCCTGCCTCGCAGGCTACTTGCTCGCGGGCGCCTACGGGCTGATTTGACAGGGACAATCGGGTTTTTATGCAAAAACCCTGATGCAATCCGTCGTTCTGTCATCGCTGCTGCCGGTTATTCTCCTAATTGCTATTGGTTTCATAGCGGGTTATGCAGGATGGATGAGGGCTACATCGTTAAAAGACCTTGGATCTTTGGTGTTCATGGTGCTCACACCGGCATTGTTGTTCCGTACCATGAGTACGGTGCATGTGGAGCAGCTGGACTTCAAACCCGTGGCGGCCTACTTTGCTGCCGTCATTGGGCTGTTTCTGGTGATGCTGGCATGGCGTCGCGCAACCCAGCGCGCTACAGTGCTGGCGTTGGCCGCCACCTTTAGCAACACGGTGGCCATTGGCATACCTCTGATTGGTCTCGCGTATGGCGAGGCGGGCATGGTCACGCTGCTCACCGTCATCTCCCTGCATGCCCTGATTTTGCTCACACTGGCCACCATCGCGCTTGAGTTGGCAGGG
>CAIQBN010000398.1 GCA_903870065.1 uncultured beta proteobacterium | reverse complement strand
GAACGCGGATTGCTGGACACAATTCGCCGTGAATGCTGGGTGGCTGGTGGAAAAGGTATCAGTGCCGATCCTGCACGGCTGGGCCGACTCACCGGCTTTCCAGTGAATGAAGTTGCCGCCCTACTGTCTCCGATCCTTCCCTTGCTGCATCTGGACGATAGCGGCTACCTGTACGACGAGGATCTAGCCCGTCAGTACGCTGAGAACTGCCGTAAGCGCGGCAAGCTCCAGTTGAACGGCAAAGCTGGAGGATTGAAGTCGGCAGAAATGCGCCGGGCAACCCATACCCCCCCGTTAAATCAAGCAAATGGTGTAGCAAATGGTCAAGCAACCTGACATGCAATGCTTTTCTTCCTCTAGGTGATGGCCTACACATTCGTGGAACGATGCACGGTGCCGCAGTCCTGTGACAAATGAAAGGAAACCAATGTCCCGCCCGATCAAATACCCGATGGACCAACTCTGGCCTGCCATATTGGAACAGATCGGTGCCGGTTCCAGTCTGTCCGCAATTGCTCGGCAAACCGGCGCTCCTTCCTACGCATGGATGAAACAGGCGCTGCGCGAAAACGAAGAACTACGCAAACGCTATCAGGATGCCTGCGACGACCGCGCCGATCTGCTGGCCGAGGAAATCGAGCGGATTGCCGATGAGGAAATACCGGAAGGACTTGATGGCCCAGGACGCAGCGCATGGGTGCAGCGGCAGCGACTGCGTGTGGATGCAAGGCGCTGGACGGCAAGCAAGCTACGCCCGAAGCAGTGGGGCGACAGGCTGATTACTGAGCATATCCAGCATATCAGCCTCAGCGCGTGTATCGAACGAGGCCGCAGACGTGCCGGATTGATAATTGACGCAGAACGTGGTGCAGACGTAGAAGAACCGACGCTGGGCGATGCGCGCGTATCTGGGTAGTAATTGGCGCGATGACTGCAATAGGTAGAGTGCAGCTTTTGGCGCGTCCCGCTTGAGCGTAGATTTAGATCTATTCAAATTTAATAGCCTCTGCTGTACATGTGATGCTTTCCCAGCAGTTATATGTTGTTGTGGTGCCACGAGGATGATCGCATTGAAGATTTGCTACTCCATCCGCACCCATCTGTTGCGCCCAATAGCGAGCCTGAAAAATAGCATCACTCTTCGTGGCAGCGTGGTCCCATACTTTGTTTTTGCAAGAGATGCCTTCAACGATGTTAATCACTTTGAACTTGCGCCCGATGAGTTGGGTTTGGTTGTAAATCGCCACATCGGCTACAGCGCGACGCTGCTCAGGCGAAAACTCCTCCACTTTTACAACCGGCACCATTGCTCCACATCCTGTGAGCAGGGTAGCTACCAACCAAAGGATGATTTGCTTTTTGATTTGCATAGAACGATTCCTGAAGAATCAAACTTTGTTATGGGGCGACAGTATTGTGGGATAACACCGGATCGCTTGACGCGGGAAGCCCGGCGGCCTCAAATATGAAGTGCAACACTTGCCAGGAGGTAATGTGTTGCACTTCAT
>CAIQBN010000397.1 GCA_903870065.1 uncultured beta proteobacterium | reverse complement strand
TGGCGCTTGGACTTTTCAGTGCGTTGCAGGCGGCGCCGATGGACCATGTGGATGTGCTGGGTGGCGGCAAGGGCGCGCTCGACGCGGCCAACAAGGACTGGGGTCTGGCTTTGGCAGCAGACGAAATTGACTACCTGGTCAACGCCTTTACCACGCTGGGGCGCAACCCCACCGACGTGGAGCTGATGATGTTTGCCCAGGCCAACAGCGAGCATTGCCGCCACAAGATCTTCAACGCCCAGTTCACCATCGACGGCGTGGCGCAGGAACAAAGCATGTTTAGCATGATTCGCCACACGCACCAGACCCATCCGCAGCACATGCTGGTGGCGTACTCTGATAACGCCTCGGTCATGGAAGGCGGTCTGGTGGAGCGGTTTGTAGCAAAATCAGCCTCTAGCCCTCGTGAAATATGCGCGGCTAGCTATCAAAAAAGTAGCGAAACCAATCACATTTTGATGAAGGTGGAAACCCATAACCACCCTACGGCCATTTCACCATTTCCCGGTGCCTCCACTGGCGCGGGTGGTGAGATCCGTGATGAAGGCGCCACAGGGCGTGGCTCCAAACCCAAAGCGGGGTTGACCGGCTTTACCGTCTCTAAACTCTGGGGCGGTGATTTTGGCAAGCCCGAGCACATCGCCAGCCCGCTGCAAATCATGCTTGAGGGCCCACTGGGCGGCGCCGCCTTCAACAACGAATTTGGCCGGCCCAACCTGCTGGGCTACTTTCGCGAGTACGAGCAAAGCGTGGCCAGCGACGTGGACACCGTGCAGCGCGGCTACCACAAGCCGATCATGATTGCGGGGGGGCTGGGCGTGATCGACTCCACGCAGACCCACAAGATCGAATTTCCAGCGGGCAGCCTGCTGATCCAGCTCGGTGGCCCCGGCATGCGCATTGGCATGGGTGGCAGTGCCGCAAGCTCCATGGCCACCGGCGCCAACGCGGCGCACCTGGATTTTGACTCGGTGCAGCGCGGTAACCCCGAAATCGAGCGCCGGACGCAAGAGGTCATTAACCAGTGCTGGATTCAGGGGCGCGAGAACCCGATTTTGGCCATTCACGACGTGGGTGCGGGTGGTCTGTCGAACGCTTTCCCGGAGTTGACCAACGATGCTGGACGCGGTGCGCGATTCGATTTGCGTGCTGTCAAGCTTGAAGAGTCCGGCATGGCTCCCAAGGAGATCTGGTGCAACGAGAGCCAGGAGCGCTATGTGCTGGCCATTGCACCTGAATCATTGGAGCAATTCAAGGCCTTGTGTGACCGTGAGCGTTGCCCCTTTGCCGTCATCGGCGTGGCGACCGAAGAACGAGAGCTGGTGGTGTATGAAAACGACGGCGTGAGCGGCGCCGGGCCGTCCCAAGCCGCGGGGGCACCAGTCAACATGCCGATGAATGTGCTCTTGGGCAAGCCGCCCAAAATGCACCGCGACGTCAAAACGGTTGCACGCCAGTTCAAGCCGCTGGACCTGACCGGTGTGGATCTGCAAAAGGCCGTCATCGACGTACTGGCGCATCCTACGGTGGCGTCCAAACGCTTCCTGATCACCATTGGCGACCGTTCCGTGGGTGGCCTGACGCACCGCGACCAGATGGTCGGCCCCTGGCAGGTGCCCGTGGCGGATTGCGCCGTCACGCTGGCTGACTTCAAGGGTTTTGCCGGTGAAGCCATGTCCATGGGTGAGCGCACGCCCCTGGCTGCACTGGATGGACCCGCATCCGGGCGCATGGCCGTGGCCGAGGCCATTACCAATTTGCTGGCGGCTCCGATCGAACTTCCCCGCGTCAAGCTGTCGGCCAACTGGATGGCAGCTTGCGGGGAACCAGGCGAGGACGCCGCGCTATACGCCACGGTCAAGGCCGTGGGTATGGAGTTGTGTCCGGCGCTGGGGGTGTCCATACCCGTCGGTAAGGATTCGCTGTCGATGCGAACGCATTGGACCGAGCCGCAAAGCGCGTCTTCATCCGCTGGTGCGGCCAAAAAAGTGACCTCCCCGGTGTCGCTGATCGTTAGCGCCTTTGCCACGCTGGCCGATGTGCGCGGCACACTCACGCCCCAATTGAATGCATCCGAGGACACCACTTTGGTGCTGGTTGATCTGGGACACGGCAAAAACCGCATGGCCTCCAGCATCCTGGCGCAAACGCTGGGCCAGGTTGGCGATACGGTGCCCGATCTGGACCACGCCCAAGACCTGGTGAACCTGGTCAACGCGGTGAATGCACTGCGTGTGCAGGGCAAAATTTTGGCCTACCACGACCGAAGCGATGGTGGCCTGCTGGCCACGGTGACCGAGATGGCATTTGCCGGGCGCGTTGGCGTGTCACTGAATGTGGACATGCTGGTGACCGAGGGCGATGGCATAACGGACAGCCGCATGGATGTGGGCGACAGCAAGAACTGGGCAGGGCAGGTGGGGGCCCGCCGGGAAGAACTGACACTCAAGGCACTGTTCAACGAAGAACTGGGTGTGATTTTGCAGGTGCGCACGGCGCAGCGCAGCGAGGTAATGCAGACTTTGCGCGAGCATGGCCTCTCAGCCTTTAGCCACTTTATTGGCAAGACCCGCCCTGAGTCGTCTGAAATCGACGCTGGCAAAGGCGAATTGCAGATCTGGCGCGACGCCAAGGCCATCTTCAAGGCACGTTTGCCTGATCTGCACCAGGTATGGGACGCCGTAAGCTGGAAGATCGCACAACAGCGCGATAACCCGGCATGTGCGGACGCCGAACACGCAGCAGCCGGTGCAGGGAGCGACCCCGGTTTGCATGTCTATATGCCAAATCAGGCGCTAGCCCTCGTGAAATATACCAAGGCAGCTACAAAAAACGTAGCGCCTGCAGTTCTGACCAGCCGCCCCCGTGTCGCCGTTTTGCGCGAGCAAGGTGTCAACTCACACGTGGAAATGGCCTACGCCTTCACTGAAGCCGGCATTGATGCCTTTGACGTGCACATGACGGACCTGCAGACGAGGCGCGCCAAACTGGCAGACTTCCAGGGCGTGGTGGCTTGTGGCGGCTTCAGCTATGGCGACACGCTGGGCGCCGGCATTGGATGGGCCCGCTCCATTACCTTCAATCCGGCGCTGTCGGATCAGTTCAGGGCCTTTTTCGGCCGCTCCGACACTTTCGGCCTTGGCGTTTGCAACGGTTGCCAAATGTTTGCCGAACTGGCCGACATCATTCCTGGCGCGCAGGACTGGCCGCGGTTCACCACCAACCAGAGCGAGCGCTTCGAGGCGCGCCTTTCGATGGTGGAGGTGCTGGATTCGCCCTCCCTGTTCTTCAAGGACCTGTCCGGCATGCGACTGCCGATTGCTGTGGCACACGGCGAGGGTTTTGCCAATTTCAAGTACCGCGGCAATGCCGGCAAGGCCATCGCCGCGATGCGTTTCACCGATAACACCGGGGTGGCCACGGAGGCCTACCCGTTCAACCCCAATGGCAGTCCGGGTGGCTTGACGGCGGTCACCACGGCAGACGGCCGCTTCACCGCCATGATGCCGCACCCCGAGCGCGTGTTTCGCAATGTTCAGATGAGCTGGAATGGCCTGGACGCCAACGAGCCCAGTCCTTGGATGCAGCTCTGGCACAACGCAAGACGCTGGGTGGGGTAGGGGCTTTGCAGCGCGACCATAATGGTTGCATGAAACACCAAACCCCTCTTTCGCATGCCCTGTTTACCGGTGCGCTGGTCCTGTTTTGCAGTTCCGCCGCAATGGCCCAGGCAAGCGGTTCAGTTCCAGCAGCCAAGCCCGCAGGTGCAACCGCTGCTAGCGCCTGCCCGGCAATCCTGCAGCACGACTTTGCCCGTTTGCAGGACGATGCGCCTCAAAACCTGTGCCAGTACGCAGGCAAGGTGCTGCTGGTGGTTAATACGGCCAGTTATTGTGGCTTTACCAGCCAGTACGAGGGGCTGGAGGCACTGCATGCCAAGTACCAGGGCAAGGGATTGGTTGTTTTGGGTTTTCCTTCTAACCAGTTTGGCAAGCAGGAGCCGGGCTCATCCAAGGAAATAGCCGATTTCTGTTTTAACACCTATGGCGTGAAGTTTCCCATGTTTGCCAAGTCGGACGTCAAGGGCGATGAGCGCAATGCGCTGTATGCCGAACTGTACAAGGCGACCCGCAGCGAACCCAAGTGGAACTTTCACAAGTTCTTGATTGACCGTAGTGGAAAGGTGTCTGCCAGCTATACCAGCAACGTGGAGCCTAACAACACCAATCTGGTTGCAGCGATTGAAAAAGCGTTAGCCGCCAAGATGTAGGACCGGCGGGCTAAGCCACGGCGCTCAAGAAGGCTCAAACCCTATTAGCGCCGCCAGCGTGGCGGTTGACAATGCACCATCACGCCCAATCGTTTGACCGGTGGTGGCATTTTTAACCACCACAAACGGGACTGACTCGGCACCGAAACTGCTGAGTAGTTTGGTGTTGGCCTTGATGGTCTGCTCCACATCGGCCGGTATGCTGGCCGAAGCGGCAATTCCACCTTTGCCTGCCAGCAAGGAGGTTTCGTGTTCGCCCATCAGCGCCAATGGGTCTGTGGCGCTGAGCAGGGCAGCGCCCTGTGACAAACTCGACGCATTGATCCAGGCCACCGGAATCCAGACAAATTTGGCTTTTTTGTGCAGCGGTGTTGAAGCCTGCCACAAGTGCCCACAATGCGGGCACTGCGGGTCAAAGAAAACATACACCGTGTGCGCACTCATCAGCGCGCCCACCGTAAACCCTTTTGCTTCGGTCGCAACAGTCTGAACGGATACCTCACGTTTGGTGGCTGCACTACCCTTGTTGGACGAATCCTGATTGGAGCAAGCACTCAGGATGAGCGTGATCAGGCAAATAATCGCTAATAGCAGTCGGCTGGAATGCATGGAAATTCTTGGAAAGTTTTGGGAATTTTTGGGTAAAGGGCAGGGAATCGGGGGCGAATGGCCGCTAGGCCCGCTTAGCGCGTGGGTTTGCCAATGGCCATTTCTTCCAGACTTGATGCGGGAACCGTGTCTTCAAAATCAGGCTCATCCTGGCGTTGCACATCGGAAAACAGGGCCCAGGTTGACTCGGTATTGGCTTCCACTGCATGGGGCACCGGAATGGGATCTCCGGGCATGTACCGGTCGTGCTCAGGCTCGGGCTGGGGGGCCGTCTCGTTCGGCTTGGTGTTCACTGGGTGTTCTCTATAAATGTATCTGGTGGCACTGTAGCGGATTCACAGCAGGGCCGCAAACCGGTGGCCATTCAAGCGGACTATTGGTGGATTATTGGCTGATATTGCACTCATTGCGTAACAGTGTCATGGCGTCATTGAGGGCACCGTCAAAGTCGCTGGCAAGTACAGGTGCGGCCTGTTCGACAAACGATTCCCACAATCGTGCATAGTCTGCCTGAATATGGTGCGGTGCATGGCTATGAATGAAATGGCTTGCCAGTTCCGGCTGGAGTCCGGCTTTTTGGACCTTGCGCACGATGCCCCTGGCGGCCTTGTCAGTGAGAAGTGTTTTCGGCTTTGAACCGGTTGCGAGGCAGAGAAAGAGCGTTAAAAGGGAACTGTCATCGCTGTGCCCGCCGGTTGCCTTGTCCCATGCCAGCGAGGTGGCGCGCTCAAAGTGGTCGATTTCCGCCAGAGCGTCTTCCAGCCAAAAATAGCGTCCAATGAAAGCGGGTGTCCGATCAAACAGCTTTCGGATGGGCAATTGGGCATCCAAAATTTTTGGCATATCCGAAATCACGGATTCGCGCACCCATTCCACCGTGGGTTTTAATGTTTCGGGCAAGTTCTTCGGCAGCGCAAGTGTGGGTGCGTCGGAGGAGGTTGGCGACTGGCCCGCGTGTTTTTTGCGCAGACCTTGTATCATTTTTTCAAAGCCTGGCCAATCGGGCATGTCTTTGCGTCGATTGGACAGGGCCAGCAGTCCGGTGCGGATCACTGCTTCCGCGTCTTTGCCGGCGGCCTGAAGATCCGAAAGGTCTTCGCCCAGTTCCCGTGCAAACCACAATGCGCCGTCAACCAGCAGGCCTGCCTGGCGCCGCAGGCTCAGTTCCGCTTGGTACTCACTCAGGGTCCGAAGCGACCACTTGGCCAGCAGGGGAATATGCTCATCCGTAAAACCGGTTACGTCGTGCATGCCGAAATGGCTGTTTTGTGGCATGGCAATCAGTGCTTTGAGCATGTCCGAGCCGCCCTTGGAACGCGATAAAAAGGAGTTGTCACGTAGCGACTCTGCTGCACGTTGGAGGTCGCCATCGCAGCTGTGTTCCAGGTACAGGCTGACCAGGTTGACCATCCGATCGCGCGCCTTTTCCAGCTCGGGCCGTAGAAATTCAGTGCCAAAGTAGCGGGCAATCTGCACCATGCCCTTGGGCGCATCGGCGCAAATGGCGTTCAGCCGGGTCCGGTCCAGAATTCCATGCTGCACGCCATAAATCAGGGCCTTTTCAAAGAAGGGCCGTGCGTCAAACAGTGCTACCGAATGGGGCGTCAAATTGCTGATTCCTCATCGTCATCACGCGCCGCCGGGGTGGCTTTTCCGCGGTCGGTGTCGCTGGTTTCAACCTTGCCATCGTCATCTTCAGCTTCTTCCTCGTCCTCAAGGCCCAGGTCATGTGCGCGGGCTTTGGCGCGCAGCACCAGGATGGTTTCGATGAACAGGTCAGGGCATTGGTATCGCAGCAACCAGGCCACCTGCATCCAGTCCTGGTCGGCCACTTCATCGAGTTCGATTTTTGCAGGTACATAGGCGCAAGACAGGAGCGCGGTTTCGGAAAGCATGTCGCCATCGTCTTCGAACGACTCAAAGGTGCCTGTGCGGGCAAAGGCCTCGATGCGGCTCCACTTTTCGGAAAAGTAGTCAGCCAATGCCTCGCTGCCACCCTCCAGGTCGCCGATGGCATTGAGGAATTCGACCGGATCGGCATCGTCGCGAAAAATAATCGAGTTCACCATGCCACGCAGATGGGTGCGGGTCAGGTCCTTGTATTGCTTCTCGATCACTACCGCGCGGGCAAACATTGCGGGTGAGACCAACAAATTGACGACAGACTCCCTGGAGTTGTCGTACTCGCGGATCACGGCCAGAATGTCCTTGGGTGGCAACTGCTCCAACACGACCATCAGGGCACCATCGCCTTCAGCGTCAGCAAGTTCCACCAGGGCGGATTCGGCGGCCACTATATCGCCAGCAGCAATCAGGCTTTGGGTTTTTTCGATCAGGGCAAGCGTGCTCATGCATTCATTCCTTGCGGTCAAAACCCTGCTCGACCATCCAGTCGGCGCCGGCTTCATCGCGAACTTTTGCATCGCGTTCGTCGTCATCCAGCATTTCATCATCCGCTTGGTTGTTGGTGTCTGCGTCTGCATCTGCGTCGGAGTCATTTGCTTGAAGATGGTCTGGCTTGCTGCTCAGAAATTCGAGGGCCGCAGCGACGGTCAAAAACCATTCGCCCATGGCATTTCTTTTAACCACTTCGACCAGGGGTTGCGTCCATGCTTCCATCTGGATTGCATGCCCCAGACTGTCCCATTCCGGGAGTTCGTCGGCTTCCAGTGTCACCAGATGGTTCATGGCTGCCAGTGAACTGAAGCGAAATCCCTTGTGAAATACAGTCGCCACCATTTCGGGGCTGACTTCCAGCATATGCACCAGAAACTCCATCTCCTTGCGCCTCTGGGCCAGCCGCTTATCCAGCACATGAAGTCCCTCAGAATCCTGGGTGAGGTCATCCAACTCGGCGTTATAAGCGGAACGCAAATTGCGAAAGTAGGGGGAAATGGTCATGCCGGTCTATTGCTCCAAAATTCGATTGAAATAGTTTTGCCAAATGTCGCGTGCGGTGTCGATCGGACTGTCCAGCAGGTTGCGGCGGCGGTTGTCGTCATAGGCTTGCCGCTTGGCATCGTCTGACAACACGTCATAGGCTTCCTGTACCGCACGAAACCGCGCCGGCGCTCCCGGATCCGGGTTGCGGTCCGGGTGGTGCAGCGACGCTTGCTGGCGAAATGCTTTTTTGATGTCGGTCAGGCTTGCAGCACTGCTGACACCCAGGGATGCGTAGTGGTCTTTCACGTCAATAGGAAATCACTTGGAGTGTGGGCCGTGAAAGGAGTTCAAAAAAATGGATTGCAGCTCGAACGATGGAACCACAGCGTTCAGTTCGGCGGCTTGAGTTTAACCAGTTGCAGGCTGCCTGTCTTTTGGACCCCAGTAGAACTGTGGTCTGGCATCAATGTTGCTTAGTCTCAATGCGACTGAGGGGTCGCGTCTCATGGTGAAGTTGAAATCGCGACTTTGCTTTACCCCCAACCTCGCAAGGGTTGGGGTTTTTTTTGTGGCTACGCAGAGCGATCCAGTAAAGCACCCGCCATCTGGTTGCCCGTCTTGAATACGGCAAGATTAATCAAAAAAGCATTTTTCGCCTGCAATTGCGCTACGACATCGGTCTGCAGCTGCGCGCCGGCAATGTCTGCTTGACGAAGTGAGGTTGTAACACCGCCACCTGACTGCTCTTTTTGCGCAACTTGCTGGCGGCGAAAGTCCGGCGTGCTGTTGTTGGCTATATTGTGCGCAGCGGAACCAAGTGCAGTTTGTGCGGCTTGCATGCCGGATTGTGAAATTGACGAAATCGATGACATATCCTGCCTCTCACGGTTGTGCGGTCATCCCTCTATTGGATCACATCGTGCGGCCAAGTGTTCGGGCGCGGTCCTGGTTGCGGTGCTGGTCAATGGCAAATACCCGGCGACACACCTGAGGCTTTTCAACGTGACATACTGCGAATCATTGGCGATCGTTCAACCCAATTTCTTTCCAATAGAGTGGTTCAGACAGAGTCAAACTTTGGCGCAGTAGGTGAACTGCTTTGAAAGCTCCATTCCAATTATGACGACTGGCTTTGGCGCGCCCGCCGGAACTGAAGGCGATGGGCTGAATCCGTTATTCGACCGGCTGATACAGCTGACGACATTGAGCTGCCTGGTGTACATGGGCGTGGTCTGGCTAATCGGTGGTGAGCCAGCCCGTCTGGTGGCGCCTGCAGTGATTGCTGCTGGCGGCCCGTTTTGCAACATGCTGCGCAACCGCGTCGGTCAACGTTTGGGCTTTACGGTTTACGTATGGTCTATCTGGTTGGCGATCATGGTGCAGTCGACGATTCGCGGTGGGACGCTCAATCCGATTTTGTACGGCAGCTTGGTCTTGGTTTTGATGGGTGGATGGCTGCTGGGGTTGCGCCAGGCGTTTTGGCTATTGGTGGCTTCGGTGACATGGATCGCGGCATTGACCTGGTCTACCCACATTGGGTGGTGGCTGCCCGATCCGATGGCGGCCGGACTGGGTCACTGGCTAGCCATGACCAGTGTGTGGCTCGTGGGGTATTTGGTCTTGCGGCAGGTGCTGCGAACCCATGAAAACAATTTGGCCGAAGTCAGGGCACTGAATTCAAGCTTGCTGGGAAAAGTTCAGGAGTTGGCGCAACAAGAACGGGCAACCCGTTTTACGGAGCAGAAAGTCTCCCAACTGTTGATGGCCAGCCCCTTGCCTATCACCGTCGCCAGTTACAACCGCGGTGTCTATGTTGACGTGAATCCTGCCTGGGAACGATTTTTCAAGTATCAGAAGGAGGATGTTCTGGGCAAAACTTCGGTTGATCTCGGTTTTTGGCGTGATCTGGGCCAGCGACAGGGCTGGATAGACCGATTTGCCGCAGACGGGCGGGTGAGTGGTTATGAGGTCACCTTTCAAATGCGCGATGGAACGCCGCGCAGTTTTATGTTGTCATCTGAGCGCTTTTTTTACGGCGAGGAAGATTGTGTGCTGACGATGTCGGTCGATGTGACCGAGCGTAAGCGCCTGGAGTCGGAGTTGAAGGAGCTCAATACAGGTCTGGAACAACGAGTGGTCGAACGCACGCGAGAACTAGACGACTCCAATCAGGAGTTGACGCGGACCATGAGCCGTCTGAAACACACTCAAGACGAGTTACTGCAGTCGGAAAAGCTCGCTTCGCTTGGCAGCCTGGTTGCAGGCGTGGCGCATGAACTCAACACGCCTTTGGGCAATGCACTCGTCACCTCAAGAACTTTGTCAAAAGAAGTGAAGGATATGCTGGATGCAGTCGCTCTGGGCGAGCTTAAAAAGTCCGCATTTCAGTCTTTTCTCAGCCGGATTGCCGAGGGAGCGCTCTTGACTGAACGATCCCTGGAGCGGGCCGTGATGCTCATTGCGAGCTTTAAGCAAGTTGCGGTTGACCAGGTGTCAGAGCGAAGGCGTAGCTTTGACCTGGCGCAGGCGCTCAGGGAAGTTGTTGAGACCCTGCGCCCCAACATCAAGCGCTTGTCCTTGCGACTCGAATTGGAATTACCCGTCAATTTGACGATGGACAGCTTTCCCGGGCCGTTGGGGCAGGTCGTCATCAATCTGGTTACGAATTCGGTCACCCATGCTTTTGATGGCCGTACCAACGGAATTATTCGGGTAAGGGCGTTTCAACACGGGGCAGACGTGGTGCGGGTGATTGTTGAAGACAACGGATCAGGTATCTCGGGCGAGCACCTGGGACAAATATTTGATCCATTTTTTACGACCAAGTTGGGGCGCGGTGGATCAGGACTTGGCCTGTCCATCTCGCATCGGATTGTGACCAAAGTCCTGGGTGGACAAATCAATGTTCAAACGCCGCCTCAGGGTGGCGCGGTCTTCGAGCTGACATTGCCAATGACGGCACCCTCCGTGGTCAATTAAACAGTCAAGGCGGGTGCTCGCAATATTGTCTGCGGCAACTAAAGCTGGCCTTCGGTCAGGGTGTCAAGTTGAAAGCGTCCGCTGCGGTCCCACAACCACGTGTCGGTGTAGGTGACCCGGTTTAACTTGGCCGGTGCGGGGTAGGGCGCAGCCTGTTTTACGGTCCGTTCAATTTCGGATACCACTTCCGGCGCATGGCTGGGAGCGCGCATCCAGCGTAATGCCGTGACCGCGCCATGGGCGTTGATGTCGACTTGCAATACGCCAATGGCGTAAAGCTGGGGTGGCAATTTTCCTGAGAAGATGCGACTGCTGTTGTGTGCATAGAGATGTGACGCTGCATCGTGGCGGTAGTCGCGTGGTGTTCTGGCGTTGGATATTTTTGGCACCGGTGCAGTTGCCACTGGCGGCGCCGGTGTCGGCTGGACCTGGACCGGGCGGGCGCTTACAGGCTCAGTCGGTTGTTTGGGAGGCGCGGACGTACAGCCGGCCACAAAGCTTGCAATGCAGGCCCACAGGCCGGTGCGGCATCGGGACGGCTGGCGAGGTGCATTTGTCATGGGGCGGGACGTAAATCAAGGTGGCAAAGGCATACTGTGTCTGAGTATCGGACGACTGAAGCCCGGTTAACTACAAATAAGGTATCTGAATGTGAATGTATTGTCGCAATTGCTGGAGCGGCTGCAGTGTGAATCCGCCATTTTGGTGACAGTGCAGGCGACACGTGGGTCGGCACCACGCGACGCGGGTTCCTGGATGGCGGTTTTTTCTGCTGACACGCTGGCTACGATTGGTGGAGGGCAGCTGGAATTGGTTGCCATTCAACACGCACGCCTTCTGCTGCTTCAGGCTGGCGGTGAATCGGTGGTGCGTTATCCCCTAGGTCCGACCTTAGGGCAATGCTGCGGCGGTGAAGTTACCTTGACGTTCGAACGAATTGAGTTGCAGGACCTTGAATTACTGCGGGCACGCCTTGCGCCGGTTCACTGGCCGGTGGCTTTGTTTGGTGGCGGGCATGTGGGACGTGCCGTAGCGCACGTGTTGGTGGCGCTACCGGTGAATCTGGTGTGGATCGACAGCCGAGATGAGATTTTTCCCGATGAATTAGCCCAGCGCGTGCGCTGCGAACACAGCGATCCGGTTTGCGCTGCGGTTGGTGATCTCGCTTCGGGTTCGCGGGTGCTGATCATGAGCTTCAGTCATGCCGAAGACCTTGACGTGGTGGCCGCTTGCCTGGCACGACAGCGTGCGCAGGGCGATTTGCCTTATGTGGGCCTCATCGGGAGCAAGACCAAGTGGGCATCCTTTCGGCAGCGCCTGATGGTGCGCGGCTTCTCGCCCACCGAGCTTGACCATGTGACCTGCCCGATTGGGATCAGTGGAATTGCCGACAAACGGCCAGAGGTGATCGCAGTGGCCGTAGCGGCCCAGATCTTGCTCGTCCGGCCATAACGCGCTGAATGCAGGCGACGGGTAAAACTGTATACACTTTGCCCCAAAACCAAGGAGATTACCTCGCATGGAAAGTTATTTGCTGGACTGGGCCAATTTGCTGTTGCGCTGGGTTCACGTCATTACGGCGATTGCCTGGGTGGGTTCATCCTTCTATTTTGTGTTTCTGGACAGCAGTCTGACGCCACCGGTTGACGAGGATCTCAAACGCCAGGGGGTTAGCGGAGAACTGTGGGCCGTGCACGGTGGTGGCTTCTACCACCCGGTCAAGTTTCTCGGCGCGCCGCCCCAGTTGCCCGCCCATCTGCATTGGTTCTACTGGGAAAGTTACAGCACGTGGCTGAGCGGTTTCTCGCTGTTTACGGTGTCCTATTTGTGGAGCGCGGGGACCTACCTAATTGACAAGTCCGTCATGGACTGGTCTGCCTCTGCAGCTATTGCGACCGCATTGGCATTTCTGGCGGTGTTTTGGCTTGCCTACGACGGTATATGCCGCTATTTTGGTCAGCGCAAAGGTGGCGACGCCATTGTGGGAGCCTTGGTGCTCCTGTTGGTGGCACTGGCCTCCTGGCTGGCCTGCCACTGGTTTGCCGGACGTGCTGCCTTTTTGTTGGTGGGCGCGATGATCGCGACCAGCATGAGTGCCAATGTGTTTTTTTGGATCATTCCTGGCCAACGAACTGTGGTGGCCGACATCCAGGCTGGCCGACCTGTTGACCCGATCCATGGTCAGCGTGGAAAGCAGCGCAGCGTCCACAACACCTATTTCACGCTTCCGGTGTTGTTCGCCATGCTCAGTGGCCACTATAGTTTTACCTACTCGCACCCGCAAAACTGGTTGGTTTTGGTGCTGATGATGTTTGCTGGCGCTGCGATCCGGCAATTCTTTGTGTTGCGCCATGGCTTCAAGCTCGGACGCAACCGCCACCCCTGGCGCTATGCGCTGACTGGTCTGACGCTCATTGGTGCCACCGTTGTGTGGCTAAGTCCGGACCCTGTGCCTGCCGCGACCGCTACAAAATCAGGAGCTACGCAAGCAATTGAATCGGGGGCTACCGGTTCAATTTCCTATAAGACGATACAGGCAGTATTGGAACAGCGCTGTTATTTGTGCCACGGCGCACAGGTGCAGATGAAGAGTGTGCGACTGGATTCGCCGCAAGGGGTGAAACAGCATGCGCAGGCTATCTATCAGCAATCGGTGGTGAGTCGCGTGATGCCAATGAACAACGCAACCGCCATCACCGAGCCCGAACGGGCATTGATCAAGATCTGGTTTGAAAGCGGCGCAGCGACAAATTGAATGTCCGGGTCCGTCGTGTTGTTGGTATCGCCGACGGTTGTGAGATATATCAAAAAACTGGGGATTTCTGCACGGATTCAGTAAGATCGCGCACGACGCCAGCATTTTTGGCGAGTTCGCAGATGCAATTCAGAACTATGACTAGAGGCCAAGCAATGGGCAAGCCGATGCGGATGTTGGACAGGATGCAGGAGACATGACGAACACAGGCAACGGGCTGTGCCCGTGGGCGGGCCTGCGCGATGCGGTCATCTTGTTTTTGTTGGCATTATTTGCCACTTGGGCAATTGGCGCACATGCACCTGCTGTGCAGTCGGTGGACCGCCATATTGTGCTGACCGATGCTGAGCGTGCATATCTGGACGGTAAGCGCCGTCTCACCATGTGCGTGCAGCCAGACTGGCTGCCCTATGAGCGGATCAATGAAAATGGGCAACATGAGGGCATTGGCGCAGAAATGATCGCTTTGATGCAGGAGCGTCTGGGCATTCCGATCGTCCTTCATCCCACGGCGCAATGGGATGCGTCATTGGCTGCCATCCGTGCGCGGGAATGTGACATTTTGTCGATGTCGGCCAATGTGCCAAGCCGCCGTGACGCGATGAACTTTACCAATCCCTACATCGTGCAACCGCTGGTCATTGCCACGCAGGCCAGCGAGATGTTTATTGAGGACGGTTCCGAGATCGGCAGTCGCAAGATCGGCATCATCAAGGGTTATGTGTTCGTGGCGATGCTGCGCAAGCGGTATCCGGACATCCAGATTACAGAAGTGCAGAGCACACAGGACGGTCTGGAGCGGGTGCGAAAAGGCGAACTGTGGGGCTATATTGACACGATGCCGACCATTGCGTATGGGCTGCAAAAGTTTTCAATGTTAGACCTGAAAATTTCCGGCAAGCTCGACTTCACATTGGATTTGTGTGTGACCTCGCGCAATGACGAACCGCTGCTGGCCGGCATCATGCAAAAGGCAACCGATTCGATCAGCGACGAGGAACGACGCGCAATTATCAACAAGTGGATTTCAGTGCGGCTTGACCAGGGTATCGACTACACCCTCTTGTGGAAGCTCGCTGGCGCTGCTGCATTGGTTGTGCTTGGTTTTGTTGCGCGCAACCGCAGTTTGGCCCGCTTCAATCGGCAGATCAGCGAGAAAAATGTGTTGATCGAAGAGCAGCATCGGATTGTTGAGACCAAGAACAACAATTTGCTGGCCGCAATTGATGGACTGAATGAGGCGCGCGAGCACAACGCGCGGTTGTTCTTGGAAATTCAGCAGAAGAATCAGGAGCTCGAACAGGCGGATCGGGACAAAAGTGATTTTCTGGCCAATATGAGCCACGAAATTCGCACACCCATGAACGCCATCATCGGCATGTCACTTCTTGCCCTGAAAACGGACCTTTCTGACAAGCAGCGCAATTACATTGAAAAGGTCAATGGCGCTGCGCGAAGTTTACTGGGCATCATCAATGACATTTTGGATTTCTCCAAGATTGAGGCCGGCAAGATGACCTTTGAGAATGCTGATTTTCATCTGGAAGATGTGTTGGAGAGTCTGGCGGATCTGAACGGCGTCAAGGCGCAGGAAAAAGGGCTTGAATTGTTGTTCGACATCAGCCCGGACGTGCCGAAAGCATTGGTGGGTGATGCATTGCGATTGGGCCAAGTGCTGCTTAACCTGGTGGGTAACGCTATCAAATTTACCGACTATGGGGAAGTAGTCTTGCGGATTCGAACCCAGTCGGTCGATCTGGTATTGGCGCAGGGGGAAATTGGCTTGCGATTTGACATCATTGATACCGGCGTGGGTCTGACTGAGCCTCAGCGCGCCAAACTCTTTAGCGCTTTTTCCCAGGCTGACGCATCGACAACCCGCAAATACGGCGGCACTGGTTTGGGGCTGACCATCAGCAAGCGCCTGGTGGAACAAATGGGTGGTGAAATTGGCGCTGAAAGCGAACCGGGCAAGGGCAGCAACTTTCACTTCACGGCGCGCTTTGGGCTTCAGGCACAGCAGCGTGTGCACAGCAAACTGGATGAGTCAGACGCGGCCTTGCGGATTTTGGTGGTGGATGACAACGCACGCTCACGTGAAATCATTTTGGCCAATCTGGCCTCGCAAAAATTTGACGCGACTGCCGTTCAGAGTGGAGAAGCCGCCATTGCCGAACTGCTCGAGGCGCACGAGCAGCGGCGCCCCTATGGGCTGGTTTTTATGGACTGGATGATGCCCGGGCTCGATGGGCTCGCCAGCATTGCGCGGCTTAGAAAACATCCGCAAATAGAGGGAACACCCGCAGTGGTGATGGTGACGACGCATTCTCAGGACGAGATGCTGGAAGCCCTGCAGGGTACACGCATTGATGGCGTTTTGATCAAGCCGGTAGAGCCCTCGGCGCTGTTTGACAGTGTCCTGTCGGCTTTGGGCAAAGAAGTGGCAACCAGGGGCAGAAAACAACAGCGCCAGGATGCTAATTTGGAGGCGGAACAAAAAATGCGTGGCGCCTACTTGTTGCTGGTGGACGATAACCCGGTGAATCAGGAGTTGGCAATCGAAATTCTGGAAGGTGCGGGGATTCGTGTCGACGTTGCAAACAATGGCGCGATGGCGGTCGACAAGGTGTTGTGTACCAACTACGACGGCGTGCTGATGGATTGTCAAATGCCGGTGATGGATGGATACGAGGCGACCCGTTTTTTGCGTGCGGATCCGCGTTTTACCCAATTGCCGATACTGGCAATGACGGCCAACGCCATGAGCAGCGAGCGGGAGTTGTGCCTGGCCGCCGGAATGAACGACCACATTGGCAAGCCAATCGACGTTCACCAACTTTTCACTACCATGGCACGCTGGATTGTGCCCAAGGTGTTGCGTGCGACACCGGCGCAGGCCGATACCGGACCGGTTGCGGAAGTGCCGGTTGGTCAACTACCGCAGATTGAGGGACTCAATCTGGCGCTGGCAGTGCAGCGCCTGGGGGGAAAGAGCGCCTTGGTGCGCAAATTGGTGCTGCGCTTTTCACAGACGCAACGTGAAACGGCCAACCGCATCCGGCAGGCGCTGCAGTCGGGAGACTTGCAGTGTGTTGTCAGTGAGGCGCACAACACCAAAGGACTTGCTGGCAATATCGGTGCGATGGAACTGCACGACCTGTGTCATGTTGTAGAGCGTGCCGCCCGGCTGAATGATGCCGCCGGTTTGCCTGACTCAGTGGCTGCAATGGACAAGCTGTTGAGCGTGTTGATACGACGCATTGATGCGGCGCTTGATACCGGGCCAGTCATGTCACCAGGGGTGCTGCCGGGGCAGAACGTGGACCGGCGGGTGTTACAGCAGGATTTGGTTGACCTGGCCGCCTTGTTGGCAGACGATGACTCCGATGCTGCGCGGCGGGTGGATGGCATTGCCGGGCGATTAATTGCCCTGGGGTATGACCGCAACGCCGCAGAGATCAAGGAGTTGATTGGCACCTATGATTTTGAAGCGGCCCTGGCAGCCGTCAATGGGACAATCAGACTTTTGGAAACGCAAAGTAATGTAGCGGGGGTCCACCATGACTGAGTTGACGGTTCCAACGATGCGGCAAACCGTTTTGATAGTGGATAACGCACCGGAAAACATAGACGTACTCAATGAGGTGCTATCGCCGTTTTACCGGATCAAAATTGCCGTCAATGGTGAGCGGGCACTGAAAATTGCATTAGGCGAGCAAAAACCCGACTTGATTTTGCTGGACGTCATGATGCCAGGCATCAGTGGTTATGAGGTTTGTCAGCGCCTCAAACAGGACAGCAATACCCGGCGCATCCCAATCATTTTTGTGACCAGCATGAATGAAATCGAGGATGAGCGAATTGGTTTCGAGTTGGGAGCTGTGGACTACATCACCAAGCCGATCAGTCGCCCGATCGTACTGGCGCGGGTTCGCACGCATCTGGCGTTGTACGACCAGACGCGTGAGCTTGAAATGATGGTCAGTCTGCGCACGGCAGAGCTGGAGATAACGCGCTTGCAGATCATTCACCGATTGGGTCGGGCCGCTGAATTCAAGGACAACGAGACTGGCAACCATGTGCTGCGCATGAGCCACTATTCGCGCCTGATCGCTCAGGCCATGGGCCTGGGGGCCGATACCGTGGATTTGCTGTTTCACGCCGCGCCAATGCATGACCTTGGAAAAATCGGCATACCGGACCATATCCTGCGCAAGCCTGGAAAACTCGACGCGCCCGAGTGGGAGGTTATGCGCCAGCACCCGGCGATGGGTGCCGACATCTTGGGGCAGCACAAGAATGCGCTGTTGCAAGCGGCACGTGAAGTGGCTTACACCCACCATGAAAAGTGGGACGGTACAGGTTATCCGCAGGGCCTCAGCGGGCTGTCCATTCCATTGTTTGGGCGAATTGTGGCAATTGCCGATGTGTTTGACGCGTTGACTTCGGTGCGACCCTACAAGGAAGCCTGGACGGTGCAGGCTGCTATTGCCATGATCGAGGAGGGTTCCGGTCGGCATTTTGATCCGCAGCTGATTGCCGCATTTCGATCCGCATTGCCCGATGTATTGGCCATCAAGGACCGGTATGCCGAGGAGCATGGAGCCCTACAGGACAGCGACGAGTCGGCCCGGTCAATGTGAGCGTTTCCGGCGGAACGAGGGCGCTTCCAATTGGTGGCGGTGTTGTTCTATGGCGCTTTCTCCGCACTGATCTATGGCCCTTTTGATTCGCGACTCGGTCTGCTCAACAATCAGCTCATCCTTGGCATATTGCGCCTTGGTGACGCCCGATGCTGCTGATTTGATAGCGTTTCAGGGATATTTCTTAAGAGCTACCGACTCAAATGGTCATTTATCCTGGCGGCAGCGGCGGCAAACGCACGCGCAAATTCGCCGGCGAGTGCGCTGCAGGTTTGGGCCTCGCCGGCATTGCCGGCCGTTTCCAGGCTTTGGCACAGCTCTCCCAGACGCAAAGCACCCACGCTGCGCGCGGCGCTCTTGAGGGTGTGGGCAGCGCCGGCCAGTGTGGCGGTGTCGCCAGCGCTCGCCGCAGTCACGACCTCAGCAACCTGCACTTCGGCACTGTGCAGGAACTTTTTCAGCATGCGCTGGTTCAGGGTCGGGTTGTCACCCACCAGTTCGACCAGCGTCGACGGGTTCCAGACCGGGAAGGCCTCTTGGGTGTCTGCGTCTTCCATTGTGTTCATTGGCTCCGGGTCAGGCGGCAACGGCAACGGCCGGGCGCCTTCAGGAAGTTGAGTCGGGCCGGTCTCCAAACCCTCGCCCAGCGGCAACCACCGGTCGAGCTTCTCGAGCAGTTCGGTCATACGCAGCGGTTTGCTAATGTAATCGTCCATTCCACGCTCGCGGCAACGCTGGGCCTCACCCTGCATGGCATTGGCAGTGACGGCGATGATGGGCAGGTGGGATCCGGCCGGCTCGGCAGCGCGAATCGCATCAGTCAACCCAAAGCCGTCCAGATTGGGCATATGGCAGTCGCTCAGCAACAGGGCGAACCGGTTGGCCCCGGCTGGACCCTGGGTCTGGCCGTCTAGCCACATCTGCAGCGCGATTACACCGTCCTGGGCCAACTCGCAGGCATAGCCCAACAGGCGCAATTGCTGCTGCATGACTTCGCGGTTGGTCTCGTTGTCTTCGGCCAGCAAGATCAGATGGCCGCTGGCTGCGGCCTGGGCAACTGTGGGCGCCGACGGGCGTCGATGCAGGCGTCGCTCGGCGCCCGGTGCTGCACTCAATGGCACCAGGCGGCCACTGGCCACGGCTACGGTGTGAATCAGGTCGTGGTAGAGCATTGGCCGCACAAACAACCTTAGGTCTTCGCCTAGGGCCTGGCTGCCACGCAATACCGAACGCACAATCATGCTGGCCTGCGGCAAACCCAGATCGCTGGTGGGTGCGGTGATTTCAGGGCTGACCAGTATCACTGTGCTGGTCCGGGATTCGGGAGCCTGTTCCAACAGCGCGCACGCTTGCGCTGCGTCTTCGACCCTTGCAAAGCTGGCTCCGGCCGACTGCAGGTAAGCGGGCAGTAAGAGCGATGCCTGCGGGTCCCGCGCAATGGAGACGACCCGCACCCCAGTCAAATCCGGGTCGGGCGGCAGAAAGCGTCCCGGCGCGCACGCCAGTAGCGGCAGCTCCACGGTAAATTCGGAGCCCTCGCCCGGTGCGCTGCGCACCGCTACCGTGCCGTGCATCAACTCGAGCAGACGCTTCGTGATTGACAGCCCCAGCCCGGTGCCACCAAACTGGCGCGCCGTGCTTTCGTCGGCCTGCATGAAGGGTTGAAACAGCCTGGCCACCGCGCCTTCGTTCATGCCAATGCCGTTGTCGGCAACACGCAGGCGCAGGCCCGGCCCGCCCTGGGCAAGCGTGCAGGGCTGAACATCGAGCCACACGCGGGCGTCGCGGTCGGTCTGCCCGCCCGAGAACTTGATGGCGTTGCCCAACAGGTTGAGCAACACCTGACGCAAACGAGTGGGGTCACACAGAAGCCACAGTGGCAAATCGGGCGAGACAAATACCGAAAGCTCTACCGCACTTGCGTTGGAAAGCGTCAAAACCAGTTGCACGGTGCCCTCGGCCACCTCACGCAAACAGGTGGGAATCGTCTCGACCTCCAGTCGGCCGGCCTCGATCTTGGAGAAGTCCAGAATGTCGTTCAGGATGTTCAACAAGGCCATGGACGATTGGTGAATGGTGCCCAGCATGCGCTGCTGCTCGGGCAGCAAGGGCGTGGATTGCAAGATGTCGACCATGCCGATAACGCCGTTCATGGGGGTGCGGATCTCGTGGCTCATGTTGGCCAAGAACTCGGACTTGGCGCGGTTGGCCGCGTCGGCGATGACGTTGGCGTGTTTCAGCTCGGCAGTCTTGAGGTGCACCAGTTGCTCCAGCTTATCGCGGTGCAGCTGCAGCTCCAGCTCCATCTGCTTACGCTCGTCAATGTCGCGGATGGTGCCGCGCATGAACTCGGGTTTGCCCTGGGCATCGAACGACAGTTCCCCGGTTGCCTCGATCCAGACGGTGCGCCCGTCGACCGGACGGATGATGGGGAACTCGCGCCTGAACTTGCCCCCGGCGGTCGTGTCCGGGAAATAAAAGTCCAGCACCGCTTGCTGCCGAAACTCCTTGACGACCAGTTGGTGCCAGTTGTGCATGTTTCTCTCGAACCCTGCATCAATTCCAAAGATCTCATCCAGCACCGGCGATCCCTGCCAGAATCCGGTCTTCATAGTGGCAACGTAGGTGCCCACATAGCCAATGCGCTGAGCCTCGCTCATGGCCCACAAGGTTTCCTGCAAGGCCGCAGCATGTTGTTCGCGCAAACTGTCGCGCGCCTTGTGGTCGGCGCTCAGCACCTGTTCAATTTGGGCCTGTTTGCGCGCGGTTATGTCCTCTTGCGTCCCCACTGCGCGTAGCGCCTTGCCGTCGCTGCTGCGGCTCACTACCATGCCACGGCCCAGGGTCCATACGTAGAGACCATCCTTGCGGCGCACGCGGCACTCGACCACGGCCGTGGCAGTCTTGCCGTCAAGAAGGTCCTGAAGAACCTGCATGGTCTCGAGGTAATCATCCGGGTGGAGTCGGCTGGTCCACTCTTCGGCCTGGTTGCCAATTTCGTCTTCGCCATAGCCCAGGATTTCTTTCCAGCGTTTGGAGAACTCGGCTTCGCCGCTTTTCAGATTCCAGTCCCAGACGCCAGCACTGGCGCCTTCAACGGCGAAACGCCAACGCAGCGCTTCGGTTGTGACGGCTTCGAGCAAAATGTTGAAAGCGGCTACCAGGTCACCCACCTCGTCCTGGCTATTGACCGGCAAGGGCCGCATGGGTTGCCCGATGCGGGTGTTGGCGCTCAGGGCGCGGGTGCTGGCGAGCAGGGGGGCGAGCTCGCTGCGCACGGCGCGCCCCGCCAGCCACCAGACCAGGGCACATCCGAACAGGACCACCAACGCGTCCACCCCCAACATCCACCGGCGCATGGTCTGCATAGGGGCAAAGGCCTCTGCCGTGGGCAGGCTCACACCCACCATCAAGTCCGGTGCTGACGCAATGCGTTTGGCTGAGGCCAGCACTTCAACACCGTTGGGGCCAACATACACCTGCGAGCCTTCAAAGCCCTGCGCAAAACGGTCCAGTGCCTCAATGGTGCCATGCGGTGGAAACTTCGTCATGACGCGGGCTTTGTCGGACCCGGTGACGTACATGCGCTGTCGCACATCGGCCAATACATAGAGACCGCTGGCGACGTAGGGGTCGTTCACAATCGGGTCGAGAAAATTGGGTTTGGCCAGGTTGACAACGCCCACCAGCACGCCAATCACCTGCCCCTTTGCGCCCCGAATTGGGGCTGCAATGGGCATCAACGGGGCGTTTGACCCTTCTTCCGTCTCCACCTGCCCGACCGACGGTTTACTGCTCCGGACCGCCTCAACGATGTAGTCGCGTTCGGCAAGCTTGGCTCCGATCCGGTTGAGCGTGCCAGACGCCTGGGCAAGCACCGTGCCGTCGGCGCCAGTGACGAAGACGCCCCCATTGAAGAGGTGTAGTAATAACGGAAGTTGCGTCAGGCGCTGCTGCATGTCCGGCGCAAAGGCCAGCATGGCCGGACTGATTTCCGCCGCCTCGGCTGCCAATGCGTCGAGTCGCTCGGTGAGATCACTGTTGACATGAGTCGCCATCAGCGTGGCGGTTGCCATTTGCAGTGCGCCAAGTTCACGCTCCAGACTCTGGCGCAAAATGACGTCGGCAACGCTGCCTGCGAGTGTGGCACCGACCACAAAAACAAACATGGCCACAAGTGTGAGGCGCGCCTTGAGCGAGCGGGGTTTCAGGAAGTCGGTTTTCATCAAGATCGTCACCTGACTCGGGTGATGAAATTGCTATCTTTAGAGTAGCATTTCATGCAGTAAATACCAGGGCTAAAGGCCAAAATGTCCATTGATTGCAGTCAGGGCTGTGGCTGGTGATTTGGTGAGCGGGCTTAAGCGCTGGGTGGTTGTAGCTGGTTTCATTTCTAACTTCTTGGGTAATTTGCTGGACATGCCCCAGGACTTTGCCAGAACGGCAATTGGCTTTCAATTCCCGATGCAAGGCGAAAGAACCGCACAATCTGCCACAACGAAAGACACACCGAAGCTCAAGGTGCGCACAACATATGATGTCACCAAAATAGACTAAAAATTAAAAAAACTCTCCGCTTACCGGAACTTTCAGGGTTGCCCATTGATTCAACCAGCGCGGGCACCGACCCGGCTCTACGCAACCCATTGGTATCAGTCTGGTAACAGGCCCTGGAGAAACCTGACTGTCCAGCGACTCCATAAACGAGCAGACCGATGGTGTTGCTGGCATCGGCGCCAGCATCGCAAGCTGCTGCAGGACAAGAACCGCTGTAGCTAGAGCTGTAGCAGCAACCACAGGGTGAGTCCCCGAGGCCCCATAATGGCCAATGACCGACGCAGCCCCACCCCACAAACGACGCGTGCGTTACTCTGGCACCCACCCGCGTCAGTTTGAAGAAAAATACAAAGAGCTTGACCCCGCCCGCCACGCGGACGAGGTGGACAAAGTCATGCAGCGTGGCCAGACACCGGCAGGCATGCACCGCTCCATCTGTGTTGATGAAATTTTGGCCATCCTGAACCCACAGCCGGGCGAGACCGGGCTGGACTGCACGCTTGGCTTTGGCGGCCACACCCAGGCCCTCATACCGCACGTGCTGCCGGGTGGCCGCATGTTTGGCATCGATGTGGACCCGATCGAACTGCCCCGCACAACCGTGCGCCTGCGCGCTCTGGGTTTTGATGACAGCGTACTAATCCTGCACCGTAGTAATTTCAGTGCACTGAGCGCGTTGCTGCCGGAGGCCGGAGGGGGCTTTGACTTTGTGCTGGCCGACCTGGGTGTTTCATCGATGCAAATTGACAACCCAAGCCGCGGCTTCAGCTTTCGCGCTGACGGCCCGCTGGATCTGCGCCTAGACCCCAGCAGTGGCGTCTCTGCCTGCGAACTGCTGCAGTCTGTCACACGGGCGCGCCTGCGCGACCTGCTGACCGACAATTCCGACGAGCCCTTTGCCATTCCGTTGGCGGCTGCATTACAGGGTCAATACCTTGAGACCACCGTGCAACTGGCCGATTTGGTGCGGGCGACGGTAGCATTGGCCCTGAAGCGCAACATGCCCGAAGAGGAGCGCCTGGTGGAGATCAAGAAGGCCTTGCAACGCACCTTCCAGGCCCTGCGTATTGAAGTCAATGACGAGTTCGGCGTCCTCGACCAGTTAATGGACCAACTGCCCCAGTGCTTGAATCCCGGCGGCCGCGTCGCGATATTGAGCTTTCACAGCGGGGAAGACCGGCGCGTAAAAAAGTCGTTTCAGACCGGTGAGCGTAACGGCACCTATAGCTCGGTTGCGCCAGACCCCATTCGGGCGTCGTTTGACGAACGACGCGCAAACCCGCGTTCTACTTCGGCCAAGTTGCGTTGGGCTGTGCGCAGCTAACGGGCCGCACGGTTCAACGCGGACAGGTCACCGCTTCCCCTTGGCTCAACGCAAGTGCCATGTCAATCCCCCATGCCAGCTCGGGGTCGACGTCGGTAGCCGAGGCTGAGGCCGGCGCTATCGGCAAGGATTGTGCCGCGCGTGTGGCTGCGGCCGGGTTCATTTTGGCCAGAAATCGTGGAGCCGCGCAACATCGGCTACGGCTTCGTTCGACCACTTCAGCGTCACGTTTGCGGCACACGATCCAGCCGCGCAGCCAAATCGTCAATCTTTTGGGCTAACGGCAAAGGCACATGGGCAGTCAGTACTTTGGTTTCGTCAATGTGAGGGTTCGACCAGCTCCCGAGCCAGCGTGTTGTGCCGTTCCAGCAACGGCCCCAGGTCGACTGTGGTCAGCTGTCCATCCCGCACCACAATCCGACCATTGACGATGGTGTAGCACGCTTGGGGGCTGGCGCACAACAACAGTGCTCCCACGGGGTCATGTACTGCTGCGCCTGCAAACCCCACTGTGTTCAGGTCAAACAAAGCCAGGTCTGCGCACATTCCGACCGCGATCTGGCCAATATCCTGGCGACCCAGTACCTGTGCGCCGCCCTGTGTTGCCAATCGAAGTGCATCTATGGCCGTCATCTCAGACGGACCGAGATCGCAGCCAAAGAAGGTGTGTCCGTCACGCACTTGCGGCGGCTGAATTGCTCGTCCAACGCGTGCCAACAGCATGGCCTGACGGGCTTCATTGACCATATGACCTGAGTCGTTGCTTGCACAGCCGTCAACTCCAAGCCCTACAGCAACTCCCGCATCGAGCAGCCGTCGAACAGGCGCGATGCCGCTGGCCAATCGCATATTGCTGCAGGGGCAGTGTGCGACGCCAGTGCGCGTGGCGGCAAACAGGCTGATACCTTCGTCGTCGAGCTTGACGCAATGGGCATGCCACACGTCGGGTCCGATCCAGCCCAAATCGCGAACATATTGTGCCGGCGTGCAGTTGAATTTTTCCCGGGAATAGGCCAGATCATGGTCATTTTCAGCCAGATGCGTGTGCATGCGGGTTCCCAGGGCGCGCGCCAACGTGGCAGATTCGCGCATCAGATCGCGGCTGACACTAAACGGTGAGCAGGGCGCCACCGCCACATTGAGCATCGACCCGTGGGACCGGTCATGGTAGCGCTCGATGACTCGCTGGCAGTCTTTCAGAATGGCATCTTCGCATTGCACCAGCACGTCGGGGGGAAGGCCGCCTTGGCTTTGTCCAACACTCATGCTGCCCCTGGTCGCAACAAACCGCATTCCGATTTGTTGTGCAGCTTCAATACTGTCGTCCAGTGTGATTCCGTTGGGGTACAAGTAGAGATGGTCACTGCTGGTGGTGCAGCCACTGAGCAAGAGTTCGGCCATGGCAACTTGCGTGCTTACACGCACCATCTCGGGTGTGAGCCCTGCCCAAATCGGATACAAGCCCCTTAACCAGCCAAACAGTTCAGCATTCTGCAACTGCGGAATTGCCCGGGTCAGGCTCTGGTACATGTGATGGTGGGTATTGATCAGGCCCGGGGTCACAAGCAGATTTCGGGCATCGATTGTCCCGTCTGCCGTTGCGTATTCTGGTGGCATGTCGCGCGCCGGTCCAACATAGGCAATGCGCCCGGCGCGCACAAAAATTGAAGCATCGGACAGCGTGGCGGGAAAATCATGGGATTGCGTTCGTTGGGTCGCGACGCAGCGCGCATTTTTAATGAGCAAACTTGGCATCAGATTTGCGGTCGAAAACGGTTATGGATGATGAGGATGCATTTCAACATGCTTGCATCGAACACGCATGTGTACGCGGCCGATTGGCGTCAATCCTTGGCCTGTGCGCCATCAAGCTGCTTTGACCGGTAGAACTAATGGTCTAGTTCTAATGGCTAATTCGCATGTGTCGGCATGGAAGTTTGATCTTGCTCAATGTAGCAGGGCGACTGGCGCGGCAAAGTCCGCACCATGCTATCTGCTCAATCCTTTCTTTCTGCTCTTCCCGTTGAGACTATTCCCACGGGCACTACACTCCTTCAGCGATCTGGCACGCTTGACTCGGTCATTTTTGTCGAACGTGGCCGGGTCGTCCTGGGCGTGTTGGGCTCCGGCGTCGATGTTGGTGCCGTGGAGCATCAGCTCGGTGTGGTTGATGGTCCGGGCTGGCTGGAGGCCAGTGCCGCAGTATTAAATATTCCTAGCGCGGTCGATGCTGTTGCACAAACTGACGTTCAGCTTCGGCGTGTCCCGCTGAATCAGTTTCGTGCCTGCCTTGACACCTGTGCTCCGGGTGTGCAGTCCATGATGATCGATATTGCCAAGGCGCACCGGCAGCAAACCGAAATTACCGTCAGCCGCCTTGCAAAGGATGCAGAGGCCCGTTGTGCTGAATGGTTGTTAACGCATGCCGAGACAGGTGAAAAAGGCGCTTGCTCGGTTCACCTGCAACAGCGCAAGCGGACCATCGCAGCGCAGCTCGGAATTGCGCCAGAAACGCTGTCCCGGGTTTTTCGGCATTTGCGCGAGTTACGTCTCATCAGTGGCTCTGGGCGCATTGTCGATCTGGTCGATCCAGTGGGTTTGCGCAACCTCGCGGGTGCCAGTGCTCCGTGTCAGTGCGGCATTGTTTGATGCATCAGGCAGTCTTGTAACCCATGGTTTGCGGCAACCACAGCACGATCTGTGGAAACAGGGTCATTGCCATCAGCAGGGCTAGCAGCATCAGCAAGAACGGCCATCCCTCTTTCATCATTTCTCCAATAGGGATGCCCGTTAGCGCTTTGGTAACAAAGAGCAGCATGCCAAACGGCGGATGAATCAACCCGATCATCATGTTGAGCACCACCAGCACACCAAAGTGCACCAGGTCTACACCCAGTAATCTGGCGGCTGGCAGCAGCATGGGAACAAAGACCAGCAGCAAGACCGATACGTCCAGAACGCATCCCAAAGCCAGAAACAGACAATTGACCAGCAGCAGGAATCCGATCTGACCCAATTGCATGCCATCCACCCACTGCGCCATGGCTTGCGGAACACCCTCTGCTGTAAACGCGTAATTCAGCATAAACGAGCCGGCCAAAATGACGGTGATCACTGCGCTGCCACGGGTTGACTCCATCACGACGCCCCAAAATGAACGCCAGGTGAGCGCGCGGTACACCACGCCCGCCAACACCAGTGCATGCAAGGCAGCCACCGCGGCCGCTTCGGTGGGTGTAAAAGCGCCTGAGTAAATGCCACTTAGCAGCACGATGGGCATCGATAGCGGAAGCGCCCCGCGGTAAAGAATGCGCGGCCACTCGCGTAAGGGCACTGGTGCCTCCCGGGGCATGTTGCGCCGTGTGGCTATCACATGCACCACCAGCATCATCAGAAAGGCCATTAGAACGCCTGGAACAACTCCGCCCAAAAACAGGGCGCCGACCGAGGCGCCTGACACCAGTGAATAGATCACCATCGGGATACTGGGCGGGATGATCGGACCCAGTGTTGCGCTGGCCACCACTACGGCGCCGGCAAAGCCACGCGAGTACTCCGGCTTCTTGAGCATTTGGCGGATTGTGACCAGGCCGGGTCCCGCTGCGTCGGCAATCGCGCTGCCACTCATGCCGGAAAATACCACGCTCACCAAAATGTCGACCTGGGCGAGGCCGCCGCGCATACGGCCCACCAAAATGCGGCAGAAGTCAAAAATGCGCTCACTCACAGTACCCGCATTCATGATGTTGGCCGCAAAAACAAACAGCGGAACGGCCAACAGGACGTAGCTGTTGTACAGACCATTGCCCACTTGTTCGGCTACCAGCCCGAGATCCTGGCGTTTGAC
The DNA here is from genome assembly GCA_903870065.1 of uncultured beta proteobacterium. Lineage (GTDB taxonomy): Bacteria > Pseudomonadota > Gammaproteobacteria > Burkholderiales > Burkholderiaceae_C > Allorhodoferax. Next base: position 35,025 of record CAIQBN010000397.1, on the reverse strand, counting down.
CAGCAAGTAGGCAAAGCCGGAAGCCAGCATGGAAAATCCGATGGGCATGCGCAACAGCATTCCAACCACCAGTGCCGCAACCAGGGATGCCAGAGCCGAGGTCATGTCAGATTCGCGACTCGGACCTGGTCAGGCCTAAGCCACGCAAGGCACTGACAATCGCCCAGATGCTACGCAGCACCAGCGCAAACATGAGCAGCACGAACGGCAAGTAGACCCACATCAGCGCAACGTCCAGCACCGGGGTGGATTCGCGGGACATAAATTGCACGTAGTCCCAACTGGCTGGCAGGCCCGTCAGGGCCAGACCGCCCACCAACAGGTTGCCGACGATGGTCATCACCTGGCGGGTGCGCGGGTGCACACTGTTCCAAACCAAGTCAAAAACGACATGTTCCCGTTCTGGCACGACAAAGGCGGCTGACCACAGGATGACCCAGATGTAGAGAATGACAGCCGCTTCATCCGTCCAGGGGAGTGGCCGGTTCAGACCGAATCGCGCTCCGATCTGAACAAGGAAAACCAAAAACAGAGTCAAAAACAGCCCGCCACCTACGGCGTTGGCAAACCCTTGCAGCCAGCGTGTCACGGCTGCTTACGGTGTTGCGTTGATACGCTCTACCAGCCCTTTGGGCCACACCCGGGCGTAGTCGGAATTCTGGTAGGCGGTCTGTACGGCCTTGCGAAAGGCGGCCACGTCGGGTGTGGAGACCTGCAGCCCTTCCTTCCTGAAAATTTCCACCAGCAGGCTTTCTTCCTGGAGCGTGTTGTCATTGTTAAAGGCAGCTGCAGCCTGGGCTGCCAGGGCCAATTTTTGCCGTTGCGCTTCGGTCATTGCCTTGAGCGACTTGTTGGAGACCGCAATGAACAGGCTGTCCACCAAGTGGCCGGTTAGCACGATTTGCCGGGTCACTTCATGGAACTTGGCCGCGCGCACACTGGGTAGAGGATTGTCCTGTGCGTCAATGGTTCCGGTCTTCAGGCCCAGATACACCTCTCCAAAGGCCAGCGGTGTAGCTGTTGCACCCAGAGCATTGCCCAGAAACAGCCAGTCTCTGGAGCCTGGCATACGCAGCTTGACTCCTTTGAGGTCGGCCGGAGTCCTGACCGCGCGAACGTCGCGTAAATTGAGCTGGCGTGTGCCGAGGTAGCAAGTGGACAACACGGTTACATCCATCTTGTCCGATACGACCTTGAACAACTCGTTGCCAATAGTTCCGTTGAAAACCCTCTGCTGATGCGCGGGGTCACGCAACATGTAGCCTGCAGTAAACACCGAAAACTCCGGTACAAGCTTGGCGATGTCGGCGGCTGACATCGACGTCATCTCCAAATTGCCTCTGGCCATGGCAGCGGACTCGGCACCTTGCTTGAACAGTGACGCGTTAAGGTTGATTTGCACGTCAAATTCCCCTGGCGCACTTTTCTCCAGCGTATCCTTGAATACCGTCCACATCTTGGCATGCCAGGCATCGGGCACCGCAGGAGTGGAGATGCGCAAAACGGTCCGTGATTGCGCCAGCGAGGGTAGGGAAACGGCGCTTAGGGCGGCAGCACCGAGCAGGGTGCGTCGAGTCGGGTGTCGTGAAGTGGGCATGGGTTCAGTAGGGGCTCGAGCGGGGCGCATCAGGCGCGTCAACAGTAAAGTGCCCAGTGTATTACCTCTCGCAGCCCACAATCCGCGCACAGGGCATGGGCGCTGATTGCTACCGGCAGACAGATCGCCAATGCGCACCCGACGAACGGGTTGAATCGCGTAACATTTGTGTGCATGCAGTTCTTCGCAAATATCACCGAAATAGCGCATTGGGAGGCAGCTCTTGATAGGGCGCCGGCCGATTCACGGGTGGAGTTATTGGTTTCATTGGTTTGGCATTTGCGGCAGAGGGATACAACACGTGCCTTGCGTTTGGCAGAGGAAGTGCAGCCGCTGCTGTCCATTTTGTCGCCATCGCAGAGTGCACTGACCGGTGCACGTCTGACACTGGCGCGTGCTGAGGCACGTTTCCTGATGGCCGAACTGGTGGATGCGCAGCGCCTGGCGCTGGATGCGCTGGCGACGTTCACCGAGCAGGCAGATTGGTGTGGTGTGGCAGACGTGCACTGGTTGTTGGCCTGGGTGGCGATTGATTCAGGCCAGATTGAACGCAGCGACAGTGCGCTTGATGCGATGATCACGCATGCCCATAGAGCGGGTGACCCGATGCGTATCGGATTGGCCGAAGCAGTGACTGCACGGATGCTGGTGTTGAGGGACCCCAAGGCGGCGCAAGCGCGCTGGGGAGCGACTGTGGGGCTTGAAGAGTTGCACCACCATGCCGGTGTGCAAATGTGGCGCACCGACTACCTTTGTCTTCAAACTTTGTTTCGGGGTGACAGTGGCGGTTCAGCGCGGCTTGGCATTGCAGCTTATGAGTTGGCATTGGCGAGCGGGCAGGTGCGTGCTGCAATCATTTGCTGCACCAACACGGCAGAAAACTTCGGACGGCTGAACGACTTTCAGCAAAGTCTTGACTGGGCGCAACGTGGCCTGGATCTGGCGCGCAAGACAAACTGGCCGCGCAGCGTGGGCGGTTGTTTGATGCACACCGCAGAGATCATGCGCCAACTGGGCAATTGGGATACGGCACAGGAAATGCTGGAGGAGGCGCTCATCACGTTGGCTCCACTGGCAGGTGCGCGACCCTATTCCATCACCCTGCAGTACCAAGGCGAGCTGGCTCTGGACCGAAAGGACTATGCGGCGGCACTACAGGCTTTTGAGCGGCTGGAGAATAAAGCGCTGGAGTTGCATCAACACGACTTCCGAATTGATTCCCAACGTGGCCAGGCGCACGCCCTGGCCCACCGTGGTTTGCCAGAGCAGGCATTGAAAAAGGCACATGCTGCGTTAGACACCGCGGCGGCGCAAGGTGATGTCATTCGGCAGGTCGATGCGCTGATGGTGTTGGCTGAAATCCATAATTTGCATCCAGGGTTGAAGGCCGAGCCTGAGCCGGCAACGGGCGCGCCCTTGCATTACTTGCAGCGAGCGCTGGCGGCGACACGGTCGGTTGCGGGTTATACGGTGACCGGCAAGCTCCTGGAAGCGCTGAGTCATGCCTATGCACGCGAAGGCGACTTTGTGCAAGCCCATGAAGCCGCCATGCAGGCGCTGGCAGCGAGGGATAAAACCCACAACCAGCAAACCACCAACCGGGCAGTTGCCATGCAAGTGTTGCGTCAGACCGAGCAGGCTCGGGTGGAAGGCGACTACCTTCGGCAGTTGGCCAGCGCCGAGGCCGGTCGCGCCGCGGTGCTGCAACGCACCACGGCAACATTGGAGAGTCTCAGTACGGTGGGTCAGGAAATCACCCAGCACCTGAACGCCCAGACCATATTTGAGGTTTTGTACACGCATTTACAAGCCTTGTTGGATGTGACCGCGTTTGCGATTTATTTGCAACCTGCACAGGCCGATGGCACCTTGGTTTTGATGTATGGCCGCGAGCAGGGCAAAATTTTGCCGCGAATCAGCATCGCGATCACGGATTCGACTTCCCACACCGCGAAATGTTTTCGTGAGCGCCGGGACTTTGCGGGCGACCCAGGGCAGGCGCTCAGGGTGGAGGGCACGGCGTTCACGGAAAGTGCCCTTTTTGCCCCTTTGATAGTCAATGAGCGGGTGCTGGGCGTGATAACCGTGCAATCCGAGAAGGCACTGGCCTATGAAGCGCGCGATCACTTGATATTTCGAACCTTGAGTGCCTACGCCGCCATTGCCCTGGACAATGCCCAGACGTATCAGCGCTTGGAAGATGCACAGCAGCAGTTGCTGGAGCAGCAAAAAATGGCAGCACTAGGTTCCCTCGTGGCGGGCGTTGCGCACGAGCTCAATACACCGATTGGCAACTGCATCATGACGGCCAGCACGGTGAGCGATAAATTGCGTGAAGTTCAGGATCAGTTTGAGCGCGGCACCCTGCGGCGTTCGGATATGGCGTCATTTTTAAAAGACTCGGTGGATGCGTCTGAACTGATTTTGCGGGGATTGAACACCTCCGCGCGCCTGGTTGCCAGTTTTAAACAGGTAGCGGTGGACCGGACGACGGCCCATCGGCGCCAGTTCGCGCTGGAGGAGTATTTGCTCCAACTGGTTGCCACCATGCAAAACAGGCTTAAGGCGAGTGGACACTCGATCGAAACCATTGTTACATCCGAAATTGTCATGGACAGTTATCCGGGTCCGCTGGGCCAAGTGGTGAGCAACCTGATCAATAACGCAATTGTTCATGCCTATCCCAACAGAATGGGCGGTAAATTGTGCTTGCACGCGCAAGAAGTTGGGAACGAACAGGTTGTGATTCAGTTCAGTGATGACGGCGACGGAATTGCCGATGCGCACATGCCGAAAATTTTTGAACCGTTCTTTACAACCAAAATGGGGCAGGGCGGCAGTGGCCTGGGCTTGAGTATCAGTTACAACATTGTGAGTTCCCTGCTGGGAGGGACTATTTCGGTGCACAGTCGAAGCGGCGAAGGAACACGCTTCACGATTACTTTGCCATTGGCGGTGCCGATGTAGTGCGCAATGCGTAATGTGCAATCGGCCGGGTGGGCGGTTACCGTTTTCTGGCGGGTGCCTATTTTTGGTCGATAAATTCGGCCAACTGGGTGTCGATGGTTGCTATGTGGTTCAGCAACCAGTCTGACAGAAAGTCCTTCCACTTTTTGCGGTCGAGTGTGAAGTTTGCGATCTGCTCCGAAATTGCATTCAGGTGGGAGAGCATTTCGTTGTGCTTTGCAACATGGTCCCCCATGCCAGGGTATTTGAGGGATCGCATCAGGGTTTCCTCATGCCGGAAATGAACTCGGGTGTATTGGTACATCGACATTTCACAGAGCACCAGGCTGTCCTGGTCGGTTGCTTCAAGAAAACCGTTGATTTTCCCAAACCACTCCTGATGCTGGGCATCGATCTCCGCATTGCCAATCTTGTAGCTGTCCCGCCATTCAATGCGCATGGTGTGCCCCAACGAAATTTGTTTTAGTCCTGTCGCCTCAAAAAATTTTAGAGAACCGTGCTTGGTCCATTCTTACAACCAGCACGGTTTCTATTGATGTTGATCAAAGACAAGGCAAGTGCCCTGCTGGCATTTCAGTTGCGCAGGCGCTGCACGGCAGCCAGCACGTTTTCTGCAGTTGCCGGGGCGTTGAGTGGCACCGGACCACCACTGCCAACGGACGCAATGGCATCGCGCAACGCTTCGAAAACGCTAATGGCCAACATGAAAGGCGGCTCACCCACGGCCTTGGAGCCAAATACGTTGTCTTGCGGGTTGGGCTGATGCCACAGGTTGACATTGAAAGTGTCTGGCACGTCGCCGGCCGTCGGAATTTTGTAGGTGCTCGGCGCATGGGTACTGAGATGGCCCTTGTCGTTCCAGACCAGTTGTTCGGTTGTTAGCCAGCCCATCCCCTGCACAAATGCGCCTTCAATTTGCCCGACGTCGATGGCCGGATTGATGCTGCGCCCGACATCGTGCAGGATATCCACCTTCAAGACCCGACTCTCACCGGTCAGCGTGTCAATGGCAACTTCGGTGCAGGCGGCGCCGTAGGCGAAGTAGTAAAACGGACGGCCCGTCAGCGTTGTTTTGTCATAGTGAATTTTGGGCGTGCGGTAGAAGCCGTCGCTCCACAGCTGGATTCGATTGGCGTAGGCCATGCTCACCACCTCGGTGAATTCACGCGTTTTGCTAGGGGAAATCACCTTGCCGGCTACAAAACGAATTGCACCTGCGCCGCATCCATCGAGTCCGCACACAAAAGCCGCCAGGTTGTCACGCACATGCCGTGCCGCAAATTGGGCGGCGCGACCATTGAGGTCGGTGCCTGCCGACGCGGCGGTGGCAGATGCATTGGGAATTTTGCTGGTGTCGCTGGCGGTGCACAGTACCCGATCGAACGCAATGCCGAGTTCGTCAGCGACAATTTGTGCCACTTTGGTGTGCAGACCCTGCCCCATCTCGGTGCCACCGTGGTTGACCTGAACGCTGCCATCGGTATAGACGTGCACCAACGCGCCCGCCTGGTTGAACAGTGTGGCAGTGAAACTGATGCCAAACTTGACGGGCGTGATGGCCAGCCCGCGCTTGATCACCGGATTGCCTGCGTTCCAAGCCAAAACTGCCTCTCGCCCTCGTCGGTACTGCGATGATTGCTCTAATTCCAATAGCAATGGGAGCAGGATGTTGTCCTCCACCGGCATACCGTAATGGGTTGTATCGCGCCGTTGTCCATCGCCTCCGACTGCCTCGTCGCTGTACAGGTTGCGTAAACGCACATCAAGCGGGTCGCGCTGCAGTGCGCGGGCAATATCGCCCATGATGGCTTCGATCACGATCACGCCTTGCGGTCCACCAAAACCCCGGAATGCCGTGTGACTCTGGGTGTGGGTCTTGCAGCGGTAGGATGCAATTTCTACATCCTGCAAGTAGTATGCATTGTCGCTATGGAAGATGGCGCGGTCCGCTACGGGGCCAGATAGATCTGCGCTGAAACCGCAGTTCGCCGCCATCATCAATTTGAGTGCTGTCAAGCGCCCGGTGTCGTCAAAGCCGGCGGTGTATTCATAGGAGAAAGGGTGGCGCTTGCCGGTCACCATAAAGTCGTCATCGCGGTCCAGGCGCAGTTTCACTGCGCGCCCCGATTTGTGTGCGGCCACTGCCGCCCACACCGCCAAGTGGCCGGCCTGGGTCTCCTTGCCGCCAAAACCGCCCCCCATGCGTCGGCACTCTACGCGAACGGCATGCTGGTGCAGGCCCAGCGCGTGCGCCACCCAGTGCTGGACCTCTCCAGGATGCTGCGTGCTGCTGTAAACCAGCCATTGGTTTTGTTCCTGGGGCAGTGCGTAGGCGATCTGACCCTCCAGGTAAAAGTGTTCCTGGCCGCCCACTTCCAGCGAGCCGCTCAGGGTATGTGGGGAAGATTTCAGCGCGGTCTGCGCGTCTCCCCGGCGCACAAACACAGGAGGCAACACGTAGCTCTTGGACCCGAGTGCCTGCGCCACGGTTAGGATGGCAGGCAAGGCTTCAATGTTGAGTGCCACTTTGCGCGCTGCACGGCGTGCCTGAGCCACGCTTGTCGCCAGCACCACACCCACAACCTGCCCAATGAATTGCACCGTGTCGGTCGCAAACACGGGCTCATCCCCGGCGAAGGCCGCCAACATCGGGTCTCCGGGAATGTCGCAAGCCAGCACCACGTCCACCACGCCCGGCATGGCCAGCGCGGGAGCCACGTTCACGCCGAGCAGCCGCCCGTGTGCCACGGTTGAAAGGATGGGCGCAGCGTGCAGGGTACCGCGCACTTCGGGCAGGTCGTCAATATAGGCCACTGAGCCCGTCACCTGGGCAGCGGCACTCTCGTGGGGGTGTGAAGTACCGCAGGCGCTGGCAGTGTTCTGCTTCGGGGTGGGAGTCTGCATGCTCAATTTCCTCCGCCCACGTGGGTGGCCGACACGCTGCGCACGTTGGTCACAACCTGCCCCTGGGTTTCAAGCCAGAAACGCTGTAGCAGATTACCCAGCACCTCGTTGCGATAGGCCGCGCTGGCACGCATGTCGGAAATCGGGGTGAATTCACTGCGCAGTACCTGGATTGCGTGGTCCACCGTGGCCTGGTTCCAGGCCTGTCCCAGCAAGGCCGCCTGCGTTTTGTGCGCACGTGACGGTGTTGCCGCAACACCACCGGCGCCAATCGAGGCGGCCGAAACGACACCCTTGTCGATTCGTAGCCCGATTGCGAGGCAGACAGCTGAAATGTCATCTTCGAACCGTTTGGAAACCTTGTAGGCACGGCAGACTTCAGCGGCGGTCGCTTTGGGCACTTTGATCCAGGCCAGCACTTCATCGGCCGCCATCACGTTGGTCCGGTAGCCGGTGTAAAGATCTTCCAGACCCAGTTCGCGGTGGGCAATTGATGATCCGTTTTGGCGCATCAGCACCACACTGGCCCCCAGCGCAATCAACAATGGCATGGAGTCGCCGATGGGTGACCCATTGGCTACGTTGCCGCCCAGCGTTGCGCTGTTGCGCACGGGCAAGCCGGCAAAGCGGTGGGCAAATTCGGTCAGCGCGGGCCGATCGGCCACCAGCGCTGCAAATGCGTCGGTCAATGTAGCGGCAGCGCCAATAGCAATGTGATGGGGGTAGTCTTCGATGCGGCGCAATTCTGCGACCCGGGTCACATCGAGCACACGTTCGAACTGCTGGTGCAGCTTGGTCACCCAAAGACCTACGTCGGTGCAGCCCGCCACCAATTGGGCCTGCGGATAGCGGCTTCGTGCGGACAGCAACTCGGGCAGCGTTTTGGGAGAAATGTAAGCCAAATCAGGCTCTAGCCCTCGTGGAATATGCGCTAGCCGCTCTAATTGTGATAGCAATTCGGTTTCGTTGACCAGCACTGGCGGTAGGCCTTGCATTGCTTGGGCAGCATCCAAAATTGGGCGGTAGCCGGTGCACCGACACAGATTCCCGGACAAAGCAGCTTGCGCCTGTTCCCGGCTTATGGGCTCGGACCGCGCAGTTTTATTCTGGTAGAGGCCAAACAGACTCATCACAAAACCGGGAGTGCAAAAGCCGCATTGCGACGCATGGCTGTCCACCATAGCTTGCTGAACAGGATGCAGCGGTGCTGCTAATTCCGCAGTGGCAAGCGTGGGGGCAATCAAACCGCCGCCGGGTCGCCCCAAGGCGGGTTGGGCCCCCTCGGGGGGCAGCGCAGCACACGCAGTGGCAAGCGTGGGGGCAATATCTTCTACAGTCCACACGGCCATGCCATCAATCGAGTGCGCCAGACGGATGCAGCTGTTGATTGCGCTGTATTTCAACTGCCCATCCTGGGGCTCTGCAACCACGACGGTGCAGGCGCCACAGTCACCTTCGCCGCAGCCCTCTTTGGTGCCGGTGCAATGCAGGTCTTCCCGCAAAACCTCCAACAGAGTGCGGTTGACATCGACATCGGGCAGGGTCACGACCTGGCCACGTCGCAAAAATTGCAGGGGTTTTGTCTTCATGGTGATTAGCATAGAGCAAGTTACGCGCCCATGTTCCAATTCGTCAAAAATGCAGGCCTTTTTCGCGACCCAATTTGTGCTTCAACTCCCTCCAGGGCACCGCTTCCCCATGGAGAAATATGCCATGCTGCGTGATGCATTGGCGCAGCAATTGCCTGAAGTCACGCTGGCGCAGGCGCTGCCGGCAAGCGATGGTGAACTGGCATTCGCCCACGCCTGGCCTTATGTCAATGGCATCGATCTGGGCACCTTGCCTGAGGCGGTCTACCGCGAAATTGGATTTCCATGGAATCCCGCCATGGCCGACCGTGCCCGCCGTTCGGTGGGGGCTACTTTAGCTGCGGCACGCACTGCGCTCTCGCAAGGGGTGGCTGCCAACCTGGCTGGCGGAACGCACCACGCCTATGCCGACAAGGGAGGCGGTTTTTGTGTGTTTAATGATCTGGCGGTGACTGCGCGGGTGTTGCAGGCGGAGTGGGGGCGAGCCCCCCATTTGGACAAACGACCCTTGCAAGTGGCCATCGTTGACCTGGATGTGCACCAGGGAAATGGCACAGCCCATATCCTGCGGGATGATCCCAGCGTGTTTACCCTGTCGCTGCACGGGGAGAAGAACTTTCCATTTCGCAAGGAGGCCAGCAACCTGGATGTGGGGCTACCGGATGGTTGTGGCGACGCGGACTATATGGTTGCTCTGGAAAACGCCTTGGGCATACTGGAGGTGAACTTCCAACCCGGACTGGTGCTTTATCTTGCCGGCGCTGACCCGCACGAAGGCGATCGACTGGGGCGACTCAAGCTCACCGATGACGGCCTTTTGGCCCGGGACCGGCGGGTTTTCGATTGGTGTTGGCAGCGGCGCCTGCCCTGTGCCTTTGTTATGGGCGGGGGCTATGGCAAGAATCTGAACGACACCGTGCGGGTGCAAACCAACACCTACCGTGTGGCGCTGGAATATTGGCGGCGCTGGCAGTTTGATAGAGCCAATTTACCCAATCGGTCATAGCGCTTGGCGGTTGCACTATCCCGCTATGGCGCAGAAATTGCTCGGGATTGTTGTCCAAACGTGTAAAGTGTGCCCATGTCATTCCCGAGACTTCAGTTAACCGGTATCACCAAGGCTTACCCCGGCGTGGTCGCCAACAGCGACGTGTCCCTGACCGTCATGCCAGGCGAGATTCATGCCGTTCTGGGCGAAAACGGCGCTGGCAAGTCCACGCTGATGAAGATCATTTACGGCTCTGTCAAGCCCGATGCGGGGCAAGTCAGAATCAACGGGCAGGACATCCAGATTCGCAACCCCAAGGAAGCGCGGGCCAACGGCATCAGCATGGTGTTTCAGCACTTTAATCTGTTTGACACGATGACTGTGGCTGAGAACGTGTGGCTTGGACTGACCCGCAATTCATTGGAGCAGGTGACTGCTGCCATTGTGGGCAAGGCCAATGAGTACGGTCTTGATATCGACCCGGCGCGTCCGGTGCACACACTCAGTGTTGGAGAGATGCAACGGGTGGAAATTATCCGCGCGCTGCTGACGCGGCCAGAACTGCTGATTCTGGATGAGCCCACGTCGGTGCTGACACCGCAGGCCGTGGAGAAGTTGTTTGTGGTGCTGAAAAAACTCTCCAGCGAGGGCTGCAGCATTTTGTACATCAGCCACAAGCTGCATGAAATTCGTGAACTGTGCACGGCCTGCACGGTGCTGCGGGGTGGCAAGGTTACCGGCGTGTGCAATCCGCAACAGGAATCCAACGCATCCTTGTCACGCTTGATGATTGGTGCCGAGCCGCCCTTGCTGGAGCGCGCAGCCAAACATGCCGGGTCTGCCGTGATGCACGTCAAGGGGCTCAACCTGGCGCGAGAAGACCAGTTTGGGGTGGATCTCGAAGGGATTCATTTGCATGTGCGTTCCGGCGAGGTGGTGGGCATTGCCGGTGTCTCGGGCAATGGCCAAAAAGAATTGCTGTACGCACTGTCGGGCGAGGACGACCGCGCACCAAGGGGCAGCATCCACATGGGTGAGGTCGATGTGTCGCGTATGCACCCCGGGCGGCGGCGCAAGATGGGATTGCATTTTGTTCCCGAGGAGCGCTTGGGGCGTGGAGCGGTGCCCACACTGAGCCTGGCGCACAACCTGTTGCTCACCCGCACCGAGTCCATCTCCATGCCACGTTTTGCCGGTGGCTGGATTCGGGTGCGGCAACTCGAAGCGCATGCCAGGCGCTTGATTGCGGAATACAAAGTCAAGGCCAACGGCCCGCTGGCCGTTGCGCGCTCGCTCTCTGGCGGGAACCTGCAAAAGTTCATCGTCGGGCGCGAGATCGATGCCAACCCCAAACTGCTGATCGTCTCACAACCAACCTGGGGAGTGGATGTGGGTGCGGCGGCGCAGATTCGCGGCGAAATACTGGCGCTGCGTGATGCCGGCTGTGCGGTGCTGGTGGTCAGTGAAGAACTCGATGAACTGTTTGAGGTGTGCGACCGGTTGCATGTGATTGCACGCGGCAAGTTGTCGCCCTCGGTTCCCATTGCCGAGGCCACAGTAGAAAAAATTGGTGAATGGATGAGCGGTTTGTGGGAGATGCAGGATGCTTAAGCTCGAAGCCCGTCCCCAGCCCTCGCAGTTCTGGAGCTACGCCTCGCCATTGCTGGCGCTGCTGTGCACCGTGCTGATTGGCGTTGTGCTGTTTGCGCTCTTGGGCAAAGATCCGCTGCGTGGTTTGCAGGTTTTTTTCTGGGACCCCATCAGAAGCGGCTATGCGCTGGGTGAACTGGTCGTCAAGGCAACCCCTTTGCTCATGATTGCACTGGGGCTGGCGGTGTGTTTCCGTTCCAACGTATGGAACATTGGTGCCGAAGGGCAGTACATCCTGGGCGCCATTACGGCCAGCGGCGTGGCCCTGCTGGCCGATAAAACCACGGGTGGCTGGATCGTGCCTGCGCTGCTTTTGGCAGGTGTATTTGGTGGAATGGCGTGGGCGGGGTTAACCGCGCTGCTGCGTGACAAGTTCAATGCTAACGAGATTTTGGTGAGTTTGATGCTGGTCTACGTGGCCGTGCAGGTGCTGGGTTATTTGGTTTTTGGCCCCTGGAAGGATCCCAACGGCTACAACTTTCCCCAAACCAAGAGTTTTGAGGCGGTAACCCGCATCCCCCGGTTATTTGACGGTTCGCGTGTCAGTATCGGGGTGGTTTTTGCGATGGTGGGTGTGGCCGCTGTCTGGGTGTTTTTATTTCGCACGCGCGCCGGCTTTGCACAGCAGGTAGGTGGGCTGGCCCCCGCAGCGTCGCGTTATGCCGGTTTTTCGTCTCGGCGGGCTTTGTGGATTGCACTGTTGGTGTCGGGCGGCATGGCGGGTTTGGCTGGTGCGCTGGAAGTGGCGGGCCCCATCGGGCAGCTAACGCCCTATGTGCCTGCGGGGTATGGATTTGCCGCCATCATCGTGGCTTACGTGGGCCGCTTGCATCCCGTGGGCATGGTGTTTTCTGCCATCTTGATGAGCATGTTTTATATCGGTGGCGAACTCGCGCAGTCGCGCCTGGGCCTTCCCAAGTCGTTAACCGGTGTGTTTCAGGGGCTGCTGCTGTTCACCCTGTTGGGTTGTGACACACTGGTGAATTACCGACTGCGCTGGATCTCAAAGCCAACACTGGTGTCTGGAGCGACGCACTAATGGACTCTTATGCTCTTTTGATTGCTGCCACCTTGAATGCAGGTACGGTGTTGGCCATTGCCTCCCTGGGCCTGCTGATCAACGAGAAGGCGGGTATCGTCAACCTGGGTGCCGAGGGCATGATGCTGTGCGCCGCTATTGCGGGTTTTGCCACAGTCGTTCATACGGGCAGTGACACGATGGGTTTTCTGGCTGGTATGGCGGCCGGCGCGCTGATGGCAGCACTATTTGGTGCACTGGTGATTTGGCTGAACACCAATCAGTACGCCACGGGACTGGCCTTGAGCCTTTTTGGTGCAGGTTTTTCCGCTTTCGCCGGTATCCGCTACGTGCAGGAAAAAATTCCTGAGCGACCCAGCTTTGCGCTGCCTGTTTTGTCGGATATGCCGTTTGTCGGGCCGGCCCTGTTTCGCCAGCACCCGCTGGTTTATTTAACCATCGTTTTTGCGCTGGCTTTGATCTGGTTCTTTTACCGCACGCGTTCGGGTCTGATTCTGCGCAGTGTGGGTGAGAGCCCCGAGTCGGCGCATGCCCTGGGTTACCCGGTTCGCTGGATACGCTTGGGAGCGGTAGTATTGGGTGGAGCGCTGTGCGGTTTGGCCGGTGCCTATATATCCATCGTCTATACGCCGCTGTGGGTGGAGGGCATGGTGTCTGGTAAGGGGTGGATTGCGCTAGCGCTGACCACCTTCGCAACCTGGCGCCCGGCACGTGTATTGCTTGGTGCCTATTTGTTTGGCGGAGTGACGATGCTGCAATTTCACTTGCAGGGCATTGGTGTGGAGTTACCCAGCCAGTTCCTGAGCATGCTGCCATACTTGGCAACCATTGTGGTGTTGGCACTGATCTCGCGCAACCCGCGCTGGATTCGGATTAACATGCCGCTTGCAATTGGTAAACCGTTTTATCCCGGCTCGTAGCGCCTGGCGCTTCTGGCTTTTTCATTGACTGTGACTGCGTTTTTATTGAAAGACCCGACATGACAGATTTGCACAAACGAACTTTGCTCAAAGTAGCGGCCCTGACGGCTGTGGCCAGCGCCGCATTGGTGGGTTGCGGTAAAAAGGAAGAGCCAGCACCCGCGCCCGCTCCGGCACCGGCGCCCGTGGCGTCAGCTCCCGCACCCAAGCCCGCTCCGCTGAAGATCGCCTTTGCCTATGTCGGGCCCGTGGGCGACGGTGGCTGGACTTTTGCGCATGACAATGGCCGCAAAGCATTGGAAAAGGAATTTGGCGACAAGGTGGCTACCTCGTTTGTTGAGAATGTGCCCGAGTCGGCTGACGCCGAGCGCGTTATCCGCGATTTGGCTGGACAAGGTGCCAAGTTGATTTTTGGCACCACTTTTGGTTACATGGAACCCATGTTGAAAGTCGCCGCCGATGTCAAAGACGTGAAGTTTGAGCATGCGACTGGCTACAAGACGGCCGAAAATATGCGCACCTACGACAGTCGCACTTATGAAGGTGCGTACATGGCGGGCGTCATTGCTGGAAAAATGACCAAGTCCAACACACTGGGTGTGGTTGCATCGGTGCCAATTCCGGAAGTCATCCGCAACATCAACAGCTTCACATTAGGTGCGCAAAGCAGCAATCCCAAGGTCAAGACCAAGGTTGTATGGGTGAATGAATGGTTCAATCCGCCCAAGGAAACTGAAGCGGCCACGAGCCTGATCAACGGAGGCGCGGATGTGCTGTTCCAAAATACTGACTCACCAGCCGTTCTGAAAACTGCGCAGGACAAGGGCAAGCGCGCTTTTGGCTGGGATTCCGATATGACTGCCTATGGTCCGAAAGCGCACCTGGCGTCGGCCATCATCAATTGGGGTCCGTATTACATCAAGGCCACTAAAGACGCCCTTGAAGGCAAGTGGGCCACGGGCCAGGCCTGGTGGGGTGTGAAAGAAGGCGCTATTGATATTGTTTCCATCGCGGAAGATGTGCCTGCCGAGACCAAGACCAAGGTTGAAGAGGTCAAGGCCGGCCTGAAAGACGGTTCCTTCACGATTTGGAAAGGACCGATCGTCGACAACACGGGTAAAGAGCAGTTGGCCAAGGATGCCGTGGCTGATGACAAGTTTCTCGGTGGGCTGAGTTTCTACGTCAAGGGCGTGGAAGGCAAAATTCCTGGCGGCAAATAGTCGGCAACTCGGATATCGCTAGTCGGGGCCGCTCTTGAGCGGCCCTTTTCGATTTTGGAGAAGCGTCGTATGACGAAAACAACGGTACTCCACGTTCAATGCAGAGCAGCGGCTCGGGTGGTCAACCGCTGGATTGCCAGCGCCGCGACGTTCGGCCTGTTGACTACGACGCTGTGGGCAGCCGAACCGCAGGCATTGCTGATTCCAGCAGCCAATTTGTCCACCTCTCCAGAACCTCTTGCGGGATTTGTCTTTAGCCCGCAGGGCAGCGGACCGTGGCCCGCTGTGATTTTGTTGCATGGATGCGGTGGAGCCTATACCAAGGCTGGCGAACTCAATGCCCGGCACACGATGTGGAGCGACTATTTGGTTGCGCAGGGCTATGTTGTCTTGATTCTGGACAGCTTCAAATCACGCGGGATCCGGACGCTGTGCTCGGTTCGGTTCGACCAACGCACTCTAAAGGAGTCAGACCGTGTTGGCGATGCCTATGCCGCGTTGGATTATTTGCGGAAATTGCCCGCAGTTGATGGCGAGCGCATCGCTTTGATGGGCTGGTCACATGGGGGCGGGGTGACCCTCAAAGCAATGAGTCGCAGTCCAAAATTGAGTCTGAACACACTGGGTGGTTTCAAGGCGGCGGTCGCTTTCTACCCTGGTTGCACATCGCACAACCGGCATGCAGGGCGATTTCATCTGACCGCGCCACTGCTGTTGCTCATCGGCGAAGCGGATGACTGGACACCTGCCGAACCATGCAAGGCACTGTCCCATACCGTTGCCGCGCGCGGTGAACCGATGCAAATCGTGACGTATCCCAATACTTTTCACGATTTTGACAATCCGGCACTTCGCGGTAGTCGATTGCGCACGGATGTACCCAATGGCGTCAAACCCGGTGCGGGGGTGACCATTGCGCCCAACCCGCAGGCGCGCGAAGATGCCAAAACGCGTGTCACCGCCTTTTTGAGGCAGCATTTGCACTAGACTGCGTCGTCACGAGAGATACCAACACCATGACCAACAAAAAGCCAATTGCTGCCGATCGTCTACCCGCGTTGCTGCGGGCCATGCCCAAGGCTGAGTTGCACATGCATGTCGAAGGTTCACTGGAGCCGGACATGATTTTTTCAATGGGTCAGTGCAACCGCGTGCCGCTGGCATTTCCCAGCGTTGAGGCTCTGCGGCAGGCCTATGTGTTTGACAATTTGCAGAGTTTTCTCGACATCTACCATGCGGGTACTACGGTGCTCAAGACCGAGCAGGACTTTTTTGCGATGACCGATGCGTATCTCGCGCGGGCGCGCGCAGACAACGTATTGCACGCTGAAATTTTCTTTGATACGCAAACGCATACCGGTCATGGGACCAGCGCCGAGACTGTGGTTAAAGGCTTGTATCGCGCTTGCGAAGAAGCACCTGCGCGCCACGGCATGACGGCGTCGCTCATTCTGTGTTTTTTGCGCCATCTCAGTGAAGAAGCAGCGTTTGAGTGCTTGGAGCAGGTTTTGCCTTTGCGGGAAAAAATTGTGGGCATTGGTCTGGCCTCAAGCGAGGTCGGACACCCGCCTGAGAAATTTGCCAAGGTCTTTGCACGCGCCCGGCAATTGGGTTTCCGACTGGTTGCACATGCAGGCGAAGAGGCTCCGGCGTCGTATATTTGGAGCGCTCTTGATGTATTGAAGGTGGAACGAATTGACCATGGTGTTCAGGCGATTCGCGACGCCGCACTGATGCAGCGACTCGTACACGACCGTATCCCGCTCACGGTGTGTCCTCTCAGTAACCTGAAGCTGTGCGTGGTCACCCACCTGGGTCAGCACAGCCTCAAACGCATGCTGGAGGCCGGCATCGTGGCGACAGTCAACTCCGATGACCCCGCTTACTTTGGCGGCTACATCAACGAAAATTTTGTCCAGACTTTTGCTGCATTGGGTATGACTGCGCAGCACGCTTACCAACTTGCGCGCAATAGTTTTGATGCCAGCTTTATTGATGGGGCTCTGCGCAACAAGTACGTGCAGCATCTCGATGGTGTATTTGAAACTTTTGAGTGATAGACACGCAGATTTCAAAGCGGTGACGCATCACCGTTCACCGGCAGAACCAACGCTGCACGACCGGGAACTATTGCTTTGCGCCCAGTTCCAGCGCGTGGGTGCGACTTGATTCCAGAGCGCTTGAATCGGGAGGCAGTTGTGTATTCCATCCTCCCAAGTGGCGTTCAGTGATGCTGCACAGTGCGGTGATCCACTCCGGGTCGTCATTGAGACACGCTATGTAATGAAAGTCCTTTCCGCCTGCCAGCAAAAAGGCAGCGCGCGCCTCCATGTCGATTTCTTCCAGCGTCTCCAGGCAATCGCTGGTGAATCCCGGGCACACCACATCAACCCGTTTGACACCTGCCTTGGCCATGGCAATCAGGGTGGGCTCGGTGTAGGGCTCCAACCACTTGGCGCGCCCAAGCCGTGACTGGAAGGTCACTTTATATTCTTGCCGATCAAGCCCAAGGCGTTCTGCCAAGAGACGAGCTGTCTTGAAACATTCGCAGTGGTAGGGGTCACCCAGCTCGAGTGTGCGTGCTGGCACGCCATGAAAACTCATCACCAGCTGATCGGGGCGGCCGTGACTCTTCCAATAGCGTTGGACGCTCGCAGCGAGCGCGGAAATGTAGTTCGCGTCGTCATGGTAATGGTTCACAAATCGGAGCTCCGGCAAAGCACGTGTGCGCTGTGCCCAGGCATAAACAGCGTCAAACACACTGGCAGTAGTGGTCGCGCTGTATTGGGGGTAGGCTGGCACGACCAGCACGCGGGTCACACCATCAAGCTTCAAAGCGTCGAGTTGTGAGGCTATCGAGGTACTGCCATAACGCATCGCCCAGCGGACCTTGACGCCGTGGTTTCGCTGACCCAGCCAGCCTTGCAGCAGCCGTGCTTGTTTTTCGGTCCACACTTTGAGCGGCGAGCCTTCAGAGGTCCAGACACTTGCATATTTGGCGGCCGATTTGGCGGGGCGAAAGCGCAAAATAATGCCGTGAAGAATCAACCACCAGAGCACCCGTGGTATTTCCACCACCCGGTGATCGCTTAAAAATTCCGCCAAGTACCGACGAACGGCTGGCGCAGTGGGTGCATCCGGCGTTCCCAGGTTGCACAGCAGAACCGCCGTGCGTGCAGGTTGTCCATGCGTGTAGGGTGGTTCAGTTTTAAATGGCATAAGGTAATGTTCAGGTACTCAGGGGCGTAGCTTCAAGACGCTGCGGGTGTGTTCCTTGACGTCGGCGGGACTCAGGTACTGCTGCACATAAAGTCCTTCTGAAAACAGGACTGCCTGATCAGAATAATGGGTATCAAACAGAACACCGCTCTGTCCTACAGGGTTAATGCCGACCGACTTGTCCGGTTGGGCAAAATCGATCACCCTGCGTGTGGACGGACCGGACTTCACCGGCCATGGCCCCGGTCCCATATGAATGTTGAGGTTGTTCGGTGTTTCGCGACCGCCAGCCACTTTGAATGGACCAACGTTAAAAATGTAATCCAGAGGTTTCTGCAAGCCCAGTGGGTGGACGTGCGTCAGCGTATGGGCATTGCCCCAGCGCCACTGCAGCAGGTCTTTGCCATACATGGACTCCAGATGTTTCAGTGTGTTGACCCATGCGATGCGCGTCGTCTCAAAACGGTTTTCGACCTTTTTGGTATTGATGTTGTCCCACCAGGGAGAATTGGCGTCGGTCACCAGTGAAGGTAATGCGGAGTCAATTGCGAACGTCTTCAATAGACTCTTGAACTGCACCTCGCCCATTTCGTCGGCCATGGCCGCATGGGTCAACTCATACATTAACTGTGTGAAAAGCAGCGCAGCCATGCTGTCTCGGCTGTAGTCACCGTCCCATAGTTCAAGCGGCTCAAGAAACGCTTTTTCGTAGGGATCGGTGGTGACGCTTTTCAGGATGGGCATCAGATCCTTTAATATGCGGGGCCCATAGCGGCTACCACCATCAAGCTGCAGTGCCTGCGATGCCGCAATGTCCCACTTGCGATTAGGGACGCGCAACGCGCCATCGAGTCTTTGCACCCGGTCTGCCAGACAGTAGTAGCCGGGCACCGGAACGCCACTACTCGGCTTGGGTTGGTTGTTGGCCGATACGATGTAGCCGCGCGCGGGATTTTCTTCCTGCGGGTTGAAGCTAAAGCTGTAAAAGCCGGCTTTCTCGGCTTCGCCGGTGCTGCCGTCCAAAATGAAAGTCGAGTTCACGCCGGGCGGACGGATTGGAAGCTTGGCGGCTGCCCACCAGGCAATGTCGCCCGCCGCATTGGCCCAGAGAACATTAAGACCAGGAGAGTGAATTTTTTCCGATGCCGATCGCGCTTTTTCTCGGGTGTCAGCGCGGTTGAGCTCATAGAACGCTTCCAAAATCGGATTTTCGGTCTCCAGGAAAGCCCACCACATGGCAACCGGTGCGCTGCCCAAGCTGTCCTTGAACACATCGGTGATGATGGGTCCATGCGGGGAGCGGCGCAAACTCAGTGTTACGTCATCCCTGTCTTTGACTTTGATGGTTTCAGTGCGGGTTTGCAGGTTAACCCAAGCCCCCCCGATGGACACCTGATTGGCATTGGCGGGATTGGTTTTTTCCGCGACTAGATCGATGTCGTCATTCTCGAACATGGTCACGCTCCAGCCAAATTGGCTGTTGTGCCCCAGCATCGCCATCGGAATCAGTGATTGGTAGTGCCCATACAGGTCAAAGCCGGGTGCTGTCAGGTGTGCCTCGTACCACACGGATGGTGCTGAATAGGCAATGTGGGGGTCGCCCGCAAGCATGGGTTTGCCGCTGGCCGTGCGTTTGCCAGAAATAACCCAGGCATTGCTGCCCTCAAACACCGGCACACCAGCTGCCTCCAATGCGCCTTGACTCAACTCTGCGAGTTTGGCCAAGCCTTGCCAGTCTTTTGAATTGAGCGCCAGCGCAGGTCGGGGTGTTTGCGCCGATGATGCAGTGGGCTCCATCACACCTTCAGGATGCCATTCAAGGTCAAAAATCCGCAAGTAGTCAGGGCCTAATTGATCACGAATGTGGGTCATTGGCGCGTCGGTACGCAGTGCGGCCGCAAAACTGTATGCCAGGTAGCCTGAAACCGCGTAGGTATCTTTCACCGTAAAGGGGCGCTTGGGGATCTTGAGAATGTCAAATTCCAAGGGCGCAACATGGGTGTCCTGGTATTGATTGATGCCGTCCAGATAGGACAACAAGGCTACGTTGCTCGGCTTGGCGGGATCGAGCGCGGCCGCGATCTGTTCTGCCCGGGCCCGAATACCCAACGTGCGAAACAGCTTGTCGGTCTCCAGCAATTTCGGACCCAGAATTTCGGCCAGTTCTCCACTGGCGAGACGGCGCACCATTTCCATCTGGAATAACCGATCCTGTGCATGCACATATCCCAGTGCACGATACATGTCGTCTTCGTTTTGAGCACGAATGTGCGGCACACCTCTTTCGTCATAAGCGACGGTGACGGGTGCTTTGAGTTGCTTGAGCGTCACGCTGCCCTCGCGCACCGGCAACTTGGTTCGAATGTGCCATGCCGCTGCGCCGCCTGCGGCCACAAGGGCTGCGGTCAAAGTGACTGCGACAATTTTCATTGCGATATGCATTGGCTGCTGCTCCTTAGGAGCGCACATCATACGCAATGGGCCAGGCTACTTGCTCAGCCCTTGCCGGGTGGGTTGTTGGCTTGGTCAACGGTATCCTGCAATCGGGCGGTGGCAGGCCTTTTACGCACGGTTGGCTTTGTTGGTTTGGCAAGGCCGGCGCTGCCGGCCTTGGTGGCGCGGTCGCGCGATTTCGTCGGCTTTAAGCCTTGATCCGACGTAATTCCGAGCGCTGACTCAAGCGCATTGATGGCGTTGTTGGTGTAGTCCAGCATACGCTGCAAGGCGGGAACCGATCTTCGGCAGGCAATGTATCCAAATCCGAGGTGGTCTGCGTAGCCGCTAATCGTGATATTGAGTGCCAGGTAGTGGGTTGGAATGGACACCGGATAGGATTCGTCCAGGCGGGCCCCGTTGAGAAAAAGCGTCTCTCGCGGACCCGGTACGTTCGAAATGACCAGATTGAATAGCGGGTGATTTTGCGCCGTGCCGGTGACCATGCCAGCACCGAACGGCGAGATGGAGGTAATTCCATGCGCCATTTTTTGCAGGCGTGGCATTTTGGTCAGCCGTGCCTTGGCATCGGATGTCGATTCCACGATGCGCTTGAGTCGTTTGACCGGATCGGCAATATGGGTTGCCAAACTGGCCAATAAGAGCGAAACCTGATTTCCCCCTGCCGTCGTTTCGCCGTGGAGTGATACCGGAACCATGGCCACGAGCGGCTTCTTTGGCAACGCGTTCTGGGCTATCAAATACTCTCGCAAGGCGCCGGCACAAATTGCCAGGGTGACATCATTGACAGTGGCAGCGGATGCTTCACCTATGCGCTTGAGCCGGGCAAGGGAATAGGACTGTGATGCAAACCGGCGCGAACCCGAAATTTCCACATTGAACGGCGTTGGCGGTGCTTGAAAGGGTAGGGCAGTTGCACCCTTCGCATAACTTCCACGCACAATGTCCCACAAACCACTGCCAATGCCGGGCAGTATTTCCTTTCCGGCTTTCGCCGCATTGCCCAGCTGCTGGAGTAATCCGGTGGGCGCTGTTTTTCGGCCAGATGACGCCGGATGGTGCGCAAATGGCAGGTCCCACATCGGCGGCTTGTGTTGCGCCGGGTCGCTGGACATGGCATTTGCGGCCATTCTTGCCCCGGTCACACCATCTACCAGTGCGTGGTGAATCTTGGCATAGGTTGCAAATCGGCCACCTGGCAAACCCTCAATTACATAAGTCTCCCACAACGGGCGATTGCGATCCAGCAAGTTTCCGTGGAGCCGAGAAACCATCGCCAGCAGTTCCCGGATGCGACCCGGCTGAGGCAGTGCCAAGTGGCGCAAATGGTAGTCCAGCTCAAACTCTTCATCTTCTTCCCAGTACCACAAGCCCATTTTCAACACCGGCCGGAGGTTGAATGGTGCAATCGCCTTGGGGTGCTTGGACCATTGCGCCAGCAATTTGCTGACATAGTCGGGCCCGCTGCCAGGCGGCGGTGTGTAAATGTTTAACCCCGCAACATGCATCGGTTGATTGCGGGTTTCCATCCATAAAAATGCAGAGTCCGTGGGGCTAAGTGCTTGCATGGCGTTCAAAAGGCGTTGGAACGCCTTACCGAGTGGGTGTAGGGTCAGTTGTACCAGTAAACATACTCATCGGTCGGCAAATGTTTTTGGTTCAAGGGTTTGTCAATTTCAATGGCCATTTCAATGAAGGATGGCCACATGGACGGTGGCATGTTGGCGTGGTGGGTGTTCAACACAGCCTTCATTTGGGCAAGCCGCAGCGGCTGCTCTGTGGCCAAATTGACCTTTTCAGTCGGATCATTGGCAAGATTGAAGAGCCATTCCTTCTTGGGGCGCTCTGAAACAATCAGCTTCCAGGTGGCATCGCGCATGGCCCGATAGGGTCCGTCACGCCAGAATAAGTTGCGTTCTGGCTGACTGGCTGGTTTGGCTCCCAGATATTGCATCAGGTTGACGCCATCAATCGCGCGGTCCTTTGGCATCGAACCACCTGCCGCCGCTATGACAGTGGGCATGATGTCGATGTTGGTAATCGGTGTCTGGTAATGGGTCCCCGGGGCAATGCGTCCTGGCCACCGGGCCACATAGGGCACCCGCAAACCGCCTTCAAACATGGTCAGTTTCCAGCCGCGGTAAGGTTTGTTCACATCCGGCAAGCCAATGTAGCCGGGTGCACCGTTGTCGCTGGTAAATATCACCATGGTGTTCTGATCCAGCCCTTCGTCCTTGAGGGTCTGCAGTACGCGGCCTACGCTGCGGTCAATCGAGCGGATCATGGCCATATAGACGCGCCGCCGATGATCCGGGATGTTGCTCAATGCATCGTAGTCGGCCTTGCTGGCCTGCAGCGGTGTGTGGACACCCCAATGCGCCAGATACAGGAAGAAAGGGCGGTTACGGTTCTTTTTGATGGCAGCGACTGCCTCGTCGGTGTAATAGTCGGCCAGGTATTTGGCTGGCTCAAACCACTTGCCGCCGTTGTAACTCGCGCCAAATCGCATGTTGGGCCACAAGAACTTGTCTATCGGGTCGAAGTCCTGTTTAGAGTTCATGACATCGGGCGAGTTCTCAGGCAAATGCAGGCCGCTTTCCATGAACAGGGTTTCGTCAAAGCCCTGGTTGTTGGGACGCATCGCGGGTGTGCTTCCCAGATGCCATTTGCCGATGTGCAGGGTGTGATAACCCGAGGCTTTGAGTGCCTCCGCCACTGTCACCTCGGATGCCGGCATCCCCAAATCGTTAAAGTCTTTGGACTTTTCGGCTTTTTCCTTGTCCACAATGACCGGGTGCAAACGGCCGCTGTCGGCATAAAGAGTACCTGCCACGCGGGCCATCGCGCCCGGTGTGGGAGTGAACTCAACGCCAAAACGCCAGGGGTAGCGCCCAGTCATGAGTGCGGCGCGTGATACCGTGCACACGGCTGCGCCCGCGTAGCCTTGGTCAAACCGCACGCCATCGCGGGCGAGCGAATCAATATTCGGGGTTGGAACGCCTTCATCTGCATGGCCACCACCATGGGTTGACACGTCATTGATGCCGAGGTCGTCGGCCAGGATGATGATGACATTGGGCTGGCGTTCATTGATGGGCTTTTCGGCCACACTAGGGCCATCCATCCATGGCGCCGGTACATTGGGCCCGCGCGGATGCATCAAGTCGGTGTACCAGCCTAGCGAATACTTGAACACGTGCAACCGGTTGGCATATGCAATGGCCAGGAGTGCAATGAGCACCAAGCCCGATAGTGCGATTTTCTTTTGCAAATTCATGGTGTCGTGCTTTTTACCGAATATGCGCGCTGGTGATCAAACCGGAGCACAGGGTCATGTCAAAAAAGCCGCCAGAATGCTGCCCAAGCTGAACAGGAGCAGGCCGATTAGCGTACGCACTGCAAATAGACTCACGATGGGCTTTACCGGGAAGACATGCGTCTTCTCGATGGCCGCCCACTTGTGCACAAACTTGTCCGCCCGATTCGCGTCAAACGCAAATTTCAAAAAATCCCTACGGCTGCGGTAGCGCACCATGGCCACGTAGTGCCAGTTGTCGGCACCAACAGGTACGAAAAAATTCCCGCTGCGCCGCGCGATGAAAAGCAGCAGATTGCCGTTGCGCAGCAGGGGCCAGACGATGGATTTGCCGTAACGCTTGTCGGCTTCGCGCGGATCGTCGCTGTATTGGTAACCTGGCGGGTAGAGTGCCTTGGGGCGGTAGCGCACCAGGTTTTGCATGATGAATTCCTTGCCATCATCACTGGCTAGTAGTTGACGCACATCTTCAACCGCCGCCTTGCCGTGCTCGCTGTTGTCGGTGGCCAGCAACTCCCGCAGTCCCGCATTGATTTCATCCGCTGTCATCGGCTTGCCGTTGCCACCGTACCAAATCAGAAACACGATGTACAGGGCCGCGAGCGGCAGGCCGATTGTTATCAAGCTTGGCAGCATGGGAGGGCTTCTCGATTAAGCAGTTTGGCCAACTGGTGTGAATTGATCGGCGTTGTTCTTCAACCATTGCTCGGACCGTGAGCCATCTTGCAGGCGGGGATGGAAATTTGGCGCCATGTAGTCGCGCCATAACTGGTAATTGCCGCGAAACATACCGTCTTTGGTGAGCAGCAGTTGGTAGGCACTGCGCCATGTGTTCCACTGAAACAGACTGCCGTCGTGCCACAAATTGCGGACCGTCTGCCGCGTGACATCGGCCAGAAAGGTAAAGGTGATGTAGCGGAAAATCTTGATGCGCCACTGCTCAGAGCCTTGCAGGGCTTTGTAGATGTCAAACGCCGTGCTGCGGTGCTCGGATTCTTCTGCACTGTGCCACAGCCACAGCGTTTGCAGCCTGGGCTCTGCACCTTGTAGAGCAGCCGGGTGGCTCAGCATCCAGTCGGCAAAAATGGCTGTCAGGTGCTCTGTGGCTGCGGTGGCGCCCACATGGATGCGCACGTCGCGGTGGGCGTTTTGTTGCAGGCGCACAGCAGCGCGGCGCTCGAGTTCATTGGTAAAACCCTGTTTCTCCAAATGCCCGTTGAATAGGCCGTGGATGCGCCGATGGGTCGCTTCCTGGCCAACAAAACCGCGAACCTCATTGGCCAAGCGGGCACTTTCGTCTTTGGGCAATGTCTTGAGTCCGGCGCGGACCGAGTCGATGAAGTACTGTTCACCGATGGGAAAGCTCATGGACAAGGCGTTAAAAAACGCTGAGCGAAATGCATCGCCGCCGTTCCACCGTTGCGCGAATGGCGTGGTGAGGTCGATCAGCAGTTTGCGTACGGTCAAATCAGTCATGAGTGCCTCCGAAGAAAAGTTGCTACCGCTTACAACCCTTTTGGCGGTTGACTAGTCTATAGTTTATGAAATAGTTTCAGTTAAATGTTTCACATTTTTGGGTAACCCTCGCATGGCCAAGAAAATAGAAAAAACATCAATTAAATCAATCGTTCGAGCACCGCAGCAAGACCGGTCGCGGCAGACGGTTGAGGCCATTTTGGAGAGCGCAGTTCAGATTTTGGAAACCGAAGGGTTGGACGGATTCAAGGTCGCAGCCCTTGCTGAGCGATCAGGTTATGGTGTGGGCACCTTGTACCAGTATTTTGAAAACATTGATGCTGTGATGATGGCGCTGGTCGAACTCGAGAGTGAACGGCAGAGGCAGACCCTGCTGGCCGAGTTCAGTGATGCGGCAGCGCGGGGCAAGAAGCAAACCACGCGGGATCTGGTTGACATGATGGTGGGTGCTTTCAGTCAACGCAGGGCGGCCCACCGCGCGATCATTGAGTGGGTGTTGTCCCGCCGGGATGTGCGCATGATTGAAGGGCGCAACACATTCCTGGGCCAAATGCTTGCCAGCGTGTCGTTGCGCACACAGGGACTGACCATGCAGCGCCTGCTCAACCCGACCGAAATGTTTGTGCTGTCACGCTCGTTTCTTGGTGCTTTGCGCACAGCGATTTGGAACGATGACCCCGACACCACCTCACCACAATTTGCCCAGGCAATGGCCGATCTGGTGGATGGCTATATGTACATGCTGGCAAAGCGGGAGCCAGGGGGCGCGGAGAAATAGGCCCGCATCACAGTGGCACGTGCCACGTTCGGTACAGCGTCACGCGCGCAATGCGGTGATGAGGTCTTCCTCCAGCATCCACAACCGGTCTTGACCCCACAGAAGGGGCATTTCATTCACGCGAAACGAGGGTACGCCCCAGATGCCGCGCTCCAGCATGTCTGCGCGGTTGGTCTCTGCGACCGCGCGCCAGCCATCATCCGACAGCGCCGCTGCGACGTCGGCTGCGCTCATGCCAGCACGGCTGGCGATCTGCTGCAGTCCGCCCACGCTGGATGCGTCAAGTCCCTGCGCAAATACACCCTGCAGAAATGACTCCAGAAGTGCGGATCCTTGCCCGGTCTTGATCGCGGCGTGCAGGAGTGCCAGCCCGTTCTCCACCGGTTTTCCGACCGGGTCAACCACCAAACCAAAGGGCTGTCCCAACCGGTCGGCTTCGCGTTTGGTGTCACGCAAAATGTACAGCCGCTTTGGCAGCGGCACGGGCAATCCCCGCATCACCATCGGCAGCACAAAACGTAGACGCAGTTCAGCACCGTAGTGGTTTGCCAACTCGCGCACTTGAGGTGCGGCCAAATAGGTGTAAGGGCTGCGCAGAGAGCAGTAAAAGTGGATAACAGGCCGCGGCGATACGGCTGCGCTGACAGTCTTGAATTGCAGCGCACGTGGCGGGACAATGCAATGTGGCTGGGTGCTGTGGGGCGGGGTGCCAAGCCGCAGTCCGGCGTTTGCCAGGCGTGCCTCCAGATAGTGCAGACGATCAACACCCCAGTACCACTCACCTTCGAAGTACAGCGTGGCACCCAGGTAGTGTCCCAACTGTTTGCGACGTGCGGCACCTTGCGCCAGTGCAGTGTCAGAAACAGCTTGCGACGCGGCCGCTGTAGCCTCCAGGGGCAACCCCGAAAGCGCACTCGCCAGGCGCTTTGCATCGCGCAACGACCATGCCCGCAAGCGCTCAATATCGGGCGCGGCCGCAGCGTCGGGCGGCGGGACCACATGGTAAACAATGGAAATGGCGTAGCGCGATTGAAGGGTTGGTAAACACCGCGCCAGCAACTGGCTGTAGGGGTCATCCGGCTGATGGAAATAGTGCACAGTGGGTGCCCGGCCCACGCTACGTCTGCGCAAGGCATGGAGTGACTGCCGGAATTTTTGCGCGTCAGTGCTGGTAATGAGCCGTGCGACGCTGCGTCCGATGAATGCCTTTATTTTGGACATGGCCTTTTCGCTCTTTGGCGTTATGCGGGCGCAACGGGTTGCACGTCCACTGCAGCCAACTGGCTCATGAGCCATTGAATTACTGCGGGGTCCAGACACATTTGCAGATGGCCAATGCCCTCAAAAACGGTGGGTGTCAGGTTGGGCAAGACCTGTGCGCGCTGTGGGTAGACGATGTTGTCCTGCGGGGTCAGAGCGATGTGAAATAGCCTGTGTGTAGCCGGCGTCTCAGAGGCCGTGAGCGCGTCAAGCCACTCGCTCTTCCACGCCATCTGGATGCCATTCATGCTTTTGACTTGTTGCGGGACCTGGGTACCCACGTGGGGTGTTCCCAGCGTCACCACGCGCGCTGCCCGCGCGCGACCATGGACACGGAGCCATGCGCGGATGGCGAGCCCGCCCATGCTGTGCCCGACCAATGCCACCTGTTGTTGTCCACTATGGGCCAACAGAGCCCGAACAGCAGAATCCACCACATCTGCATAGCGGTCGATGGAACAGAACAGGGGTTCCAAATTGACGGCGAACACATCATGGCCTTGGGCGCGCAGTCGGGGCGCTACATCGTCCCAGATTCTGTGGTTGCACAGGTAACCGTGGACCAGCACAACCGGAATGCTTTTGTGCGTGCCGGTTGCAGGCAATAGGTGCGGCTCTTCGCGCGTCCAGGGCTGGCGGAGCAGGAAAATGACGACACCGGCCCGGTACTCACCGACCAACGACCGGAGCCACGCAGCCCATGGCTCGGGCCCACGGGAAACAACGGCGGTGTAGACGTCCACCAGAGCCATGACCAAAAAAGGGACGGCGGCGACCAAAGCAAAGGCTTGCGCCGTGGAAAGCGTGTTGCTGGCACGCAGCCAGTAGGCCAGGGCACCGCCCATGATGAGTTGCGCAAAGAGGGTGCGCCGCAAGAGTTGTGCAAGCATGAAGCGTCCTAGGCGGGTGAGCAGGTCAGCGTGCGGCGGGCGGGTTCGATGACGGTCTTTTCGGTCTCATAGTCACCGGTCAAAACGCGCATCAGCAGAAAGCCTGTTTTGGATGGGGATACCACGACCTGGGCAGCGGCGGGTATGGGCCTGGCATCGGAAGTTCCGGCCTCAGAAACGAGCCAGAGATCCACCGGGCGTCCGTCTGCTTTGCGATCGTTGATGACAAAAAAATTGTCGCTGTTGGCTGCGTACAGTGCGATAGACCAGTAGGACTGCAATTTCGGATTTGCCGATATGCGCACGGGGCCGGCGGTCATGTCAAACACACATACCGAATACAGCAGATCCGGGCTGGGCATGACAACCGTGCGGGATGCGGCCGTCACCGGTGGAGGAAACGCAGCCTGGTTCTGCATGTTCATCGTTTTTGCCATGGGGCCGTGCATCAGTACTTGCATGATCAGTCGCGGTGCAGCCCAGACTGCGGCGATGTGCACCAGTATTGCGGTGGCAATGAGCGTGAGAATGCGATAGAACCAAAGGCGATGGTGATCTGACAAGTGCTTCATGCGCAGACCCCAAATGACGTGATGGTGGGTGGCGTTAGCGAAGCAGGCGCCGCCTGGAGCTCCGGTTCGGGGTTGTACAAACGCAGTGTCAATACCAACCCGCGGTTGCCGGGTGTCGGGAGCCAGTGCGTTCCGGGCTGTTCCTGTCCGCCGGTGGTGAATGCAAAGCGGCCATTGGCATCGAGGCGTGCCGTAGTGCCGTTGAGGCTGTAGTGTTTGTTGGGGGCATCAAACAAAAACATATCGTCGGCATAGGCCGTGACGCTCCACCATCGGGCCTTGGGTGGCGCGCCTTCCACACGGTAGCTGCAATGTGCGCGCAACGGGCGTCCGGCATCGTCGTGTGTGGCGATGAAATACATGGTCTCGTCCCGGCCCAGTGCCAGCAGGGCGTTGAGGGCAATGCTGGCCCGGGTGTACAGGTCTGCGTCCGGGCTGCCCGCGAGCAGGTTTCCCCGCCAGGCACCAGTCTGCACGGTTTGCACCATCCAGGGGGCCTTTTTTAATACCCACCAGGCCGAGCCAAGACCCAAGGCGACCGCCGCCGCGTACAGGCTCAATCCGACAGCGAACCGTTGCCACCTGCCAAACGTGCGCGTGCTTTGCATGCTCAACGGTCAGCGCTTTGTTTGCTGGTCTTTGCCAGAGGCCGCCAATGCAGCAAACCATACAGCAGTGACAAAGCCACGCTGTCGATGAGGGGGCCTTGGTACAGCCTGAGATACCGGTAGGCGATGGGCAACTCCAGAATATGGGCGGCCAACAAGATCAGGGCCAGCTTTTGCACATACGGGCCCGCCTCCAGTGGCAGGGTGATGAAAGGTACGGCCAGCGCCAGTGCGTAGGTTGCCAGGCAAAGTGTTTTGAAAAAACTAATCATGTTTTTTTGGGCTGAGTGGAAATTGCGTGTGGCTTAGGCGGGTCTTGATGCTATGAAATCCGCAATGGTTTTTGCCAGTTCCGGGCCCTTGTCTTCCTGCAAAAAGTGGCCGGCTCCGCGTGTTGTGGCGTGGGGCTGCTTGGCCGCACCGGGCACCAGCTTTTGAAATATCTTGTCGCCGCCACGGGTGACCGGGTCCCGGCTGCTGAACAGGGTCAGGAAAGGTTTATGCCATTGCTTCAGAACTTCCCATGCCTGTTCATTGGCGGCACGCTCCGGGTCGGTTGGCGTGGTGGGCACAAAGCTGGGGAACAGGCGGGCCGCCACTGCATACTTTGATGAAGGGAAGGGTGCGTCGTACGCGGAAGTCTCTTGCGGGCTCAATTTCTGCGCGCAGCCCGAGTTGACAATGCGCCCAATCGGAAACCACGGGCTGAAACGGGCAAATGCCCGCCAGATCTTGAATGCCTTGGGCACGATCCCTTGCGCGCCGGTCGGCAAGCCACCGTTGGCCAGTACGACGCGATCAAAGCGATTCGGGCTGTGGGTCACCAGGCGCAGCCCAATCAGCGAGCCCCAGTCCTGACAGAACAGCGTGGCATGTTGAATATCCACGGTTTCCATCCAGGCGACCATCCAGGCTACATGGTTGGCGTACGAGAAGGCATTTTTTTGAGTGGGCTTGTCCGAGCGACCAAAGCCCACCAGATCGGGGGCAATAACGCGGTGCCCTGCCGCCAGCAATCCCGGAATCATCTTGCGGTACAGGTAAGACCAGGTAGGTTCACCATGCATCAGCAGAACCTGCGCAGCATTGCGCGGGCCTTCATCAAGGTAGGCGATGCGCAGGCCCCCCACTTCCAGGTATTTTGGCGTGTAGGGAAAGTCGGTGATGTTGGCGAAGCGTGCGTCGGGTGTGCGCAGCACGTTTTTTTTGTCAATGACGGGTAGCTTGGTCATGCCGCTTTATCCAGGGTTTGTGTTGCCTGCGCTTTGGCATGGGCGCGCTTGCGCATCCGCTGGCCCAAGTTGCTGATCCAGTGGGAAGCCTGGGCTGGGAATAAACGAAATAACCAGTCCGTGATCCTGGCGTCCGCGCCAATGAGTACACGCGTCTTTCGTGTTTCAATGGCTTCGATGATGACTGCCGCAGCCTGTTGCGACGTGGTGCGTGCCAGCTTGGCGAAGTTGCTGCGCATGTCCTGGTCGGAGTCGGCCACCATCGACACATCGGTGATGCGCGCACTGTTGGCGATATTGGTCTTGATGCCGCCGGGGTGTACGCACAGCACATCCACGCCCGAGCCCCGCAGTTCTTCGCGCAGGGCGTCGCTAAAACCACGCACGGCCGCTTTGCTGGCGTTGTAAATGCTCTGCGTGGGAATCGACACCATGGCGAAGATGCTGGAGATGTTGACCAGAACGGTGTCGCTGCGCTGGCGCAATTGCGGTATGAAGGCTTGGCAGCCATGCACCACGCCCCAGAAGTTGATGTTCATGAGCCAATGTGCATCCGCAGTGCGCAGTTTGTCCACTGGCGCCAACAGGCCGACACCGGCGTTGTTGACCACGACATCGGCCCCACCGAGCCTGTCCTGAGCGGCTTGCGCGAGAGCGTGGATTGCCGCCTCATTGCCAGTGTCGGTGACCAGGCCAGAGCATTCGGCACCGGTTGATCGGATGGCCGTGACCACCCGCTCTAGACCCGGCGCATCGATATCGGCCAAAAGCAGCCGTGCGCCGCGCACTGCGCTGGCATGGGCCAGCGCCTCACCAATGCCCGAAGCAGCGCCAGTAATAACAACCGATTTACCTTGGAGAGAACGCATGGTTAGTAGAGCCTTTTATGGTCGACGGTAGTGGAATTAGCAGGCAGGCTGAACAGCATGCCGTCTTCGCCCACCGTGATGGGCTTGTCATAAAACTTGGCTGCATCTCCCAGGAACGCCGGGTAGGCAAAGCGAATGGGTAGCGGTGGAACAATGTGGTTGAGCACCAGTTCTTTGGCACCCGCTGCCGCCGCTTGGGCGGCTGCTTCTTCCGGCGTGGTGTGGTAGTTCAGGATGTCGCGCATGACTTGCGACATATTGTTCAACTGTTGGTTGGCAAATTCAGCTTCCAGGAGCTTGACCAGTTTGGGTTGCAGTGCTTCGTGCACCAATATGTCGACGTTCCTGGCAAGTGCTTGCACTGACGGTGTTTTTTTGGTGTCGCCGGTGATCACGATGGAGCGTCCTTTGTAGTCAAAGCGATAACCTACCGCCGGGTCAATCGGGGCGTGGTCGACGCGAAATGCGGTGACTTTCAGGCCCTTGTCTTCCATCACCACGACATGGTCTACCTGCCCGGTTGAGGGCAAGGTGAATGGTATTCCTTTGCCGCCACTGCCGCCGGGCGGCATAATTTTGGGGGAGTGGTGTGCCACGCGGTAGCCAAAGTCCAGTACATACGCCGCGCGAAATCCGTCGACGACCTGTTCTACGCCCAAGGGACCATACACCGGCGTGGGGGTCTTGAAGGTGCCAACACCCCAGCGCTGCAAGAGGAACGGGCCGATGCCATCAATATGATCCGAGTGAAAGTGCGTCAGAAAGATGGCTTCGATCTTGGCTGCCGGAATGCCCATGTAGCCCAAGGTACGTGCGCTGCCCTCACCGGTGTCGACGATGAACAACCGGTCGCCGGCGATGATGGCCGAACATGGCCCGGCGCGGGTCGGGTCGGGGAAGGGCGAGCCGGTGCCGCACAAGGCCAGGTGCAGTCCGTCGGGCAGATCCGGGATGATGTTGCGCCCGACATTCTTGTGGACCATCTGCTCGAGCAGTGCCGTCGCGATGGGTCGCTGAAAGGCCAGTACCAGCAGGGTTGCCGTCACTGCTGCAATGAGCGTGCCAAGAATCCATCGTGTCTTGCGTGCCATTGCGACTGTTTCCTTTCAATCAATTGACAAACACCCGAGCCAGGCGTCCCATGGAGCTCCAGTACACATCGCGCCCCCAGCCTACGCTGGGAAACACAACGCCTTGCATGATGCCACCGGTTCGCACCCGGCCACGCTCAGCACCGGTCTCAATATCCAGAACCACGACTTCCTCGCCGAATTGACGGTAGTCGTTGGTGACCAGTTCCCCGGTTTCGGGGTATAGCACCATATGACTGGCGCACCCAAAACCCTGCTTGTGCCATAGCGGCTCCAAGGCGCGGGTGGTAGTGTCAAAACGCCATGCCCGCAAATGGCAATTGGCCGAGTCGTAGGCCACTACCATTTGGCGCTGCAGGTCGAAGACCGGCGGGTTGGTCACGCTGCCGCCGCGCACGCCGCAGACCTCCAGAATTTGGTGGTCATCTGCATCGGTGAGTGACACGCGAATCAGCCGATTGGGTGTGGCACTGACTCCCGCACCCACCATCCGAAACTGGTAGCGGTGCTTGCCGTTGTCCATGAACCAGGCGTGCTGCCCGTCCAGCACCACATCCCAGCCGTAGGTCTGGGTCGTGTTGCCAACGTAGTCAAAGCGCCAGGTGGAATCGAACTCCAATGCGCCTCTTGCCTCAGACCAGTGGTAGCGAAAGATGGAACGCACCCCCACCACATAGACCGTGTTGCCCATCGCGCTTAGTCGCGCAATGGAAGGCTCGGGGCAATCGACATCGTCACAGGCGCGCGTGACGGTATCGGGGTTGACCACGGTTAGCCGTGCGGCTACGGCGTCGGACAGGTTCTTGGTGACGATGAGGCCATTGTCGAGAACAACAAATGAGTTGTAAGGCGCAGCGATGGGCAGCTGCAATTGGGCGATGGGCTGGCAGTTGCGATTCAGGCGGTGCAAATAGCGGCCATAGGCCAGATAGAGCTCACCATTACGGTGCACCGCCATGCCGCCGGGCCACATGGGGCCGCCTGCCAGGCGCGGCGAGCGTGCGATGGTTTCCAGACTGATGGGGTCGATTTTCTCCACACAGGCAGTGGTGGCAAGGCCAACCTGGGCGCGCAGGGCCGAGTGCTGCATCAGGTAAACCTCACCGGGTGCCCCCAATACGGTCATGGTCGACATCAGCGTGTTGCGCGTGACGCAGTGCAGCCGCTCACCGGCTTGCAGTGCCAAACCCGCAATGGCACCGCGTCCGGAGAGGGCTATCTGCAGCCGCTGCGGTCCACCGTCTTCAGTCGGCCATGGTGAATGAAAATAGCCTACAGCCCTCATGAAATATGCGCAGAGCGCTTCCGTTTTAATAGCAAAATGGTAGAAATAAGTAAACAGAAGACAACCAGGCCTGCTGGCCCGTAGGTTGGCAGCCAGTAGTTATAAATGCCATTAATCAGCACCGCGCCGGTCGGACTGTAGCCCGCCGGCATCGGCAAGACGCCATGTGTTTTTTCATAGACCAGGTAATCCTGCTGCATGGATGCGAATTGCTGAGGCATCGCACCCTGAAGGTCGCGCGTTTCGCCAGGGTCTTTTTGGATGTCATACAAATGCCATTGCCCGTCACCCACCGGTGGGTCATTTTTGGAGAGCTTGAGGTCACCCCTAAACAAGGCTCGGTTGCCCGACAACTCGTAACCCAGAGGTTCATCCGGGGTACGTACGGTCAGACTTTCACCTCTGACCAGCCGAAGCAGGCTCTTGCCAGTGATTTGTTCAATCGCCTGGCCGTGGTATTGGGTTCCAGGCAAGGGAACTGAGGCCAATTCCAGCAATGTCGGGGAAATGTCGGTGATATGTGTGAGCGCATGCGCAATGTGGTTGCTGCGCCCACCCGCCACACCGGCAATCAGCATGGGCACGCGGATGCCACCTTCGGCTGCGTAAAACTTATAACCGGTCAATGGCGAGACCGATGCACTGGCCCAACTGGGCCCCGGAATTCCATAGCCACCCTTGCCGCCAATTCGATCAATATCCTGCGAATATTGCGTCCACAACCAAGGTTGCGCATCCTTGTAATCACTGCCCTCGGCACCGTTGTCCGACAAGAACACAAATACCGTGTTGTCGTATTCGCCGGTGGACTTGAGGTGAGCAATGAAGCGGCCAACTTCATGGTCCATGGCATCGGCCATGGCGGCATAAATCTCCATCTGGCGCTGCTGGTAGAGCTTGTCTTTTTCGCTGAGCGCGTTCCAGTCGCTGGTGGTACTCATCCGCACCATCGGTGTGTTGGCGGGAATGATGCCCAATGCTGCCGCGCTTTTGCGACGTTGTTCGCGCAGGGCGTCCCAGCCGTCCTTGTATTTGCCGCGGTACTTTTCAACAAATGCACGGGGTGCCTGAATTGGCACATGGTTGGCCTGAAAGCCCAGG
>CAIQBN010000396.1 GCA_903870065.1 uncultured beta proteobacterium | reverse complement strand
TGGCGGTGATTTTGCGTTATTTGCGCAATTTGGGTTACCTCGCGCCGAATGTTTTCACGGAGTACGGCATTCAAGTCGGTTCGCTGGTCAACATGGTGGTCATCAGTTTGGCCATTACCGGTCGCTACAACCAGATCAAGCGTGACTTGCTGGCATCGCAGACCGCCTTGAATGAGTCTCTGGAGGCCAAGGTGGCAGAACGAACGGCAACACTGGTTGCTGAAATGGCCCGGCGCGAACAGCAGGAAGTGGAAACCCGCCGTGCCCTGGACGTCGAGGTGCAGGCGCGGCTCGAGCAGCACAACTTTGTGGCCATGGTGTCGCATGAGTTCCGTACGCCGCTGGCGATCATCAACACGGTGACGCAGCAACTGGCGCGCCAACTGGATGCGCCGCGCGACAAAAACTTGCAGCGCTGTGCCAATGTGCGCGCTGCCACACAGCGGATGACCGACATGATGGACGAGTTTTTGTCGGCGGACCGCGTGGGTGGTGCCTTGCGTCTGAACATGGGCCTGTTTGAACCCAGGCAATTCATGAATGCACTGGTCGCCGAGTGGGAGGGCGAACGTCTGGAGTTGGTGTGCGACCATCTGCCTGACAGTTTTACGGGCGATGCGGCCTTGCTGCGGGTGGCCGTGCGCAATCTGATTGCCAATGCATTGCAGCATTCACCGGTTGCGTCGCCGGTTCGGATTGCGTTGCAGGGCACGCCAGACCGTGGTCTTGAAATCAGTGTGACTGACCAGGGTGCAGGCATCCCCGAAGATGAATTGCCCAAATTGTTTCAAAAATATTTTCGAGGGCGGGGCTCTCAGGGACAACCAGGGGCTGGTTTGGGACTTTACCTGGTGGAAAGCATAGCCGCCTTGCACGGCGGCTCTGTGCGCGTGGTAAGTGAGGTGGGGCGGGGCAGTACCCTGGTGATGACTCTGCCATCAGGTCGATTGGGTTCGAGCTGACCAACCAGCTAGGCAGCCAGTTCGAGTAAGCTGCCGGACTCCCCTGACAGCATGACCCAATCGCACAAACTTAAACCCCCCAGTCTGCATGCAGCCCCAGGCTGGCAAGCTGGCTGACCCCCACCACCTGCACGTAGCTGCTCAACTCCACAAACACATTGTCAGCAGGCTTTAGCCCCTTGCTGGACAAGCGC
This sequence comes from uncultured beta proteobacterium, assembly GCA_903870065.1. Classification (GTDB taxonomy): domain Bacteria; phylum Pseudomonadota; class Gammaproteobacteria; order Burkholderiales; family Burkholderiaceae_C; genus Allorhodoferax. The sequence continues at coordinate 3,597 of CAIQBN010000396.1, read as the reverse complement.
GGGCAGCTACATTGGTTGTAGCGTCTGAACCTCAAACCCCACCACGCTGCGGCTGGTTTTGCTGAACTCCACGCCAATCAGGTGGATGGGCTGGCCGCTGGCACGGTGCGTGTCAGCGTAGCCTGCTGTGATGATTTGCTGCAGCGCTTTGCCCTCGGGCTCGATCTCAACCACCTTGAACTCAAACAGGTAAATCTGGCCGTTGAATTGGATGGCCATGTCCAGCCGCCCGGCGTTGCTGCTTTCTTCGCAAGTGATGTCCAGGCCCAGCGCAGCAAAGTAGCTGTAGAACACGCTGGCGTAGTAGCCTTCATATTGGGCGATGGGGTTGTTGGTGAGCCACTGGTGCGGGATGCTGGCAAAAAACGCGGTGAATAACTGCTGCATGCCAGCGAAGTCGTTGGCTTGCAACAGGCGTTGCAACTGCATACGCCCGCGCACTGCTTGCTGCGCATCAGGTGTCCATGCGCGCAGCAAACAGATGTGCAGGCTTTGCGATACCTCGGCATTGGGGTAACACAAGCGGTAGTAAAGGCTGGCACCGGTCTGTTCAACTGCATCAATCGTCAGGTAGCCCGCCTGAAACATCAGCGCCCCGGTGGGAATGTGGTCCACATCAAAGCTCGACAGCAGGTCAGCATCGGTCTGCAAGCGGCCCAACGCGGGCAGCCAGGTCTGGCGCTGGGTGAGCAGGTCAATCAGAAAGGTGGGCGTGCCGGTCTCGAACCAGTGCGGTTTGAACAGTCGATCCCGAAACAGCAGCAGCGCGTCAAACGGGTTGTACACAGACTCACCGGTCCAGTTGTAGCCGTTGTACCAGTGGCGTATTTCATCGCGGTCCAGGCCGGGCAGCTCAGGGGCAAAAACGTCGTCCAGATCAACGTCGGTGTAGCCGCAGATGGCTGAATAGTCAGCGTTCAAGGTAATGTCGTAAAGGTTGTTCAGCCCCGAGAACAAACTCACCTTGCTGAACTTGCTCACCCCGGTGAGCATGGCGAACTTGATATGCGCGTCGCTGTCTTTAATCACCGAGTAAAAGTTGCGCAAGCCATCGCGCAACTCGCGTGCCGCCTCGGGCTGGGTGATGTTGTCGAGCAGGGCTGGTCGTATTCGTCCACCAGTACCACCACGCGCTGGCCGGTTTTGGCGTGGGCCTGGCGAATCAGCTCTGCAAAGCAAGCACGGTCGGTTTGCACACAGGTAATACCCAAAGCTTGCTGGTTGATATCCATCAGCTCGCGCACCTTGTCATCGAGCTCAGCCCGGTTGCGCAGCACGCTGCCACCAAAGCTGATGCGAATCACGGGGTACTTGGTTGTCCAGTCCCAGCGGTCTTGGGCGTACAGCCCTTCAAACAGCTTTGGTTACCGGCAAACAGATCGGCCAGCGTGTCGATCGGCAGGCTTTTGCCAAAGCGGCGCGGACGGCTTAAAAAGTAATACTTGCCCTCATCGATCAACCGCAAACAAAACCCGGTTTTGTCCACGTAGTAATGCCCCTCTTCGCGGATTTCACGAAAGGTCTGAATGCCAATGGGCAGTCTTTTTTTTGGGCAACAACGGGTTCATGACGGTCATTGTAGGGAGCCACTGCTCTGCCAGACAACCCATGATTAGATGGAGGCACTACCAGTAACCCACGCTTCGGATGATTTGAAGGGCTGGCTCCGCTGTACCCACTTGCAAGTGCTTTTTACGCAGTCGCACAACCTGCAGCGCCAGCGCTTGGTGCGCTTGGGGGCAGGCAGTCGCGCTTGCTTCAAGGGATGTGGGTCAATTGGCCTCTCACGTCTCAAGGTGAAACGCGTGGGTAAAAGTTAGCCGGGCAGGCCTGAAACTATAAATTTTGATAAAAATGACTTAAAGCCCCCGTGGAATGGTCATTTATTGCTATCAAGTTTGATGTATCCAGAAGCCACCTCTCGCGGATGGGCCGCCTACGCAAACTCAAACCCCCAGTCTGCATACAGCCCCAGACTAGCAAGCTCACTGACCCCCACCACCTGCACCAGCTTTTCAAATCCAAAAATACATGGTCATCAGGCGGCGGCTAACCCGACATCATTTGGTTGCGATGCTGTCGCCTGTGATAGCATTCAAATCATGAATCAGATTGTCATTGACACGAATGTATTTGTCTCTGCACTGCGAAGTGCAGACGGTGCATCAAGGGTTGTGATTCGGCGCTGCCTGCAAAAACAGAACATCCCTTGTATGTCTTTGGCACTGTTTTCCGAGTACCGCGATGTGTTGAGCCGCGATGCGCTGTTTGTTGACTCACCCCTGACTGCCTCAGAGCGTCAGGAGTTGTTCCATTCTTTCATGGCGGTGTGCCAACGCATCGAAATTTTTTATCTGTGGCGCCCCAATTTGCGCGATGAGGCGGACAACCACGTGCTTGAACTTGCCGTGGCTGCAGGTGTCCAGACGATCGTGAGTTATAACCGCGCTGATTTTGTTGGCGCACAGTTGCATTTTCCCGGGCTGCGCATTCTCGCGCCAGCCGATTTTTTGAAGGAGGCTTGATATGTCAGTGGTTACTTTGCGCATTCCAGACGAGAAGCACCAGCGGCTCAAGCAACTCGCGGCCAGCCGCAATACCAGTATCAACCGCCTGTTTGATGAACTGGCCACGACGGTGCTGGTTCAGCACGATTTGAGCCTGCAGTTTCGCGCTGCCGCGCAGGCTGGCGACCCCGCGCGCGGCCTGGCCCTGCTCGACAAGCTGGATGTTCACTTTGCGCGGTGAATATGCCAATGCATCGGCCGTTCTCTACTAGGGTGGCACACATGGTGTGACCTCAAGAAATTTGGGCAGAATTGGGTTGCAAAGCTAAGCCCATGACCCTATCAAACTTGATGACTGAAAGGCTTGCATTGCCAAGCTCAGGTCGGGCGTCAAAAGTCGGCGCCGGCCGGGCAGTGAGTCGTGCTACGATGTTCCCATCTAATCTTCCTATTGGAGATAGGCATGGAATCCGTTAACGTCAGTGGCCTGAAAAACAACCCGAGCGATGCGCTGCGGCGGGCGCGCAAGGAGGTCGTGGTGGTGATGAACCGCGACAAGCCGGATGCGCTGATAGTGGGCATTGAGGTCGCCGGGGTGCTCGATGCAGCCGGGGTGCGTCCCGCGCTGGCGACGGCCTTGTTCCGCGACGGCAATTTGTCTCTGGCGCGTGCTGCGCGCCTGGCGAGCATGAGTTTGAGCCAGTTCGTTTCGCACGTCTCGCGCCTGGGCATCGCCGTGGTCAGTCTTGATGGCAGCGCCGCAAGCGCCGATATGGATACCCTGGACGAATGGCTGGCCGCGTCCTGAGCGATGCCAGCCCGCTGATCGGGCTGGCCCGGGTCGATGGACTGCCCTGGCTGCAAGCGCTGTTCGGGACCGTGTGGGTGCCGCAGGAGGTGCAGCGTGAGGTGTTGCCGGGGCGAAACCTGCCTGATGAGCGCGCGTTGCTTGCCGCTTTCGAGCGCGGCGACTTGTGTGTCTGCCCCGCGACGCCTCTGGCACCGCTCCTGCCGGAACTGGATGAAGGCGAGACGGCCTGCATTCGCCTGGTCCTGGCGGATGCTGCCCCGGCCTTGTTGTTGATGGACG
>CAIQBN010000395.1 GCA_903870065.1 uncultured beta proteobacterium | reverse complement strand
GGGTCTGGCACATCAACCAACCGTAAACCTTGAGTTGAGCCCAGTGCAGCGCAGTGTGGTTGCTTGCGATGGATTGAACCGAACCGCGAAATGTCTTGACCTCCTCGAGCACGTTGCCCTGCGGGTCATAGCCGTCGGCGCGCCCACCGATGCGCAAATTTTGCCAACTGCCGGTCAATTTCACCTCGGCCTGGTAGGGCGGTGGGCGCCTGCTGGAAACTAGCTGATGGCCCTCACGCCCCTGCTGCGCACTGGGAGAAGGTGTAAAGCGCAAATCCAGGTCGCCCTGCTTGGCGCCAAATTCGCACAACTTACGAACTGAGACCGCATAGTGGTTTGGTTCAACTGAATCCAGGTCTGTCATGGCGGATTTTCGTCATCACTGAGCTCAAGCAACTGTGCCTGACTCGGTCCAACGCCCAACAGGTCCGATGACGGTGACAGTGGAGTTGCCTTTGCCAGCACCATCCAAAGCGCAAATGACAAATCCGCCACGGCGCGCTTGGGCGCATTGCGCTCCACCACAAGGCGCTCGCCATCAAACCGCAACACACCGCATTCCGGGGGAATTTCGTCTGCTTGGGCAATGGGGCGACCCCGACTGTCACAACCCAGGACGTACCAGCACTGACCACCGGCATCAAGATAACTATCGCGCTTGTCCTTTGATTTCAGGTCGCCAAGAAGATCTGCGCGGCTGACTTTGATCTCATGCACGACGGGTTCAAGATACCCGGCAACCGTCGTATTGCGAATCGAAAATACGTCGGGCATGCAGGTCTTCCAGCGCGTACGTTCCTCTTGGCCCGAGGGCAAACGCGCACGAATGCTCAGGCCAGTCCAGACAATGCGCCCATCGCGCAGCATCTCCTGCGCAACCCGACCGACCAGTGCATCGTGGCGAGAAAGTGCCAGACGGTTTTTATGGAAAGTCTGCGCCAAAAACACAATTCCGGCGTCTGTGGGGCGGACCCGCTCATGACCACCGGGGTCATATACGCGTTCCAGCAGGCAAGCGGCCAGCAACTCCACCTCAATACTATCCAAACTGGGCCATCCCGCTGACCGATAAACGTCGCGAAGACGGCGCGCATGCTGACGCCCGATCGTGATGCCATTGATGGTGGTTGAATTTGGGCTCACAGCAGAGAAAGCAGGAATGATACCTGCCGGAACCATCACTTTCCGCCCGGGAAGACCCTCAGAATTCGGGCATATAGCTTCGCCCATCACCCGTATCCTGAATCATCCAGACCAGCAAGGAGCGTTGCTTATCTGGTGTATAAATTTGGGATTCGATTACTCCATTTTCTGGCGCATGGCCTATTTCCCGACTCCACGTTGTACCGCGATGGCCTTTGCTATTGCGGCTTTGGTGCTTGCAAACCCGGCCAAGGCCCACAACGACAGCAGTGCTTTGTGCGACGCAGGCGCTGCAGCCATCCCCGAAAAGAATCCCAACGCACCCGGTGCCAGCGCATTTTTGGGCGCCGTCGCAGAAATGGATGAACCGCAGCGGGATCGGGCCATCCGTAGCGAATTGTTGGCGGGCAATTTGCCCAATTTTTTGCGCAAGCTGCAACCGATCTCGTTGAATACCCGTCTTCCAGGCGGAAATGCCGTGCGTATGACCCTCTGTGTGATGGCCGACTACCTCAGCATCGGTTCGGATACGGACTTTATTTTGGTTCCGATGGGGCTTGCCACTGCCCTCTCGGTCGCCTTGCAATTGGGGTTCAGTTTGCCGACGCGACGCATAGTGGATCTGATCTATCGCCAGGCACCGGTTCGCCTGAAGCCGCAACCCCTGCCGCCTGGCGATCAGATGCGTTCTACCGACTACTACCGCAAACACAACGCAATGGTGCTTCAGCAACGCGACCTGATGGATGCTCCAAGGGACCAAATTACCGCCGGTCACAAAAAGGATCTGGTCTTGAGTCGACGCCTTTGGACGATTCCGGGGCGCGTGGCGATATATGGCTGGCACCGCCATAACAACGCGCCCATACAACCCCTCAGCACAGTACACGGAGCCCGTTATGCCGACTACAGCCACGGCGTTCGGCTTATCAGCAATGTCGTGTTCATCAACGGCCTGCCGCGTTCGCTGTCTGATGTATTGGCTGATCCGGTCCTGTCACCTTTGCTAAGCGATGAAGGAACCATTCGCCGTTGGGCTGAGTTGCTTGATGGCCTGACATGATGGCTCACCATAAAGCCGGCAACCCTTAAAGCTCCCAGGCTTGCTGAGCAATATCCAATGCACGCAGTCGCAAGTCGGGCTCAAATACATCGCACACCAAAATGAACTCATCGGCGCCCGTTAAATCCTGCAGATTGGCAAACGACTGACGCACCGTTTCCGGCCCGCCGATTACTGCCATGGCCAGGAAATCGGATATGGCTGCACGTTCACGTTCATTCAATGATGCGACAAAGCCGTTGGTTGGCGCCTGCAGCATCTTGCGCTCGCCAGTCAAAATACCAAGCACGCGCTGATAAATGCTGCTGGCCAAAAATTGTGCCTCGTCGTCGGTTGGAGCCGCAACCAGCGGCACCCCAATCGCCAAGTAAGGTCGGTCTAAATGAACGGACGGCCTGAAGGTGGAGCGGTATATATCAATCGCCTGCATCATCATTTGCGGCGCAAAGTGCGATGCAAATGCATACGGCAGACCGCGTTCCGCAGCCAGTTGCGCCGAGAACAAGCTCGACCCCAAAAGCCACAGGGGAACATGGGTTCCCGCACCCGGGTTGGCCACAAGACGCTGGCCGGGGCGGGCATCGGCAAGCAACTCCTGCAATTCAGCGACCTCTCTGGGGAAATCCTGCTCCGTCTCAACCTTGTTGCGCCGCAGCGCACGCATGGTGTAAGCGTCTGTACCCGGTGCACGCCCAAGTCCCAGATCAATCCGATTCGGGTACAACTCTGCCAGCGTTCCGAACGCTTCGGCAACTACCAGCGGCGCATGATTTGGCAGCATGATGCCACCAGAACCTACCCGTATGCGCTGGGTACCACCGGCAATATAGCCTACCAGCACCGCTGTCGCCGAACTGGCAATGCTGGGCATGTTGTGGTGCTCAGCAAGCCAATACCGCGTGAACCCCAGTTTTTCCACATGCTGCGCCGTGCGCAGGGCCAATGCCAGCGCCTGGGCTACAGAAGCGCCCTCGCGCACGGCAACTAGGTCAAGCATCGAGAGTTTGGGTTTCATCGGTGTGTGCATGGCCACATTGTCGCCCCTGAACGCTCAGGGGTTTGTCAACGTCTTGCAGCAGCGAAAACCCAAATGGTAATTGGCATGGCTGTGGCCATCAAGCACCCGGCTGCCGTGCCAAAAAGGCGCTCGCCAGCGGCACCAATCTTCATGCGCGTGAAAGTCGTCAAAAACAAACCAGCTGCCTTTCATTTCGGTGTATCCCAGTGTGCGACTTCCCAGACTTGACATCTGGGCGTGAGAAAGCGGCAGATTCATGTGCTCTGCCGCATTGCCATGCAGGTCATACACACCCAGGGTGCTACGGCAGGCTGGAAACGCTCCCGCGGGAAATGTATTGGAGCCACAGGCATTCCAGCCACCCCCAAGACAGTTGGCAGTTTTGTGACTGGCAGTGCCACAAACACCGCTCTGGTAGTTCATGCCGTAGCTCCAGCGCTTTTGGCCAGCGTGGGATTGATTGTGGGCAATGCGCATACGGTGAATCGCCCCATTGGCTTGGAGGCCCTGCACCAGGTCAAAGCGGTAATCGGGCGGCGTTAGCTGCCCCTCACAGGCGCCCTCCCACTCGTGCGCATCACACAGGCGCTTGCCCATCGCCTCGCACACCGCGGCGGCCTCGCTGGCCCGTGTCCACACAACCGGGTATTCACAGGCAATATCGGGAAACTCGAACTGATCAATACAAACCGGTGCATCGCCCGGGTCGGTTGTCTTTGGGTCAAAGAGTGGCGCCATATTGGGCGCACCGCAAATCCGACGGAAAGCCTGCAGGTCGTCTGTAAACGAAGCGTGCTTTCGAATTTTGAGACACTGATCGGGGGTCATGGGGTGGACCGAGATGGCCGGATTTCCCTGCCCCATCACGCCCGAGCGCCGAAAGATCGCGGCCAGCCTTTGAACCTGGTCTGGTGTCAGGCCATGAACCTGCTGCAAAAGGCCAAGCAGTCGCTCGTTACTTTCGAGCAAAGTCGAGGCAATGGCAGCTGCCATCACGCCAACTGCAATGCAGGCTGCCGCTAGTAAATGGATTCGCCATTTCATTGCCGATCGGTTCGCCGCATTAGATAGAAAAAATCCCGGTCGTCAGAGAATCCCAGGAACCGCGGGTTAAGAGTTGTGCCAACGCTTTTGTCGAGTGCAGCCATACCCCGCACAAGGTGCTCAACTCGCAAATGTTCGGCACCGCGGCTATAAAGCGCCAGGTAAGTGTGTTCCAGCGCATTCATATCCAGATGCATTGCGTAGTTACAACCATAGGCCTGAAATACCCGTGCCATGGCCCGGGGCGTGGCGGTTGAAAAGTAACCGTAGACAAGGAATCGCCGCATCGACTGCTCCGTCAGACAGGCACCCGCACGCAAGGACCTCAATTTTTCATCTGCCGATCCGGACCAATTGCCGGGTCCCCAGGCGTCGACCAGACTGCCCCAAGCGGGAATTGCACTACCCGCTTGCGGTTCAATCAGGGGAACCCCGTTTTGACGGGCATGTCGCATTTGGTCCAGCATGCGGTCGTCGAAGCGAGTCCAGGTCTTCATGCCCACAAAACCGTCGTTCAATACATACAGAGTGGACAGGCCTGGCACCAGCCGGCTGTAAACAACACCGTTTTCAATAAAACCATAGTGGCTTGCACGATTGACGCCGGCAAGAGCGCCGTAACGGAAAGCACCATGTTCGCGCTTAAACCCACCCGCAAAGCTTGCCACGGTGCGCGGCTGAAGCATCGGACTGACCATACCGGTTCGCACCAGGGGCGCGGCGCTACCAATGCCATCAGGGCCGGGTAGTTGCCGATCGACTTGATCCTGGCGCGCACGTGCGGACCAATTCAAGCGCGGATGCTCCGTTCCCAACGCAAAACCAAGCTCAAAATCGGAGAGCTCAAAAGCCATCAAAAAGACCATTGCAACTGACTCCACAGCGTCGAGTGGCCGGGGCCGACCTGCCTTGCCGGTATTGACTTCAGCCACCAGCCCAGGCTGTGCGATGCTGACGTAAACACCACGCTGCCCGGTAGCCGCATACCATTGCCCCGGCAACAGGCCGTCAGTCGGACCCACGTCGATACCCAGACCCGGCGCAGCGACAGGGCGCGCGCTTTGCCAAGGCACAACATCGGCGGCACGTGGGCCGTGTAAAACCGGACTTGCCAACCCGGGTTCAGAGTTTTTACTGGCAGACTTGGCTTTCTCTATGAAAGCATCCTGATAAAACTCACGTCGCACGAAACCGATAATTTGTTCACCACGCCAGACATGATCGCGCAGGAATTCTGTCGTGGCTTCCAAAGCGGTGCGGCTACCGCTCACCTTGTTGCGCAGGTACAGCCGACCATCACACAATGGCGCATAGGCCAGCGGAGACTGGCGTGCCCGATCCAATGCAATGTGAGGCCAGAATGCACATTTGATAATCTTGCCGGCTCTACTTATTTGCAAATTTCCGGGGTTCAGAACATCCAGCGTCACGTGTTGCGACTGGGGGTCGGTATTCTCGATGTGGTAGTACAAAGGCTCACGGAGCGCCGGCCAACGCAAAGTCAGCAAAAACCCTGAATTGACAGCAGTACTGAGATGGGTCCACGTCGCCACGGCGCCCGCAACGATCGCACTTGGCAAATCCACCGACTCCGTCTTGCGGTGCTGTTGCAAATCAACAATCGTGACTGGCGCAGCCGAGCCGCCCGGTCCGTCGGTCGCACCCTCGCACTGTGCCGCCGGGGCCAGGACAGTAACTGCCAATATGCATGCACAACGGGCAATTGAATTCCATGCATTCATGTTGTCACCAACAAGACCACCAAGGTCACCAGGCCGAAAATCCGGCTCACTGGATCGCGCAAAGAAAATGCCACCGGATCGTCATGAATTTGTCCACGATCGGCCATGAGCCACATATGCCCGATCCAAAACAGCACACACCCGCATACCAGCCAAATCGGCCACCGTGCATGGTCGGAGGGTTCAATGACGGGATAGAGGGCGAGTAGCGCCACTGCGATGCAGCCCGCCGCGCCGCCCAACCCGGCAACCACCGCCGCGTCGGTCAGTCGATAGGCCCGCACCCGGGTTTGCGTGCCCGTGCCGCAGCGCAGTGCGGCCAGTTCGGCATATCGCTTCAGCAATGCCAGACCAAAAAACATGGCACTGCTGCAAACCAGAAGCCAGGGTGAAACGGCAATACGCACTGCCTGGCCACCTGCCAGAATACGCAGGCTGTAGCCCATTGCGAGCACCAACGCATCGATGATTGCAAAATCTTTCAAACGCATCGAATAGGCGACCATCAACAATATGTAAACCCACAGCGCATATGAAAACCCGATTGGCAGCCACATCGCCAATAGCAGCGCCGCCAACCACAGGCAGGGCAGCATGCACAACGCGTGGGCAATTGGCAATTCGCCCGAGGCCAACATCCGCAACTTCTTGCGCGGGTGTTGGCGGTCGGTTCTCAAATCCAGCAAGTCGTTGAGCAAATAGGTGCCCGATGCAGCAAAACAGAAGCACAAGGCACCCAGCATGGCGTTGCGCAAAAATATCGGTTCGTACAAATGATGTCCCACCAGAATCGGAACCAATACCAGCAAATTTTTTAGCCAGTGCTGCACCCGCATGGCGCTGCTGTAAGTCCCCAACGCCGGACTGTTACGCACAAATACCCGCTGCACGCTTGCGACACTTTGAGCCTGCGCAATCAGCCTGGCACTCGGACCAGCCAGCATGGCAAACCGCGCGACTGCCCAGATCGGCAAATCCTGGGCGTTGTCACCGATGTAGTCAAATCCCTTCAAACCAAATTCCGCTACCAATCGGTTGCGCTTCCGAACAGCGGTCAAATTCACGTGGCCATCGCTACCAAACACGGCATCAAATACCCCGCAATGCCGTGCCACCGCGTCGGCAATCTGCACGTCAGAACCACTGGCAAGGACGATGCGCCGCCCTGCACTTTTTTGCTCACGCAGGTACTCCAGCAAACCAATGTCGAAGGGCAAGGTGCTGACATCAATGGGTGCCAATGTGACCAATTGCCGCTTTAAAACTGCACTTCCACGCACAAGCCAGAAGGGAACCTTGGCAAGGACCATCGGTTGGGCGCGGGCAACCGCCAACAGTGACTCCAGCAACACATCACTGCGCAGGAGCGTGCCATCGAGGTCAACAACGATTGGAATCGGGTCAGCACGACCATCCGCGCCAACAGGAAGTGAGGATTCCGACAGACGCGCCATCACGCCCTACCTGTCTCAAAAAAAAGCCTTGGCAAGGCGAAGCGCGCCTCTCTTCCAAGGCACACGGTGGGTTACGCCTTGGCGCCCCCGATACTCCGGCCGATGGGCTAGATACCAGTCGTAATTGCGAAGCAGTGCGTCAACATTGGAATACCTCGGCGCAAAGCCGGTCCGTGCCTTTAGTCGCTCTATCGACACCACGCTGTTATGCCCCGCCGACTCATAAATCCACGGGTATAACGGTGACAGCTTCAGAGCACCCAGCAACCGCAACAATGCAACGGCAAGCCCCGCCGGGATATCCGTGGCGCGCTTGCCGTGACCAGCCCGGTCCAGCACCGACTGCACATTTTGGCGCATGGTGCAAAAGCGTTCGGCGCCCACATTGAAGGTGTCATTGGCAATGGCCGGTGCCACAACCATGGACAGCAGTATGACCTCACAGAGGTCATCTACATCGAGCAATTGGTACATATTGGCTCCGTCGCCCAGCACGGGAAAACCATGCCCGTCCGCCGCCCAGTCATACAGCAGTTCAAATACTCCCAGACGCTCGGGACCAATGAAACTCTTGGGGCGAAGAATCGTCACACACAAACCGCGGGCACGTGCTGCCTCGCAAGCCTGCTCCGCACCAATTTTTGCCTCACCATAAGGGCCGACGCCAACCAGTGCTTCTGACTCGACGATCGGATGATCTTTCGGCAAGCCATATACCGCGGTAGACGACACAAAAACAAAACGATTGACACCGTGGCGGCGGGCTGCCTCCAGGGTCACACGCGTGCCTTTGATGCCTGTGGAGCGAATTTCCGCTTCATCGGCAAGGGGCAATGCAGCAGCACAATGCACCACCACGTCCACCCCGTTCATCGCATGGTCGACAAGCTGTTCATCGCGAATGTCGCCAAGGACAACATTCACGCGGTCCACCTCCGGGTATTCAAAAGGCACGATGTCCAGGACACGCACAGCCCATCCGCGCCTCAAAAGTAACCGAACCAGATTAATACCCAAAAAACCAGCGCCCCCAGTCACAAGGCAGCGCGGATGGTTCACGCCAGGGGCGGGTGCGCCGCTAAGAGAACCTGGCACCGGCGGCACCTGGCGTTGTGCAGTCCAACGTTACTGGATGCGGAGTTGTTTTGCCTTTTCGCCAGCTTTTTTGGGTAACTCCAGGGTCAAAACGCCGTCCTCGTATTTGGCCGAGGCTTTCGCCTCATCCACATCCTGCGCCAGGGAAAAGGTACGGGACACCGCGCCCTGCCAGCGTTCACTGCGCAACACTTTGCCGCCATCCTCCTTGGTTTCCTTCTTTCGCTTGGCTTCAGCACCGATCTGAACAATATTGCCATCGATGCGAACACTGATGTCATCTTTCTTCACGCCTGGAATATCGGCCATGACCTTGTAAACACCATCGATCTCACGCACATCGAGTCGCATATCGAGTGCGCCATTTTCTATCTCCATACGAATCGGCGCCATAAACCGCTTGAACATGGAGTCAAACGGATCGGTCAGTGCGGATTGAAACAGGCGTGGCTCAAATAAACTCAAATTGCTCATCGTAAATACCTCAGTGTGTGAATGATTGCGCGTGAATCGGGCCGATCGAATGACCGTTCGGTCACACCGCCAGCCCGAACGTGAGCATAGTGAGCCGTACTGGCAAAGCCGTGCGAATTATCAACAACCACCGCGCTCCGATGGCACCGGTCTAGCGCCTCACTCGTGGGCAGGCATGTCGAAAATAGTGCTTGCGAATACTCAAGAGTGACTCCGATTCAAACGACTACAGTCGAGCCGACTTTTCAACGCACCAAACGTGCGATCACCGGCACTTTCAAGGAGTATTCAATGAAACGTTTCCACCAGATCCCCCGCACCCTGGCGTCGGTCGGCATGGTTGCGCTCTCGGTTGCATTGCTGAGTGCCGAGGCCAAGGCATTGACGAAAGATGAGTTGAACACGGCGATCGCGCTCTACATGCAAGAGTCTGCAATTTGCCGTAGCACAGGCTTCGACGGGGATGTGGCCGACTGTTTGAAAGAAGCCAGAAACAGCCTCGCAGACATTAAAAGCGGAAAAATGAGTGCACCATTGTCTGCGTCGGAGTATGAAAAAAATGCAATGCTTCGCTGTGACGTGCACCGCGGAGTCGACAAGTCGGCGTGTCTCGCCCGCATGCGCGGTGAGGGACGCGCCGAAGGAAGCGTTGCTAGCGGTGGCATGCTGCGTGAAATGGTAGTGACCATACCGGCCGATTAACCACTTTCCAGTGCCAGAGGTCCGTCCGAAGCGGCGCCTTACCAATCTTGTTTGAACGGCGTTTTTCAGCTGCTGAGTTGAGCCCAGGCCTTGTCCAGCCTCTTGACGCTCACGGGCTGTGGGGTGCGCAACTCTTGGGCAAAAAAACTTACCCGCAACTCCTCCATCAACCAGCGAAACTCCTGCATGCGCTCGTCGGTCGCGCCCTTGCGCTCGGCCACCAAACGCCAGTAACGCTGCTCCAGCGGGCGCAGTTCTACCAGGCGAGCGGCATCACGTGCCGGGTCAGCACGGTACTTGTCCAGCCGAAGTGCGATAGCCTTGATGTAGCGTGCCAAGTGCTGCAAACGTGGCCAGGGTGCCGCATGCAAAAAGCGCTTTGGCACCAGGCGGCCCAGTTGCTGAGCACAATCGGCCACTGCATCGGATGCGTTTTTGGTGTCCTTGATCTTGCGGGCTGCTACGGCGTATTCCAGCAGAATGCTGCCGGCAAGCCGCGCAACTTCATTGGCAATCAAGGTCAGTCGGCCACGGCCTTCATCTACCCGGCGTTTGAACGCAAATTCGTCAGTGGGCAAGGGATCAAGCAAGAAGGCACGCTCCAGTGCAACGGCAATGATCTGATCGCGTAGTTCTTCCAGCGTGCCACCGCCTGCACCCGTGTCCGACTTGCCGACTTGCATATAAACAACCGCCATCTTTTGCAGGTCGGGAATGTTTTTCTCCAAGTATTTGAGCGCATCCTTGATCTGCAGGGCAAACAGGCGGAGCAGACCGGCACGGTGTTTTACGGCTGAAACTTCTGGTTCATCAAACACTTCGATAGTGACTGCGTCACCCTGATCGATCAGTGCTGGAAAACCAATCAATATCTGCCCGCCCTTGCGAATTTCCAGCAATTCTGGCAACTCACCGAAAGTCCAGGCACTGTGGCGCTGCTCGGTCACGCTGGGTTTGGCAGACTGCTGTGCCGAATCGCTGACTTTATTCGCTCCTGTTTTAGTAGCAACATGTTCAGCATTTACGAGGGCTAATGCCTGATTTTGCTTAGATGATTGCCTTGTATCGGCATTGCTGGACGGTGATGCAGGACTTGCTGAACTGGCCGCTCCTACTTGTGCCAGCTTCAGCCCGGCCAGCGCCTGAAAGGCGCCCCGCGCCTGCGCACCTAAATCAGCCTTCAGCGCACCCAGATTGCGGCCATGCCCCAACTGCCGACCGTGCTCGTCCACCACGCGCAAGTTCATGAAATAGTGCGGCGTCAACATGTCGGCCTTGATGTCGGCGCGCGCAATATCCAGTGAGGTGGCCTCACGCACCAGCTTCAGCACCGCGTCAATCAGCGCACCCTGGCCAAAGCGCTCCGGAGCATTCAGCGCATCGGCAAACTTGGTGGCTGTCTCTGGCAATGGAACCAGGCGCGAGCGCGGTCGCTGGTGCAAGGTCTTGAGCAACGCCTGAACCTTGTCCTTGAGCATGCCGGGAACCAGCCATTCACACCGCTCATCGCTAACCTGATTCAGGACGAACAGCGGCACAGTGACAGTCAGGCCGTCACGCGCATCGCCAGGCTCATGCAAATAGGTGGCGGCACAGTCCACGCCACCGAGACGAATCGCCTTGGGAAACGATGCGGTGGTGATACCGGCCGCCTCATGGCGCATCAGCTCTTCGCGAGTCAGCAGCAAAAGCCTTGGTTGTTTTTTCACCTCGTCGCGGTACCAGCGCTCAAAGCTGTAGCCGCTGCACACATCGTCAGGCAGTTGCTGGTCGTAGTAGGCGTAGATCAGTTCATCGTCCACCAACACGTCCTGCCGGCGCGCCTTGTGCTCCAGTTCCTCTACCTTGCGCACCATTTTTTGGTTCGCGGCCAAAAATGGAAGGGTCGTGTCCCACTCGCCTTCCACCAGCGCCTGGCGAATGAAAATCTCGCGCGCACCGGCCAGGTCAACACGGCTGTAGTTGGTGCGCCGACCGTTGTAGATGACAATGCCATACAGCGTGGCCCGCTCCAGTGCGATCACCTCCGCCGCCTTCTTTTCCCAGTGCGGGTCCAACAATTGTTTCTTTAACAAATGGCCGCCCGCCTGTTCCAGCCATTGCGGCTCAATATTGGCGATGCCACGGCCAAACAGACGTGTGGTTTCGACCAATTCAGACGCAATGATCCAGCGTCCCGGCTTCTTGGTCAGATGCGCGCCGGGATGGGCAAAAAACTTGATGCCGCGTGCGCCCAAGTATTCGCCCTGGGGGCCTTCGGTTTCGACCTTGCATCCGATATTGCCCAGCAGCCCCGCCAACATGGACAGGTGCAACTGCTCATAGGTAGCGGGTGCTGCGTTGAGATGCCACTTGTGCTCGGCAACCACGGTGTGCAGCTGACTGTAAATATCCTTCCACTCCCGAACACGGCGGATGTTGACAAAGTTTTGACGCAAAAGCTGTTCGTATTGGCGGTTAGACAGTTTGTGTGCGGTGGCTGGCGCTAGAAGTTGGGGCGGACGGGCGTTCCGCTCCGTGTCCCCCGGCCTCCGGCCTCCTCCTCTTACCTGCGCAGAACCCCCGTCCGCCCCAACTCCTGATGCCGAGCTCGGTGATCCACCGCGCGCATCGTGAATCCACTTCCACAGCTTCAGGTAGCCGACAAACTCGCTCTTCTCATCGTCAAACTTCACATGCGCCTGGTCGGCCTGTTGCTGCGCCTCCATGGGCCGGTCACGCACATCCTGCACACTCAGTGCCGAGGCAATCACCAGCACCTCATCAAGTGCCTGGCGACTGCGCGCCTCCAGAATCATGCGGCCCACACGCGGATCCAGCGGCAATTTGGCAAGCTCTTGGCCGGTCGCGGTCAGTTCATTGGCATCGTCCACGGCACCCAACTCGTTGAGCAACTGGTAACCGTCGGCAATCGCCCGACTTGAAGGACGCTCCAGAAACGGAAAGTCTTCGACAACACCCAGATGAAGCGACTTCATGCGCAAAATAACGCCCGCCAGCGAGGAGCGCAAGATTTCCGGATCGGTAAAACGCTCACGCCCGACAAAATCCTTTTCGTCGTAGAGGCGGATGCAGATGCCGTTGGCTACGCGCCCACAGCGACCCGAGCGCTGATTTGCCGCCGCCTGGCTGATGGGCTCCACCAGCAATTGCTCCACCTTGCTGCGAAAACTGTAGCGCTTGACCCGCGCCGTGCCGGCATCAATTACATAACGAATTCCGGGAACCGTCAGCGAGGTCTCAGCCACATTGGTCGCCAGCACCACGCGCCGCCCGGTATGACCATCAAAGATCCGGTCCTGCTCGGCCGGACTCAAGCGCGCAAACAGGGGCAACACTTCGGCGCCGCGCATCACGGGCTGGTGGCTCAGGTGTTTGCGTAAATGATCTGCCGCTTCACGGATCTCACGCTCTCCGGGCAAGAAGACAAGAATGTCGCCCTGGTTTTGGCGATCGTTCCAAAGCTCATCGACCGCATCGGCAATGGCGTGGTTCAGGTCATACTCCCGCGACTCCTCAAACGGGCGATACCGCTGTTCAACCGGAAACATGCGGCCAGACACCATGATGACGGGAGCCGGGCCATTGCGGGACTTGAAGTGATCGGCAAAGCGCTGGGCATCGATGGTTGCCGATGTCACCACAATCTTCAAATCGGGCCGACGCGGCAATATCTGGCGCAGGTAGCCCAGCAAAAAATCGATGTTCAGGCTGCGCTCATGGGCCTCATCGATAATGATCGTGTCATAAGCATTGAGCAGCGGGTCAGTCTGTGTTTCAGCCAGCAATATGCCATCGGTCATCAACTTGACCGAAGCGTCCCGGCTCAACCGGTCCTGAAACCGCACCTTAAATCCCACTACCTCGCCCAATGGCGTCTTCAACTCCTCGGCAATGCGCTTGGCCACACTGCTGGCGGCAATGCGCCGGGGCTGGGTATGACCAATCAACTTGGCACGTTGGCCAGCCGGATAGTTGATCTTGCCGCGCCCCATGGCCAACGCGATTTTGGGCAATTGGGTGGTCTTGCCGGAGCCGGTTTCGCCGCAGACGATGATCACCTGGTGCTGGCCCAGTGCGGCCATGATCTCTTCGCGTTTTCCCGATACCGGGAGCGACTCGGGAAATTCAATGTGCAGGGAGCTGGTGGTCAAGGTACAAACTTCGTAGAGAATCGTGGATTATCCCAGCCCCGCCCTCAACCGACCTCCCAGCTTGCGTGCCATGACCACTGTTTTCAATTTCACCTTTGTGCCGTGGTTTCGCTCGGTCGCGCCCTACATTCATAAATTCCGCAATCAGACCTTCGTCGTCGGCATCGCCGGAGAGGCGGTTGCAGCAGGCAAACTCCAGCATCTGGCGCAAGACCTGGCGATGATTCAGAGCATGGGGGTCAAAATTGTGCTGGTGCATGGCTTTCGACCGCAGGTTACCGAGCAACTCAAGGCCAAGGGCCACGCGGCCAAGTACTCGCACGGCATGCGCATCACTGACGAGGTGGCGCTGGACTGTGCCCAGGAAGCCGCCGGTCAATTGCGTTATGAAATTGAAGCAGCGTTCAGCCAGGGCTTGCCCAATACCCCCATGGCCGATTCAACCGTGCGCGTTATATCGGGCAATTTCATCACCGCGCGTCCGGTCGGTATTGTGGACGGTGTGGACTTTCAGCATTCCGGACTAGTCCGCAAGGTCGACACCGCCGGCATCACCCGCGTACTGGATATGGGAGCATTGCTGCTGGTCTCACCGTTTGGCTTTTCGCCAACTGGCGAAGCTTTTAACCTGGCCATGGAAGAAGTGGCCACGTCAGTTGCGACGGCGCTACAAGCCGACAAGCTCATTTTTGTGACCGAGGTACCAGGCATCCGACTGCGCCCCTTGGAGCCGACTTCCGAAGATAACCCGATCGATACCGAGCTGCCGCTGGACGCGGCCGAAAGACTGCTGACCCAATTACCAACAGCCAACCAACCGACCGATACCGCGTTTTATTTGCAGCACTGCGTGAAAGCGTGCAAGAACGGAGTGGAACGCAGTCACATCATTCCCTTCTCGGTGGACGGATCCATTCTGCTGGAGGTTTATGTGCATGATGGCATCGGCACCATGGTGGTGGATGAAAAATTGGAAAGCCTGCGTGAGGCGACGGTCGATGATGTTGGCGGCATTCTGCAACTCATTGAACCGTTTGAAAGAGATGGGACCCTGGTCAAGCGCAGTCGCACCGAAATCGAACGGGATGTGGGCAACTACACGATCATTGAGCACGATGGCGTCATCTTTGCCTGTGCAGCCCTGTACGCCTACCCAGAGGCACGAACGGCAGAGATGGCCGCTCTCACAGTTTCACCCGACGTCCAAGGCCAGGGCGATGGTGAGCGGGTGCTCAAACGCATCGAGCAAAGAGCCAGGGCTGCCGGGCTGGAGAGCATCTTTGTTTTGACCACACGCACCATGCACTGGTTTATCAAGCGTGGTTTCGCGCAGGTCGATCCCGAATGGCTGCCAGAAGCACGCAAACGCAAATACAACTGGGACCGCAAAAGTCAGGTCCTGGTGAAAAAACTGGGCTAGTGACCAGTCGCTTTCAACGTCCAATCAACCGGCGTCTTTCCTAGCGCGGTTGCCGCCCCACCAACGGGTAAAACACCCATCAAGTCCACAAGTCCAGCGGGGGGTCTGCAACGACGGCCCTCAGGATATCAGACCGCGAAATAAATCCGGTCACTCCCCCCTGTTCATCCACCACCGGCAACCCGGGCAGACCCGCGTCGAGCAGCACCCGGGCTACCCGGCGGATGTCGGTGTCGGGCGACACGCTTGGAACGGGCGTCCACATGACCTCCACCACCGGCTGCATCATGAGGGCACGCCAGACCAGCGCGTGGCTCTCTGGGCCTGGCACGCGGTCGGGTGCCATCAGATGCGCCCGTGAGATCAGCCCCACCAAAATGCCCCGGATACCTACAACGGGAGCTTGCCCAAGATGGTTGCGGGCAAGGATCTGCCAGGCCTGGTCCACCGTGAAGGCATCGGACACCGTCGTGACCGGGCTGCTCATGACGGCGTCTACGCGGGTCAGGGGGTGGCGTGGCAGCTCCGGTTTATTGCTTAACGAATACGCAGCCAGTGCGACACGATGGGCAGCATCGGGATGCGGCGGTGGCTGCGCTTCAGACGTGCGCAAAGGATTTTGATCCAGCGGGTCCAGGCCGACCGGTGCCACCGCATGGGGACGCGAAATTCGCGACAGCGGCCCAACCTGCCGCAGTTCTTCCATGGAGCCTCTGAACACCCTGCCCGCTTTGCCGTATACCGAGAACATGGAACTGCCCCCTTCTGTCGCCAACAGTCCGCCGGCTAACTTGCATTGGACAGGAATATTTCCTGCAAGTCACTCAGAAAATCAAAACCGCGTTGCGTCGGGCGTACACGCGCAAAATCCCGTTCAATGAGGCCCTTGCGTTCCGCTTCGTTGAGTGCCGACTCAATCGCAGTCACGGCCAGGCCAGTACGCTCACAAAAGTCACGCAGTCCAAATCCATTGCGCAGACGCAGGGCGTTGAGCATGAATTCAAACGGCAAATCGGTCCGGGCCACCTCGGCGCTGTGGGTCAGTGCGTGACCTGCCAGCGCGTGCTCCATATAGCGGCGCGGGTCGCGAAAACGCACCTGACGCACGACCCGATGGGCAAAACTGAGCTTGCTGTGGGCGCCAGCGCCAATGCCCAAATAATCACCGAACTGCCAGTAATTCAAATTGTGCCGGCTGCGATGATTTGCCGTGGCATAGGCAGATACCTCGTAACGGTCAAGCCCGCCCGCGCCGGTCAACTCGGTGACCAGATCCAACATGGCATAGGCAGTGTCATCTTCCGGGACCGAGGGCGGGAATTTGGAAAAATACGTATTGGGCTCAATAGTCAGGTGATAGATCGAAATGTGCGGCGGCTCAAACTGCAGTGCAGTAGCAATGTCCTGACCGACTTGCTCCAGGGTTTGCCCAGGTAGCGCGTACATGATGTCGAGGTTAAACGTGTCAAAGGAAAGCGCTGCTTCCTGCACAGCAGCAACGGCCTGTGCGCGATCATGCACCCGGCCCAGCGCCACAAGGTGCTGATCGTTAAAGCTCTGCACACCGACCGAGAGCCGGGTCACCCCGGCCTGTCGGTACGCACGGAATCGGTCTTTCTCGAACGTACCCGGATTGGCTTCCAGGGTTATCTCGCAATCGGGCTCCAGGCGCAAACGCGCCCGAATGTCGCTGAGCAGCCGTTCAATGGCGGCGGGTGAAAACAGGCTGGGAGTACCACCGCCAAAAAAGATGCTATGGACAGTACGACCCCAGATCAGTGGCAGAGCAGCGTCCAAGTCAGCAACAAGGGCATCCAGATAGCGCTGTTGCGGAAGATCCTGAGTCTGGACCTCATGCGAGTTGAAGTCGCAATAAGGACACTTTTTCAGACACCAGGGCATGTGCACATACAGTGACAAAGGCGGCAACGCCGCCAATTGCAGCAAGCCGGGGCGCATGTAGTGCTGCACAT
Source organism: uncultured beta proteobacterium (assembly GCA_903870065.1). Lineage (GTDB taxonomy): Bacteria > Pseudomonadota > Gammaproteobacteria > Burkholderiales > Burkholderiaceae_C > Allorhodoferax. The sequence goes on along the minus strand of CAIQBN010000395.1, from coordinate 9,289 downwards.
CATGTGACACCGATGCCTGCTCGGAATCGGCCAGGATGGGTATCACTTCTAATCCTTGTGCCAGGTGGAAGCCGGACGTGTCATGCCAGCCAGTGTTCGCGGATCAAGGCCGACATGGCCCTGGCTGATTTTCCTCTGTGGCTGTGGGCGTTTTTCTCTTCAATTGGCAGCTCGGCAAAGGTCTTGCCAAACGCTGGAATCCACATCAACGGATCAAACCCAAACCCGTTGCTGCCCACCGGTTCGCGCGCAATCTCGCCCACTACGCGCCCCACTGCGATGAGTGGCTCCGGATCGTCGGGACTGCGCACGGCCACCAAAGTGCTCACCATGGCGGCACGCCGGTTCTCGATCTGGCGCATTTGCTCCAACAAGGCACGCACATTGTTGGCGTCACTCTTTTCATAGCCGAACTGGGTTGCGTAGTAGGCCGTATCAACACCCGGCAGGCCGCCAAACGCGTCTACGCACAGGCCCGCATCATCGGCCAGCGCGGGCAGCCCGGTATGGCGGCAGGCATTGCGTGCTTTGGCAAGGGCATTTTCCACAAAGGTGCGATGCGGCTCTGGGGCTTCGGGAACACCGAGTTCACCCTGGGTGACCAATTGGCAACCCAAGGGTGTCAGCATGGCTTGAAGCTCCAGCAGCTTGCCCTTGTTATTGGAGGCGAGAACAATTTTCATTCGGAAAATTTTAGATAAAACACAGGGTAGCCCTCGTGGAATAAGCGGGTACCGCTATAACTACGATAGCGCCTGTTGCTGCAACGCCATCAACTCGGAGATTCCCTTTTCGGCAAGCGACAGGAGCACATCCATTTCGGAGCGTGAGAATGCCGCACCTTCCGCCGTACCCTGCACTTCAACAAAATGACCGGCGCCGGTCATTACGACGTTCATGTCGGTATCACAAGCCGAGTCTTCGGTGTACTCCAGGTCCAGCAAAGGTGTTCCCTGCACAATGCCCACCGAAATTGCCGCAACCGAGGCAATGATGGGCGACTCGGTAATCTTGCCCGCTTTGAGTAAACCGTTGACTGCGTCCTGCGCTGCAACAAAAGCGCCTGTGATGGCCGCCGTGCGGGTTCCGCCATCGGCTTGCAGCACATCGCAATCGAGTTGAACCGTGCGCTCACCCAACTTCTTGAGGTCAAACACGGCGCGCATCGATCGGCCAATCAGGCGCTGTATTTCCTGGGTGCGCCCACTTTGCTTGCCCCGCGCGGCTTCGCGATCACTGCGGGTGTGAGTGGCACGGGGAAGCATTCCGTATTCGGCTGTAACCCAGCCTTCACCGCTACCGCGTTTGTGTGGGGGTACCCGCTCTTCCACTGACGCCGTGCACAGCACCTTGGTACCACCAAACTCAATCAGCACCGAGCCTTCTGCGTGGATGGTGTAGCCACGCGTAATGCGCACATCGCGCAGCTGGTTGGCAGCACGGCCCTGGTTGCGAACGTAATCAGACATGGCTATTCCTGGAACAAAAGAAAAATGGTGCGCTACCGAGGCGCGATGATCAAACCTTGCGCGCCGCCGATCTGCGGATGGCATCATTGATTTCAGCAATAGACCGCTCAATGGCAGCATCGTCCAAATCATCCACACTAGAGTCCAGCCATCCAGCCTGTACGGTGGATGCAAAAACCCCTTCGTCAATCGTTTCGGTAGAAATACTGCCCCGGGTGGACTCAAACGTGTCGGGAGTCTCCCATTCCATGGCGATCACTGTGACGTTGTCACTGGTGGCACCGCCTTTGACCAAGGCACGTTCGACCAGCTCAGGTACGGCCGACCCAACTTGTTTCTGGCCCAATTGCAAGACAATTTCCGCATCATCGAGGCTGCCCCATAGCCCGTCCGAGCACAGCAAAATTTTGTCGCCCTGTTGCAAAGGAACCGGCCCCACGACGTCAAAAACGGGCTTGGTGGGAGAACCCAAACAGGTATACAACACATTGCGATTCAAGCGCCCTGGTGGCAACTGGTCCGGATGCGCGTTCTGATGCTGCTCGATATAAGAGTGGTCGCGCGTGCGCACCAGCAACTCACCGTGCCGAACAAAGTAAAGCCGCGAGTCACCGCAATGGACCCAGTGCGCAACGCCACCCTGCACAATCACCGCAACCAGTGTCGTGCGCGGCGTATCGGCTAAATGCTTCTCCGCTGCGTAGCGCAATATCTGCCTGTGAGCAGCCATGATGGCCTTGGCAAAAAAGGCCTTCGGGTCGTCGATTTCCGGTTTGGCTTCCTTTTGATACAAAGCCGAAATAGCCTGCAGCACCGTTTGCGCGGCAACTTCCCCTTCGGGGTGACCGCCCATGCCATCAGCCAACAAGAAGAGACCTGACGCCTTGGTATAGCAATACCCCATGCGGTCTTCGTTCTTCTCGCGCCCGCCCTTTCGGCTGATTTGAAAAACAGAAAATTTCATTTTGGTTTGACACCCGCATTGGAGACCGCGAGCACACTGCGCTTGGTGTCAGTCACCATGGTGTCAAACTGCATACGAACCTTTTCTCCGACAGTCAGCTTGGTGTAGCGACGCTCACCTTCCCGACTCAACTCTTTTTGCAAGGCAAAAACCGATTGCGGCCGCGACAGCGGGTCGAGCGCCATGCACCATTCGACCACTTCGATCAAATTGTCCGAGTACACGCCGCGCAAACGCGCCAGGGCAATGGCAATTCGATCCTTCTCCAGCCGCTGCGGTGCTTCATTGGGCGGGTAACCCTGCATGCAGGCATAGATGCACGCGCCAATGGCATAAATGTCAGTCCAAGGGCCCATCGAAGCATCGCGCCGGTACATCTCAGGCGCAGCGAAGCCCGGCGTGTACATGGGCCGGATGAAATTACCCTCTTTGCTCAGCACTTCACGCGCCGCACCGAAATCAATCAGCACGGACTTGTTGTCATCCGTGATAAAAATATTGGCCGGCTTGATGTCTAGATGCAGCATCTTGTGCTGATGCACGATCCGCAGTCCTCGCAAAATTTCGTCAAACAGCGAGCGGATTGTGGATTCCCGAAAAACCTTGCTTTGTTTGAGATCACGTGCGGTCACAATGAAATCCTGAAGGGCAGCACCCTCAAGGTAGTTCATAACCATGTAAACCGTTTCGTTTTCACGAAAAAAATTCAGCACACTCACAACAGACGGATGCGAAATTTGCGCCAGTGAGCGGCCTTCTTCAAAAAAACTCTTCAATCCCAGCCGATAGAGCGACAACTTCTCAGGTTGAACGTGGGGCAGCAATTCGCCAGGCGCGCGTGTCGCCAGCGATGATGGCAAATACTCCTTGACGGCCACCCTTTGCCCATCGGGGTCCAGAGCCAAATACACCAGTCCAAAACCACCCGCGGCGACCTTGCGTATTACGCGATAGCCGCCAATAGTCGTATCGGGTGGCAAAGGAGCTGGCTTGACCTTCGACATAAATTATGAACAGGACAGGTGTCTGGTAAGACGGAACCGGGTTATTCTCAAGGTCATTTTACGAACAGGGATATGGAATGCCAGTTTATAGCATGACGGGTTACGCCAGTGCACAGCACAGCAGCACAGCGGCCAATGCTGAGTCCGATAACAAAATGCCGCTTGGTCAGCTCGGTCTGGAAATTCGGTCCGTCAACAGCCGCTTTTTGGATTTAACCTTTCGGCTGCCCGAAGATCTGCGCCAATTTGAACCCACCCTACGTGACCTGCTGCAAGGCCAGCTCAAGCGCGGCAAGGTCGAAGTGCGTGCCTCCATTGAATTGGCCGGCTCACTCAGTGTGGCAGACCCTAGCCCGCGCCTCATGCAACGGCTCAATGCGGTACAGGATACGGTCAAGGCATGGCTGCCTACCGCAGCAGCACTCAGCGTGGCAGATGTCATGCGCATGTGCGCAGCAGAACATGGCGTCGCGCAGGACTGGAGTCCTGCTGTGGCGCCGCTGGCAAACAAAGTCATCAAAGCGCTATTGGACGCCCGTCAACGCGAGGGTGCGCGACTGTCGGCCATGCTGCTTGATCACATTGCCCAATTGCGCAAACTGGCCGAGCAGGCCGTACCCATGATTCCCCAGCTGGTGGAACAAAACCGGCTGCGCTTTCTTGCACGCTGGAAAGATGCTATGAGTCTGACGGAGGGGTCCGTGCTGCCAGAAGCGGCTCAGGATCGCGCACTGACCGAGGCAACTGCGTTCGCCATTCGTATCGATGTCGCCGAAGAACTCCTGCGCCTGGGCTCGCATCTTGACGAAATTGAGCGCCTGATCAAGAAAGGTGGCGAAGTTGGCAAGCGCCTGGATTTCCTGATTCAGGAACTGCATCGGGAAGCCAATACCATGGGCTCCAAGTCAGCCGCGCTGGAGTTGACCCATATTTCCGTGGACATGAAGGTACTGATCGAACAGATGCGTGAGCAGGTTCAGAACATAGAATAGCCCCACATTCGCAACAGCCTCCGAGAGCTTTTTTCTATGGATTACCCCGGGAACCTCATCGTCGTCGCAGCTCCGAGCGGGGCCGGCAAGTCGAGCCTGGTGAAGGCGCTGCTCGAACTCGACTCGCATGTGCAACCATCGGTATCCCACACCACCAGGCCGCCGCGCGGCCAGGAAAAACACGGTCGCGAGTACTTTTTTGTCTCAGACCACGAATTCGATGCCATGGTGGCTGCGGACGGTTTTATTGAGTGGGCGCATGTGCATAACCGGCGCTACGGCACTTCCAAGAAGGCAATCGAGGATCGCATGGCACAAGGTGCCGATGTGATTTTGGAAATTGACTACCAGGGAGCCATCCAGATCAAGAATATTTTTGCCAACGCGGTCTCCATTTTTATCCTGCCGCCCAGTTGGGAAGAGTTGCGGTCACGCCTTGAGCGCCGTGGTGAAGACTCACCGGAAGTCATCGATGTACGCATGAAAAATGCGGCCATTGAGGTGTCCCAGGTTCACAAATTTGACTTCGTTATAATCAACGAGTTGTTTGATCGTGCGCTTTTTGATTTAAAGGCCATTGTTCATTCTCAGCGGCTCAAGTTTTCAGCGCAACGCCGTGCTCGAGCCGAAACATTCAAAGCATTGCTTATCCCCTAGTCTGTTGGAGAACCCATGGCCCGCATTACTGTAGAAGACTGCCTGGTGCAGATTCCAAATCGTTTTCAACTGGTACTTGCAGCAACATACCGTGCGCGCATGCTCAACCAGGGCCATACGCCAAAAATTGAAAGCAAGAATAAGGCAGGTGTTACGGCGCTGCGTGAAATCGCCGCCGGCAAGGTCGGAATTGAAATGCTGAAGAAGGTTCCGCTCTGAACGACCTCGATTCAAAAAAATTGCACCGCTCGCGGTGCTTTTTTTTTGGCCATTTTTCCCGCCTTCGCATCCAAAGCATTTTGGAGAAGGCTACATTTGAGACATGGGCATTCCAGCTAACACGACCCCCCTCAAAGCCGTAGCGACACCGGTGTTGGCCCCGCCGCGTTCGGCTGCGATCAACGCAGCGTCGGCCAGTTTTGCTGGATTGACGTCAAAACTGGACTATCTATCTCCTGAAGACCTGGAAAGTGTGCGCCAGGCTTACCGTTTTGCTGATGAAGCGCACCTGGGGCAATTGCGCAACAATGGCGAGCCCTACATTACCCATCCAATTGCTGTTGCGGCGCAGTGCGCCGAGTGGAAAATTGATGCACAAGCCCTGATGGCTGCGCTGCTGCACGATGCACTGGAAGACTGCGGTGTCACCAAGGCCGAACTCATTGAGCGTTTTGGATCGCCGGTTGCAGAACTAGTCGACGGACTCACCAAGCTCGACAAACTGCAATTCAATACGCGCGAAGAGAACCAGGCGGAGTCTTTTCGAAAAATGCTGTTGGCAATGGCACGCGATGTTCGTGTCATTTTGATCAAATTGGCTGACCGCTCTCACAATATGCGCACCCTGGCCGATGTGCCGCGGTCGAAGTGGGGTCGTATCGCCTCCGAAACGCTTGACATCTACGCTCCCATCGCCCACCGACTGGGCCTGAATCAGACATACAGGGAGTTGCAGGACCTGTCTTTTCGCTACTTGCGTCCATGGCGTTACGCGACCTTGAGCAAAGCGGTTGCCAAAGCCCGAAGCAGGCGTCGTGACCTGATTCAAAAAGTTCAAAGAGAGGTTGAAACTGCATTTGCCAATGCAGCCATTCCAGTACGGATTGCGGGCCGCGAGAAGTCGCTCTATTCCATTTACAAGAAAATGGACACCAAGCACCTCAGCTTTGCGCAAGTGACCGATATCTATGGATTTCGGGTCATCGTGCCGCACGTGATCGACTGCTATACGGCGTTGGGCGTGCTTCACCAGTTGTACAAACCACTACCCGGCAAGTTCAAAGATCACATTGCGATCGCCAAACTCAACGGCTACCAATCACTGCACACGACGCTGGTCGGACCGTCGAGCGTCAGCGTGGAATTCCAGATGCGGACCGAAGCCATGCATGTGGTGGCGGAGTCGGGGGTTGCGGCGCATTGGCTGTACAAGGCGAACAAACCCGATCAGGCGTCATCCGACCGGCTCGGTACAAAGTGGCTCCAGTCGCTGCTTGATATACAGGACGAGACCCATGATGCGGCCGAGTTCTGGGATCACGTGAAGGTGGATTTGTTTCCCGATGCGGTCTACGTTTTTACGCCCAAAGGCCAGATCATGGCGATGCCCAGGGGTGCCACGATTGTCGACTTTGCCTACGCCATACACAGCAATGTGGGTGATCGCACGGTGGCTGCACGCATCAATGACGAACCGGTTCCACTGCGCACCGAACTCAAGAACGGTGATGTGGTGGAAGTGGTCACTGAGGCCAACGCAACGCCCAACCCCGCTTGGTTGGGGTTTGTTCGAACGGGTCGGGCCCGCTCAAAAATTCGCCACCACCTTAAGACCATGGCGCACACCGAGTCTGAAGAACTCGGTGAAAAGCTGCTTACCCAGGCATTGCGTGCAGAGGGAATAGATCGGTTTGCGGACGTCGATGCCGCTTACGAACCGATTTGGGACAAGCTGCTGCGGTTTACCGGAAGCAAAACCCGACGGGAACTATTGACTGACATCGGGCTGGGCAAACGCATTGCACACATCGTGGCCAAACGACTGGTTCTATTGCTCGCAGACAGTGGTCAGCGCCCCGATGCCTTGTTGCTGACCCGTGAACGCTTTACAGCACATGAGTCTGCTTCACAAAGCTCCATCACACTGGATGGCAGTGAAAATGCTTCCGTACAGTTTGCCAAGTGCTGCCGCCCGATACCAGGTGACGCCATTGTTGGCTATCTGGGGCGTGGTGAAGGCCTGGTGGTCCACATTGATGACTGCCCGGTTGCAAAAAAGCTCCAACACAAGGACAGCGAACGATTTATCACGGTCGAATGGGCTGATGAGCCGGCGCGTGCGTTTGAGACCGGCGTCATTGTGGCCGCAAAGAATGGAAAAGGCGTTTTAGCCAAGGTCGCGGCAGCGCTGGCTGCTGCCGAGGCTGATATTGTGCATATCGACATGGGGCATGAAGGCGCACAAAACGATGTGGAGTTTCGGTTTGTTGTCGGTGTGCGTGACACCGGCCACTTGGCGGTGGCGCTGCGCAACCTCAACCGCACTGCAGCGGTGATGCGAGCAGAACGCCGTAAAGTCTCAACAGTGGGTCAATCTGCCGCCGGAGCCGGATAGGAGACCGACAGAACTTCGATTTCCTCAATACGTCCTGGCATCACCAGTTTGAGCACATCACCGGCATGGGCCTTCAAAAGGGTACGCGCAACTGGAGAAATCCAGCTGACTTCGCCTTGCGCGCTGTTTGCTTCGTCAATGCCGGTAATGGTCACCGTGCGCTCCAAGCCAGCCTCATCGGCATATCGCACCGTGGCACCAAAAAAAATCTGGTCATTGCCAAAATGCTTGGATGGATACACGATTTCGGCCAATTCCATGCGTTTTGTCAAAAAGCGGATCCTGCGATCAATTTCACGCAGCCTCTTTTTCCCGTATAGATAGTCACCATTTTCCGAACGGTCGCCGTTGCTCGCGGCCCAGTGAACGACATCAACCATTTTGGGACGTTCGTTGTCAATCAGGTCGAGCAACTCAGCGCGCAAACACGCGTAGCCCGCAGGTGTCATGTAGTTCTTGCTGCCGACTGGAATAGGCGGCAACTGCAGTTCGTCATCATCAGCGTCGGCGGTGTCCGACTCTTTGGTAAACGCCTTATTCATTCCAAACCACACTGCCAACGGCCAACTTTATTCATGAGAAACGGCTCTAGCCCACATAAAATAAGCATTTCGTGCTATCAATACGATTGCAATCGCAACCGGCGATCCCGAACCGCTTGCGCCAGACCCTCCAGGACAGGAACCACCGACTCGAAAGCCAGACATCCATCAGTGATACTTTGTCCATAGGTCAATGGCTGACCGGCCACAACGCTTTGCGAGCCACTTACAAGATGGCTTTCCAACATGACGCCCACGATGGCGCGTTGCCCGTTTGCGACTTGTGCTGCCACATCGAACGCGACCTGAGGTTGACGTTCATATCGTTTGCCGCTGTTGGCGTGGCTGCAATCCACCAAAATCGCGTTGGGCGCACCTGCTCTTAAGAGCAATGCAGATGCGGCTTCAATGTGTTGGGATTCGTAGTTGGGTCCGCTGCGACTGCCGCCACGCAGAACAAGATGCCCATGCTCGTTGCCCGCAGTTGTCAGCACGGCAGGTGCACCCTCATGGGTTAGCGACGGAAATACATGTGGATGCTGCGCCGACATAATTGCATCGACGGCAACCTGCAAATCGCCGTCAGTGCGATTCTTGAAGCCCACAGGCATCGACAATCCGGAAGCAAGCTCTCTGTGGATCTGGCTCTCGGTGGTACGGGCGCCGATGGCCCCCCAGGAAATCAGATCGGCGTAGTACTGGCCTAGTGTGGTGTCGAGAAATTCGGTGGCTATCGGCAGGCCAACGGCAGTCACATCAAGCAACAATTTTCGGGCCAAGCGCAAGCCTCGGTTAATTTGAAAACTGCCATCGAGCCCCGGATCATTGATGAGCCCTTTCCAGCCGACTACCGTGCGCGGCTTCTCAAAGTAGACACGCATCACCGTCACCAGGTCTGGCGCGAGCCTGGCCGCCAGGGGCGCCAATTTTCGGGCATATTCCAGTGCCGACGCGGGATCATGCACAGAACAAGGACCAACCACCGCCAGCAAGCGGTCATCCTGACCCAAGACCACCGCCGCAATTTCGCGCCGCGCCTGTTGAATG
>CAIQBN010000394.1 GCA_903870065.1 uncultured beta proteobacterium | reverse complement strand
CTGAGCGCCAACTTCTCCACCCAGTCATTGAGCGCAGACGGCTCTAGCGTAAAGCCGCTCACTTCAAAGCGGGACCCATCCATCTTGACATCGGTGATCCACACCGGATCAGGAATACTGCGCGCAACCCAGGTCAGGCGATCTGAATGCCCCCAACCGGGGCGAAACATCCCCTCTTGCAAGGCAATTTGCAGTTTTTCACGCTGGGCGATGGTATTGCGCAACTGCTGCAACTGAGCCAACAGAGCAGGATCCACCGGCGCGGCATTGGCCTTGCTGCGTTGAATGACTGCTTGTAGGCTTTCAAGCTCGCGCCCCTGGGTGGCAATTGACTCCTTGAATGCGGCAGTTCCGCGCTCCAGATTCCATACCCATGCGCCAAACAGTCCGCCGCCCACCACCAAAAACAAGCCCAGCGCAATCACTATGGTGTGGGCAGAAAAATACCGCTTTTGGGTAAGCAGTATCGGCGTGGCTAAATTGATTTGCTGAGACATATCGGGTTGCGCTACCTGCCGTTCTCAGAGCTTGCGGGTTTCTGCGCGCAGCAGCACGCCAAACAGCGGCAAACACACCATCTGGTCCGCCATGGGCATGGGTTGCAAGCCGGGAAACAACGCGTCCACGTTTATCGCAGTAACTGCATGCCCGGTTTCGCGGCCCAACCAGTGCGCCAATTCAGCTGAGCGCTCACCCGCATACACCCGCAGCCCGGCCAATGGCATGCTCGACCAGGTTCGATCCCACAAGTCAAGTGAACGCTGAACTTCAACCAAGACCCGTTGCACCCGTTCAGCGTCTCCTGCTCCTGCGGCACCGGTTGTGCCGGAATAATCGGCGCTGTGAGACTCACCGCCGCCAGCATAGCCGGGCACGTATTCACTCACTGGTGTGTAGGCGTCCACCGGAGAATCGGCCCCCGCATTCTGACCGTCGCCCCAGGCCATGGCCATAAACCCGGGCGGCAGGTCCAACCGGCGTGTAAAAAACAGTTCCTCGTTGGCGCTAATCGTGAGGACTGCCTGACGCTCATCAGAAATCACCAACGCTGCATCTGCCCTGTCGAGTCGGGCATCCTGACGCGCCAATACCGATTGCAAATTGCGTTGGGCGTTTTCTTGAATGTCGATCACCGGCAAGGTCCAGTGGAGGGCATCGCCCAAGGCAGTCACTTCACGCACCACTTCGTTCTTGGCCGCCACCACAAACAGATGACTGGGTCCTTTTTGCTGGCCGTCACCCACCTGCATCACGTCCAGCGTAATGTCGTCAATATGGGAGTTGACCATATCCCGAATCTGAAACCGGGCCGCCGATCGCAATTCGTCCGGTGGTACCGGGGGCGTATCGATTTGCAGCAACTGGTATTGCTCGGGCCGCAACATGGCCTGCGCGACCAAGCCCTTCAGCCCCAAGGATTGAAGCCTGCGGACAAAGTCTTCCAGACTGTCTTCGCCCTGGCGCTCGACACCCAATTGCTGAATGGCGATCATCCCATCTGCGGCGGGTCTGGCCCGCACATAGGCAAAAGTGCCAGTCGACCAGGACACTACAAATTGATCAAACGAAGATTTGCGCTTCCACGGCCAACGCATGGTCAAGCGCACTCCAGCCGGATTTGTGGCATGTCGAACGTCAAGGCATTTGTCATGGAAATAGTGACACCTGAAAAGTCTGCTCTCATTTTAATAGCTGGCAGCGCAATCATGTCATTGATTGGCTGCCTTTTTGGACATTGTCCAACAAAATCCGTGGCAATTTGCCTCAATAGTTCTCGCGGCGGTAGATGAGCGGGCTTTTGAAGATGCCGAAGGTGGCGCTACCTCCTCCTGCGTTGGGCAGATAGGTCGGCGCGTTGATCGAAAATTTTGTGATACAGCTCGGCGCAGGTGGCGTTACCGCAAACCTTGAAAAAATCAAGGTGCGAACGCCTGAACTCACCGCAACTGGTACGGTGTCGGGGGTAGTCACCACTGCACAGTTGGTATTGTCGGCCACTAAATTGCCAGAAGCAGTGGAAACTTTGCTGCTGAACTTAGTCGTACTATCGGTCAGACTTGTGCGCCAGTCCTTACCGTTGTAGTACTGAACCGTGATCGGTATCGGCAATGGCAGTTTTTCTGATCCATACATATTTGGAATCTTGATACGCCCGCTTACCACCTTGACGCCTCCTTCCACTGAACTCGGTGCACTGGAACGCAAAGATGAGACGCTGTCAGAGTCAATGGCACGCACATGCACATCGGTCGGTGCAGTGGGCGTGGCCGAAAACGAAAATTCCGGTGAGGCCAACGGCGCAGTGTTAACGCCAATTAAGAAACTACCTGCAGCGACCGCTAGCGGGTTGAGAAGTCCGCCTGGTGCTGGCGAACCGATTGCACTTCCACCGCTGGTGGCCACGGCGCTCAATGTGGCGGCCGTAGTTTTTGCAAACAAACCTGCATAGTTACTCGTAGTCACACCGGCCGCATTCTTTGCGGTAATCTGCGCACTGAATGGCTGGCCCGAGTACACCATCCCGCCCACGGGGCAGGGCAAAATCACCAGTCCGGACTGGGTTGCTCCGGCATAGGGTTTATTCAAGGTCAAAGATGTGTCGCTTGCGATGCTCGCCACCGCGTACTCCACCCCACTAATGGTCAGGAAGTGATCAACAAGAAATTCTGTCATGAATTTGGTTCCTGTCCCGACAAGGATTGCTGAGCCAAAAGTCACGCTGGCGGTACCGCTTGAGGAGTAACACGCCATGGGGCCGGTCACGGCGGTATCGAAATGGTCAGGGATAAATCGGCCCACATTGGCCACAGTGGTTCCGATCGTGTTGCCTGCACCCAGATAGTCGCCATCCGCCACGCTGGGTGTGAGCGAAATAATACCAACCTCGCTCCACGACAAATTGGTAACTGTGGCAACGCCACTGCTGAAGCTTCCGCCAGCGATGGTGCCATTGGACAAGCTTCCCGGCGCCCCGCCGCTTGGCGCTACCAGCGCGTGGGTCAGCAATGCGCCTTCCGCACTGGTTTCGCGACCATAGTTCGGTGCCGTCGCGCCAGTTGAGGTAGTTGCCGTCACTGTGGCGGTAAAACTCTCGTCCGCCTTAACGAACTTACCTCCACTGGCGTCCGGTGCAGCAGGATTGCTCAAGAGCGGCGTTGCCGTCCGCTGGATACCGGTTACGGTAAAGCCCCCGGGCTTGACTACAAACGCATTGCTGCTGCCACTGAGCGACGTGAGCAATGTGCCACTGGCCGCTTTGCTGGCAAAAAGAGTGACTTGCCCCACGTCGGCATAGTTGAAGCTAAACGGTGCGCTGCCGTTGGCATCAAAGGTCATATTGACCGGCGTCGTGGAACTGACACCCGTATTGGGGTTGCTGGCAATGGGGTTGCTGCCAGCCGCAGTAGTGGCATTGCCCGACAAGCTCATCAAACTACCCGTCGAGCAGGTAGTGGGATTGTTGCACTGTGCCGCCCAATTCACACTCTGCGGACCACTGAGTGCCGACTCGCAGGCCTGGGTGGTGGTGCTGGTTTTGATCGCTCGCAAGTAGGTGGTTCCACTCGTCGTGCCAGCCGTCTGGGTTGGCAGAGTGGCCGATGCCCCCGTGGCAGTATTTG
>CAIQBN010000393.1 GCA_903870065.1 uncultured beta proteobacterium | reverse complement strand
TTTTCCTTTGGATCATTGGATCCATCACGCCCATAGATGCGGCAAAAATCGGCCAGCCGACGGGTATGCACTGGCAGCACTTGGGACCACTCAAAGCGCCACTCCCAGTAGCCCTCTCGCTTGCCCGGAAAGTTCATGCGGTGTTCGGTACCCAGGCCCAGCACATCCTGCATCGCGTAAACCGCTGTATCGGCCACGCTGGAACATGCCGCGCGAATCAGATCCCAATGCACTTCGCTGCCATCGACTGCCAGGTATTCGCGCACGTAGTGGCGTTCTTGCTCCGACGCGGTGTTCCACCAGCCACAACTGGTGTCGTTGTCATGTGTGCCGGGGTAGACCACGGTGTCGTTGTGATAGCGGTGCGGTAAAAAATTGTTGGTACTGTCGTCGCCAAATGCAAACTGCAAAATGCGCATCCCAGGGAAGGCAAACTGAACGCGCAGCGCCTCGACATCGGGGGTGACCTCGCCGAGATCTTCAGCAATGATGGCCACCGGCCCCAGCGCTTCGTGTATCGCATTAAACAGGGGAGCCCCCGGTCCGGGCAACCATTGCCCCTTGATCGCGGTGAGTTCTTCGGCTGGCACTTCCCAATAGCTTGCAAAGCCACGAAAGTGATCGATGCGCACGATGTCAACCAACTCAAAGGTGCGCCGAATACGCTCAATCCACCACGCATAACCCTCCTTGGCATGCGCACTCCACAGATACAACGGGTTGCCCCAGCGCTGGCCGGTTTCGCTGAAATAGTCCGGCGGCACACCTGCCACCACACGGGGCTGCCCGTCGGGTTTGAGGTCAAACAGGTCTTGCCTGGCCCACACTTCTGCGCTTTGGTAGGCAATAAAAATTGGCGTGTCACCCACGATCTGGATGCCCTTGGCGTTGGCATACGCCCGCAACTTACCCCATTGCGTAAAGAAGCGCCATTGACAAAATTTCCAGAACGCAATGCGTTGGGCATGCATCTGGCGCGCCGATGCCATGGCAGATTCACTGCGCTGCGCCAGACCTCCCCCCCATTCGCTCCAGTCTTTCCAGTTGAAATATTCCGCCAGCGACATGAACAAGGCATAGTTGTCCAGCCAATTACCCTGGGCTGCACAGAAGGCGGCAAATTGGGTTTGGTGCTCGGCGCTGGGAGGGCGAGCGGCGAAGGCGCGACCGGCGCGCGCCAAGCGCTCCATGCGCCAGGGCCAGACCAACGCGAAGTCTTGCCGTTGGGAAGAAAAGGCAGGATCCGGCTCCAGATCGTCGGCTTTCAGCCAGCCGTTTTGCAGCAAGTCGTCCATCTCGATCAGCAGCAGGTTGCCGGCAAAGGCAGAACTGCTCATATACGGTGAGTTGCCCGGCCCTATTCCGCCGAGCGGCAAAATTTGCCACAGTTTCTGCCCAGCCGACTCCAGCCAGTCCACAAAACGGTACGCCTGCGCACCCAGATCCCCGCTACCGTGAGGCCCTGGCAAGCAGGTTGGATGCAAAAGTACGCCACTATTGCGTGGAAATTTCATAGCCTGAACTTTCAGTTACGCGGTTACCCGCCAGATGTTGGAAGCATACTGCGCAATCGTGTGGTCCGAAGAAAATACGCCCATGCCGGCAATGTTGGCGATGACGCAGCGTGTCCAGTCATCCGGTCGGCGGTACAGCGCGTCAACCTTGAGCTGCGACTCCACATAGCTGGCATGGTCGGCCAACACAAAATAGCGATCCCTCTGCCCCAACAAACTGTCGACCAGTTCGCAATAGCGGTCAGGCTCATCGGGTGAAAAATCGCCCTGCGCAATGGAGTCCAGCACGGCTTGTAATCCGGGGTTGCTGTTGAGCACCGTTTGGCTGTCATACCCCGATGCCTCCCAGGCCGCCACCTCGGGGGTCTTCAGGCCGAAGACAAATATATTTTCATCACCCACCGCTTGGCGAATTTCGATGTTGGCGCCGTCATCCGTGCCGATGGTCAATGCCCCGTTCATGGACAACTTCATATTGCCGGTACCCGAGGCTTCGGTTCCGGCCGTGGAAATTTGTTCCGACAGATCAGCGCCCGGCATGATGATTTCGGCCACCGAAACACCGTAGTTGGGAACAAAGACAACCTTGAGCTTGCCACCAATTCGCGCATCGTGGTTGACCACCTGACCCACATCGTGGATCAGACGGATGATGTTTTTGGCCATGCGGTAGCTCGAGGCCGCTTTGCCGGCAAAAATGACTGTGCGTGGCTGCCAGTCTGCATCGGGCTGGGCAAGCATGGCCTGGTAGCGGCTAATCACATGCAGCACGTTGAGTAACTGGCGTTTGTACTCATGAATGCGCTTGACCTGCACGTCGAACAGACTGGTGGGATCCACGCTGATGCCTGTCGTACGGGCAATGTAGATTGCCAGCCGCGCCTTGTTGGCCGCCTTGACGGCGCGCAACTCCGCGCGAAATTCGGCGTCCGATGCCAGTGCGGCCAGGTTTTGCAATGCATTCAGGTTCAGACGCCAGCCGGGTCCGATGCGTCCATCGAGCAGGCCAGCCAATCCGGGGTTGCACTGCGCCAACCAGCGCCTGGGTGTCACCCCGTTGGTAACGTTGACAAAACGCGCCGGCCAGAGCGAGGCAAAATCAGAAAACAGGTTTTTCACCAGCAAATCGGAGTGCAGTGCAGAGACCCCGTTGACATGGTGACTTCCCACGATGGACAGGTTTGCCATGCGCAGGCGCCTCTCACCGGACTCGTCGATAAGAGACAGGCGCGCCAGCAGTGCATCATCATCCGGACGCTGTGCCCGCGCCTGCGCCAAAAAGTCGTGATTGATCCGCAAAATGATTTCCAGGTGGCGCGGTAACAAGCGCTGCACCAGGTCCATCGGCCAGGTCTCCAGTGCCTCTGGCATGAGCGTATGGTTGGTGTAGGAGAATGTGCGTTGACACAGATCCCAGGCGATGTCCCATGGCAGACCCTGCTCATCGCACAGCAGGCGCATCAACTCCGCCACGCTCATGGCCGGGTGGGTGTCATTGAGGTGGATGGCCGCCTTTTCGGGCAAATTCAACAGGCTGTCGTTTTCACTCATGTGACGTTGCACCAGGTCCTGCATGGCGGCGCTGACCAAAAAATACTCCTGCTTGAGACGCAGTTCGCGCCCGGCTTCGGTGCTGTCATTGGGGTACAGCACCCAGGAGATACTCTCGCACTGGTTTTTGTAGGCGGCAGCGGCCGCGATGTCGCCCGCATTGAAGGCCTGCAAATCCAGGGGCTGCGGCGCTAACGCCTTCCACAAACGCAGTGTGCTGACACGCTGCGTGCCGTGGCCCGGCACCACCATGTCGTGGGCACGCGCAAGCACCGTGCAGTCGCTCACCCACACCGGCTTGCCGTCGACTTGTGCGACCGAGCCGCCCAAGCGCACCGTGTAAGTTGCTTGCGGGCGCGCAAACTCCCACGGCGTGCCGCCCACCAGCCAGGCGTCTGGCCCCTCGGTTTGGGAGCCCTGTTCCAGCCGCTGCGCAAACATGCCAAACTCGTAACGCAGTCCATAACCAAAGGACGGCAAGCCCAGCGTCGCCATGGAGTCCAGAAAACACGCCGCCAGGCGCCCTAATCCGCCGTTACCCAGCGCTGCATCCGGCTCATGTTCCATGGCGTCTTCCAGGGTGTGTGCATGCGCCTGCAGTGCCTGCGCTGCTGGGCCCGTCAGGCTCAAGGCATCAAGCGCGTTGGACAGTGAGCGCCCCATCAAAAACTCCATCGACAAGTAGTACACCCGCTTGGGTTTGGCGGCGGCATCGGCTTGGCTCGTGGCGCGCCAACGCCTGTCGAGTTCTTCGCGCGCACAGTGCGACAGCGTCTGCATTTGGTCTTGCAGGCTCGGCGTGTTAGGTGTCGATCGCACTTTTTCATGCAACGCGGCAGAAGCCGCATGCAAGCTCGCCAGGTGGCTGGCACCCGGGTTATCGCGTGGGACCAGAGACATTGGGTGCGTTGCAGAGCTCATTGAAATACTCCAAAGAAAACAAAATGTAGCAAAATAACATTAAATAGCAAAGCGATAAGCAAGTCCAAATGATCGTTTAGTTTTCATTTTCCCAACCAGTCAGAACAAAAAACTGTCGCTTTCGAGCAGTCTATCATCCAAATCTCTTTGTATTCAAAGGGAAAACGCCAATAGCCGATTTGCAAACCAATGCAAGTGCCGGTGTGTCTTTTCGTTTTGCAGGGCGTCAAAGACGTCAATCAATGTAGCAATACTACTTAAATATCAGAAACCAAACGCGTCCAATGCGCGCAATAGCAGCAGCGTGCGGCCGGTGGCGCCGCGCTCACTTGCGCCCATAATGGGCTCCCTCCCAATGTTTGTAACGCAGCCACTATCCATGGAGGGACTTCTAAACGATATGAACCAACCCGCATCCCTGGCACTGCGACCGGTCCCCTACTTGGTGTTGCTGGCGCCTGCGTCCGTACTAACTGTCAAGTCGGTAGCGCAAATATGCCTGGCCTTGCTGTTTTTGCTGGCAATTTTCGGGTTGCCCAAGATCCAGGCGCAACGTTTGACCAGCGAAGAACGCTGGCTGGGGCTTTCGCTGCTGCTGTACCCCGCAGCCGTTTTACTCGGATTTGTCTGGTTAAACCACTACCCATGGAGGCAATTCGATGCGCCACTGCGCCTAGCGTTGGCGGTACCTGTTCTCTGGTTTCTGGCTCGCGCCGACCTACCCTATTTAAAAGACTACCGTCTGGGTTGCGCACTGGGTTGCATGGGTGCGGCTGGCTGGGCTTTGTGGACTGTCAACCTGCCCAACGCAGCGCATTTCAATCGAGCCACAAACAGCTTTGCCAACCCGATTCCTTTTGCCTGTATCGCGCTGATACTCGCCTTTTCAGCCCTGCCGGACACTGACTGCAAGCCCATGGAGAGACGGGTCCTCACCGCCTGTGCCATCTTGGGACTGGGCGCCGCTCTGGCCAGTGAATCCCGGGCCATATTGATGTTCATGCCAGTGGCAGCCATTCTGTACGCACTGTCCCTGCGCCGACCGGGAGCCGTTGGGCGGCGCAGCTGGATTGGGGTCTCGGTTGTGTCTCTGGCGCTGTTTGGCGTGACTGCCCTGCTGCTGAAGGATCGCGTTAGCGAGAGTATCCAACAAGTCACATCGTATTCGGCAGAGCCGGTCAACAGCTCACTTGGCACGCGACTGCAATTGTGGAACGCCTCCGCACGCATTTTTTTGCAACATCCTGTGCTGGGGGTTGGCAAAGGAAACTTGCCGCAGGAACTAAAGTTGCTGGCCGCGAACGGGTCCATCTCGCCCACTGCCGCAGGATTCGACCATAGCCACAACGATATGCTGTTTCTGTTGGCCGAAACTGGCATCGTTGGCGCCCTGTCGGTTGCTGCAATGTACCTTGCCTTCCTCGTGGCATTTGCCAAGCGCTTAGGCAGCGCAGACGCCAGAATTCGCTGGGCCGCTTACGCCGGCAGCGTGACCCTTGCTGCTTACGTTATTTTTGGACTGACCGACTGCATGCTCACCATCTCCATGCAAACTGCATTTCTTGGGTTATCCACCACGCTGCTCTACGCCCAGATCCGGCAATGGGAGCGCTTCGGAGTGCACCATGCATAAAGCACCGCATGCGCATGACGCCCATTCGCAGACTGGCACCCATTGGTTGGTGCTGTCGCATTGTTTCAATATGGACGGGCGCGCGGCAAGCCAGGTCATTGCGGACAAGATTCCCATGCTGATCGCTAAAGGCATCACGCCGATTGTGATCAGCGCGCCGATGGGTCGGCGGGCCACGACGCATCCGCATATTCAGGCCTTTGCAGTCGGCCCTTCGGCACTGCGTTTTGACGCCCGGCACTTGCTCAGCGAACGCATCGGGCGCGGTGTGGCATACCGCGTGCTCACCGGACTGCTGTCGCTGGTGTTGGCGCCACTGATCATTGTCGAGCGCTTGCTCTCAGGTTTGCAGAACCATGCTTCCTGGACCCTGAGTGCAATTATTTTGGGCTTGCGCGTGATCCGCCGGCATCAGCCCACCCTGATCTATACAACCGGTGGCGCCTACAGTGCACATTGGGCCGGGTATTGGCTCAAACGCCTGACCGGCGTTGCCTGGGTGGCCGAGGTCCATGACCCGATGATCCTCCCGGGGCAGCCGCTGAAAAACCGCAACCTGCGACGAATTGCCAAAACCGAGGCCCTCATTTGTCAGCATGCCGATTTGGCATGGTGGCTCACCCGCGCAGCGCTGGACAGTGCACGGCAACGCCACCCCGAAATCCAGGACCGTGGCTTTTGGGTGCACAGTGGCGCGATGCCTCCGATGGCTCTGCGGGATGCGATTGCAACGCCGGGCGTTATTGCAACGCCGAGCCTTGACGCCTTCCACATCGGGCATTTCGGCTCGCTGTCACGAAGCCGAAACACCGGCGCGTTTGTGCAGGCACTTGCATCGTTCGTCCGCAGGCGCCCTGAAGTGCGCAGTCATCTGGTCATTGATTTGTTCGGAAGCGATCTGGACCCGATCGGTCGCGCGGCGGCAAGCGCGGCGGGCATTGAAGCACTCTTTGTATTTCATGGTCGCCTGGCGCATGAGGCAGTTTTTAATGCCATGGAACGCGTCGATTTGCTGCTGCTCATTCACGGATCGTCCGCCGAGTGCAGTGAATACATTCCTGCCAAAACCTTCGAGTATTTTTGGGCGCATCGCCCCGTATTGGCCTGCACCTACCGCAACACAGAACTCGACCGGTTGGTGCTGGAACGCAATGGCTATGTCGCCGAGGGTGACAATGTGGAGTCGATCTCGGGTGCGCTAGAGGCAGCATACCTGGGCTGGGAGAATGACAGTTGGAAGCCATCCGACATCGCGCCCATTTCCGTTGAGTCAGCGGTTCAGACCATTCTGGACCGCATTTCCAGCAAACTTGCACAATCACTGCCCACGCCGCAGCCATACCCTACCGCATGAAACGATCCGTGAAGCGCCCCATCCCGATCTTGATGTACCACCAGGTGGACAGCCCCCCACCGTCGGGCACACCGATGCGCGGCCTGGTGGTGTCGCCACCATCATTTGCGCGCCAAATGGCAATTTTGCGCGGGCTGGGGTTTGGCGGCGTGTCCATGCGGGACCTGGAGCCGTGGCTGCGTGGTGAGCGTGATGATCGCGTGGTGGCAATCACCTTTGACGATGGCTACCTCAACAATTTGCAGCATGCGCTTCCCGTGCTGGTGAAGAACGGGTTTACTGCAACGTGTTATGCCGTGAGTAATGCCTTTGGTGGCTGGAACCAGTGGGATGCGCAAAAAGGAGTGCCCCGCAAGGCATTAATGGATCAATCCGAATTCAAGCAGTGGATTGATGCCGGCATGGATGTGGGCGCGCACACGCGCAATCACCGCGACCTGATGCTGCTGGACGGAGCCAGCGCAATGGATGAGATCGCCGGCAGCAAGCACGAACTGGAGGCTGCGCTCGGCTCTCCGGTGCGCCACTTTTGCTACCCCTATGGTCACTTCAACGACGCGCACCGCCTGATGGTCGAACAAGCCGGCTTTCTCAGCGCCACAACCGTGCGGCGCGGGCGGGTACTGCCAGGGGATGACCCTTTCGCCCTGCCGCGCGTACTGGTCGCGCAGGCCACACACTGGGCGCACTTTATCGCCAAACTCACAACGGCCTACGAAGACCGCCACCGTTGAGCTGCACCAACGAACGCCTTGTTTTGCTACAAATACTGTAGCTATAGATGCTTATTCCACGAGGGCTAGCGCCATAAATTGCCGAAATTATCCAGCCATGTGGCCGAACACTATCGGCTGTGCGAGGTCAGGTGGGCCAGGGTTCCGGCAACGCTGACCCCCGGCGCCTTGCGCCGTGCGCCCGTTTTCGATGAGCCCGGCGCCACCTCATCAAGCCCCTGCGTTGCATCGCTGCCCATCGTTGGCAGCGAAACACCGCGTTGCAAGGCAACACCGACAACCAGAATGTCAACCATCAACAAATGCAAAATCCGGCTGACCATGGGGACCTGGGTTGCAATGTCTTCAACATGGTCAACGATGAGCGCCAGGTCAGCCTTGCGTGCAAGCGGCGACTGGCTCTCGGTAATTGCAATCACCTTGGCACCACGCTCCTGCGCCTTCTCCGCGACAGCCAACAATTCAGCAATGCGCCCGCTGCTGCTGATGATGAGCACCACGACCTCGGGGCGCAACAAGTTGGCGGCAAGATTTTGCAGCCGCGTATCGGTGTGCGCCACTGCCGATACACCCACGCGCAAAAACTTGAATTGCGCATCGTTGGCCACTGCGCCGTAATGCCCAACGGCATAAATTTCCACCCGCAACGAATCAGCAATCAAACGCATGGCGCGGTCCATGCTGTCACGGTTCAAGTGGTCACGCGCCTGCAAAATGGCAGAAGCGGTATTGCCCAGCACTTTGGAACCCAGTTCAAGCATCGAGTCATCACTGGTGACCTGAATGTGCGTGATCGGAATCGT
>CAIQBN010000392.1 GCA_903870065.1 uncultured beta proteobacterium | reverse complement strand
TCGACCAATTGAGAGAACAGCCCCTGTTCTCCACCAACCCCGAGGCGGCACTGCCACTGCTGTCCATGATTGGACAAGCCCAGTTGTCCATCGATGACCTTCTGGGTCAACTCTCACGTCAGTTCATCGAACACATGCTGGTGCTGTCCGCTCAGAGTGTTGCCGGTGTCCAGCACCATGGCCGCCACACAGGAGAAGTTCGATGGCACGGCAGCCAAAGTGGTGTCGTCCGATTGGGCCAGGCCAAGATGCACGTCAAACGCCCCAGGCTTCGCACCGCCAGCGGTGAGGTATCGGTTCCTGCCTATGCGGCGCTGGCTAATGACGCAGACCTCTCGCGTCGCATTGCCGACATTCTGGTGTGCAACGTCAGCACCCGAAAGTACGCCCGTGTGGTGCACCGCTGTGCCGATGAGTTGGGTATCTCCAAGAGCGCTGTCTCCCGCCAGTTTGTCAAACAAAGCGCTCAAGCCTGGGCGGAGTTGATGAGTCGCGACTTGAGCAAAGTCGACTTCGTGGCTATGTACGTTGATGGTGTCATTGTCGGCAAACACCACATCATCGCCGCTGTGGGCGTGGACGCGCAGGGCAGCAAACATGTCCTGGGATTGGCTGCTGGCAGCAGTGAGAACGCCAAGGTGGTCAAGGACTTGTTGACGGGATTGTCCGAGCGTGGCCTGGACCTCAACATTGCACGTCTGTGGGTGATTGATGGCTCTAAGGCGCTGCGCTCAGGAATCGAGCAGTTGTGCGGCAAGGATGCCAAAGTGCAGCGATGCAGAATCCACAAGATTCGCAACGTTTCAGAGCGCCTTCCCAAGGACCGGGCCGAGCAGGTGCGCTGGTTGATGAAGCAGGCCTTCAAGCTCGATGCAGTAGCGGGCAAACTGCGTTTGAAGGAATTGGCAAGGAGCCTCAGGGCCCAGCACCCTGATGCCGCCGCCAGCGTTCTGGAAGGACTCGACGAGATGTTCACCATTACCGAACTCGGCATCACTGGCGAGTTGGCTCGTTGCCTGGCCACCACCAATGTCATTGAGTCACCGAACTCCGTGGTGCGCCGGGTCAGTGGTCGGGTGACCAACTACAAGGATGCAGAGATGGCCTTGCGCTGGACTGCGGCGGGCTTCTTGGAGGCGGAGAAATCATTCAAGAAACTGCGCGGTCATGCGGACTTGAAAACACTGATAAACGGTCTTCGTCCCGCAACCCAGCAACTCAGGAAGGCAGCATAATATTCATGACCACCGACTCAAACCTGCAACTGAGTTCGGGACATCGCCACTTGTTGCTGTTGAACGTTACGTGTGCCTTAACAAGAGTTGCTGCCAGAGCTCTTGCATTCGAAATGCGCCGCTTTACGATTTGGAAGTTTTCACTGATGACTTGTGCGGACCATCGAATTGCGCAGCGATGCAACCGACTGAAGTACCTACCTATCGGCGGTACGCCTGAACTGAGCCTGGCAATAACAATGGCGCCAAGCTAGCCGTTGCCTTCAGCGGCATCCGGCGCTTGCATACAGGGCCGATGCAACTCCGAGGTCCAGCACGGTATTACCTGACGCGGGACCCAGATACAGGACTCTGTCGCCGACTAAGGCCAGATAGGCCGCTGTTTGTGCGTAGTACCGGTAGTAATAAGGTCCGGTGCTCTGGGACGCCGCAGCTGGTGGGAAAAAGAATCCGGGAAAGTTGAGTTCAGCCCACCCGAAAAGGCAATCAGGCTGTGACGGCGTCGTGCCGCCCAGTAGACTCAAAAAGCCCACTGCGTTGGTGCCCAGCACTTGAACCGGCACGGCGGAGTCCGTCGTGCTGCTATTGCCCAGTGCGCCAAATGATGAGTTCTTCCCCCAAGACCACACGCTGCCGTCGGACTTTCCGGCGACAACAAAGCTGCGACCAAAGGCGATAGACACCATGTTCGACAAACCCGGCACCTGATTGATAGGGATAGGCGGTTGAGCAGTGGTGCCAAGGCCCAGTTGCCCCGAACTGTTCACGCCCCAAGTCCACACAGTGCCGTCGGACTTGATTGCCGCCGCATTGAACAAGCCGGCTGAAATCGCCTTAACACCCGAAAGTGACGTGATGGGTTTAGGGACGGAGTTGATACCGATGTAGTTGACCCCAGACACGATCACCGGTAGGCCGTTGCCCAATTGCCCGTAGTAGTCATCGCCCCACACCCATACGGTGCCGTCCGATTTGAGCGCCATCGAGAACTCAAAGCTGGCCGAAATGGCAGTGACACCCGTCAAATTGAGCACCGGAGCTGGCGCACCAATCGGAGGTGTTGTGGTGGGGTCGACACCATTGCCAAGTTGTCCCCGATTGTTTCTGCCCCACGCCCAGACAGTCCCGTCCGTCTTGAGCGCCAGCATGAACGCTTGCGAAGCGGCGACCGCCTTCACGCCACTCACTCCGCTGACCTTACTTGGTGTCGCGGAGTCAGGTCCTGTATTGCCAAGCATGCCGTACGTAAGGCTTCCCCATTTGTTGCGTCCCCAGGTCCAAACCGAACCGTCCGCAGTTACGGCTGCAGAAAACATGTCGCCCGCAGAAATGGCAACAACATCCGTCAGTCCAGGCACTTGCACTGGCACGTAACTGCTGATGTTGAAGCGTCCCGTGCCAAGCTGCCCGTATTGCGAAGAGCCCCATGCCCACACGGTGCCGTCATCCTTTAGCACCAGACTGTGATCGCGACCGGCAGCCACGGACACGACGTTGGAGACAACCGAAACGGCAACCGGCGCAATCGAACTCGACAGATAGCTCGCCGCACCGAGAACGCCTGAGCCTCCATTGCCCCAGGCAACGACGGTTCCATCACTCTTCAGAGCCAGCGAATGGTCAAAGTTGGAGAGGGTAGTTGCCGTACTCGGCGCGGAGAAAACGTTTGGCCCGGAAAACAAAGCGACCAGTAGGAACAGAAGTCGCCTTTTCCCCGCGCACCCGCGGGTCGCGCAGTCCCAAAGCCGTTGAAACCATGGTCCAAGTAAATGTCTGCCCATCGTGCGCTCCCGTAGATAGCGACCTGCAGGTACCAGGCCGTGCCATCGATAACCTGCGCCCATTGCACTAGCCATTGGGCACAAAGTCTTTGCGGTGGATCAATCAATGACTGTTTCCGCGATGGCATCCATGCCATGGCCATCAAGCTATTTGAGGAAACCATCCGGGTCTATCCCGATCATTTTGCGGCATTGGCTTCGCGCGCTCCGCATCTGAGTACATCTTGCGCTCAATCGCCGGCTACTTTTGCTGTTGCGCCTTGCAAGGAGAGCGAAAACGATGGTGGTACCGTCGGTTTCGAGACGAAAAAAGCCCCTTGACGGGGCTATCTGGCGGAAGCTGTGAGATTCGAACTCACGGAGGACTCACATCCTCGCCGGTTTTCAAGACCGGTGCCTTAAACCACTCGGCCAAGCTTCCAGAGGGCCGTATTCTAACTGGCTTGCAGCAGGCCGTTGGTTTCAATGAAAGAAATTACAGCTTTTAGTCCGTCGAGGGTCTTCAAATTGGTCATGACAAAGGGCTTAAGCCCCTTGGATGTGGTTCGCATACGGATGGTGTCAAGCTCCATCACGGCCAGGTCGGCGCCCACATAGGGAGCCAGATCGGTCTTGTTGATGATGAACAGGTCGCTCTTGGTGATGCCGGGACCGCCTTTGCGGGGGATTTTTTCACCGGCTGCCACGTCAATTACATAAATGGTCAGGTCAGAGAGTTCGGGGCTGAACGTGGCGGCCAGGTTGTCGCCACCGCTCTCGATGAACACGATGTCGGCGTCCGGGAACTCCACTAGCATGCGATCAATAGCTTCGAGGTTGATGGATGCATCCTCGCGAATCGCAGTATGCGGGCAGCCACCCGTCTCCACACCCATGATGCGCTCTGCGGGAAGAGCGCCACTGACAGTCAACAAGCGTTGGTCTTCCTTGGTGTAGATGTCGTTGGTGATGGCGACCAGGTCGTATTTGTCGCGCATGGCTTTGCAGAGCATTTCCAATAAGGTCGTTTTGCCGGAGCCTACGGGGCCACCAATGCCCACGCGAAGGGGTGGCAGGGTCTTGGTGCGGTTGGCGATATGGTGCAGTGTGGACATGGTAAATTGCTATAAAAGGAAGAGCGCTATGTGCAATGAATACGAGGGCTACGAGCGAAAAAGCCTTGAGTACTGAACCTCGTGCTGGCTGCTCAGTATGGCCAGCATGGGAGCAAAGGCTTGTCGCCCTTCATCGTCCAGTGCGAGCGCATGGTCTACCGCAGGCGGGATCTGAGCGGTCAGTGCGGACAGGATGCGTTGACCCGCGCTCTGCCCCAATGGCACGGATTTGATGGCGGCCTGGACCATGTTTTCCGCCCACCCGAAGGCATAGGCCAGCAGGCATTCACGCAGGGGCGCCTGGGTGGCGCTGGCCGCCAGGGCGTAGGCGATAGGGTAGGTGGGTTGGTGCTGCGCGAGCAGTTCGATCTGATCCGGTGTTGCTGTTGTGTGGTTGCGTAACCAGTCCAGCAGGCTCTTGCCCATCTGTTCGGTTTGCGCGCGCAGTTCGCTGCTCTCCCGCGTTTGCAGTACCCAGGCATTGAGTGCAGCAACGCGTATGCCATCGTTGGCGCGCCAGGCCGAAATGGCCTGGGCCACAGCGGGCAAATCGGAACGGGCCAGGCTCAAGTGCAGTTGATCCACCAGCCAGCGCGTTGCATCACTTTCTGTAGCGGCGCGCGCCGTATCCACGGCGGCCTCCAGGCATTCGGAGTACGAAAAGCCGCCAATGGGCAAGGCCGGAGAGGCCAGCCACATCAACTGGATCAGGCTGCTGTCAAGCATGGGTGCCTGCGTTAGTGGTCGTGCTTGCAACCCGGGCCGTGCACGTGGGGCGCGGCGGCGGTTGCAATAGGAATGATGGACAGCTTTTTGGTCGCCGTTGGTTTGGCATCAGCGTGATGGGGATCATGGGCCTGGCCATCGCCATGGGCCTGGTGTTCGTGCCCGTGGCCGGCGTGCGCGTGACCGCCACTGGCGTAAGCGCCACTTTCCGGCTCAAACGCTTCCTCTACCGCGTTCACGATCAGGTGCATGGCACGCAGCATGTCGGCCAGCACATGGTCGGGTTCGATCTTGAGGTGGTCCGGCTTGAGTTCAATCGGCACATGCCGGTTACCCAGGTGGTAGGCGGCGCGTATCAGGTCAAAGGGCGTGCCGTGGTCACTGCAATGGGTGATCTTCAAAACCGACTGGGGTGCCGCAATGACCCGGATGAGCGAGCCATCTTCGGCAACCAGCACATCACCACCGCGTGCCACGGTACCGCGCGGCAAAAAGACACCCAGGTGGCGGCCAGCGGAGTCGGTGGCGTCAAAGCGGCTTTTCTGACGGACATCCCAATCCAGTTCAACGGTCGAGGCGCGTTTGAGCAGGACCGCGGCCAGGCCCTGACCTTGGGTGATGCATTTGGAGGTTTGAAGCATGGGCGAGGCCACAACAATGGAGAAGGCTGGATTGTGGCGCAGTGCCGCCGGGTCCGCACGCAACTACAAAGCCTTTGTCAGATAGCGGCTGTGCGGGTCCAGCGAATAGCTGCCAAACGGGCCACAGGGCTCAAAGCGGTGCGCCAGGTAGAGCCTGTGCGCCGGGGCAAAGAAGGGCTGGGTGCCGGATTCCAGGCTCAGACGGTGAAAACCAAGCGCGAGCGCCTGCTCCATGATGTGTCGCAAGATGTGCCTGCCGACACCTTGGCCCCGAAACACGGCGGCGGTGCGCATGGATT
>CAIQBN010000391.1 GCA_903870065.1 uncultured beta proteobacterium | reverse complement strand
TGCTAGTGCTTCTACCGTTGCCGCGGAAGCTGCTGTCGAATCCGATGCGGTTGCTGGTGCCAAATTGCTGGCTTCCGTTCAACGAGAGGTTCACGCCGAACGACGAGCGGCGCGACAACTGGGATTGCAACGAAGCTTGCAACGACAAGTTGCGAAAATGGCTTTGTACCGCGCCCTCACTGACCGAGTCAAACATCATGACCGAGGCATTGCCAGCCGATGCATCACTGACCCGCTCCATCCAGTTCACGCCCAGCGAATGAGACAAACTGGTACCACTGGCGTTGATGGCCCCCTCGCCCGTGCTACGTCCGCCAAAGACCGATGCGGATTGGGATGCACTCACCGAAATCATGCGGTCAGCCGAGAGATTAAAGGTGCGCGACAGTGCGTGCTGCAAGTTGCTGGACAAATTGGTCGACTGCAAGCCCGTTGAGGTGACCAGGTTGAACAAACCCATACCAGCGCCCCAACTGTAGGCGTATTCGCCAAAACTGATGGGGTTACCCGCATAACTGACAGAGCCAACCCCACCCATCGATGTCATGCCCTGGGCCGCATTGCGCTGGTGCTGCAGTCTGATAGCCGCAGACGCACTGAGGTTGGGGCTGAACACGTGGGTGTAACTGGAATTGGCAAAGGCGCTGAAGCTGGAAACCTGGACCGTATCCGCATTCGAAGTCGAATTGCTGCCCATGATATTGGCACCGCCATCAATGGTGATAGGCAGGTCTTCAAATGGTAGCCACGTCACGTTGGTTCCCGCTTGCAGAAACTGAGACTTCCAACTGTCTAATGACTGGGCACGCAGCAACGCCACGTCCATACTGCTCAGGTTGGCATAGGACGACACGGTATATTCTTCATCCGGATCTCGCCAGGCGTGGCTGCCGGCGAGATTCAACAAGCTTGAATGTTGTCCCCCAGCGTCTCCGCGGCTATTAGAGAAACTGGCATTGGCGCTGTAGGTGTGGTCCGGGATTGAATTGGAATATGAGCCGCGCAGGGCGCTGACCACGCTGCTGTAATCCTTTGTGGTGAGCACATTGTGGTCAAAGGCTCCATTCGCGTTCTCGGTACCCGACTCTGGGCGCCAGCTTTGGGTTAAAGCCAGACGCGAAGAGGTGTACTGCGTGCCGGTGTTGTTGGAGTTTGCGCGGCTGTCGTTGTGCGACACCGTCGCCTGCAGCGGAAATCGGCTCACAGGAAACAGGGCCAGATCGACACCAAAGGTCGCCCCTGTGCTGCGGGCGGAATTACCCTCGCCACTGGTACTGGTACTGGAACTGGCCGACGTGAAAAGATCGAGGTTGCCGGACACCTGGGCAAACCAGGGCTGGTAGATATAACTTGCACCACGAATGGAGAAAACCTGGGCGTTGCTCGTGGACGATGATGTCTCGCCTTGAAATTGACCGGCATTGGCGCTAATTTGTCCGCCCCAGCGGATGGGTGGTATGGACCAACCAAACAGAGGTTCGGAATCAGACTCCGCTTGGGCGTCGACAATGTCTGGTGCGGGTCTTGCGCTGGCTCTGGTCGGGGGGGCTGAAGGACCGGTCACCACGTCACTCAAGGCAACGGGTTGGCTGGGTGGTTGCAGTGAGGGAGCGGGGGCTTTGGGCTGTGATATGCCCAAAGAGCGGGCAAATTGGAGCAAAGCCGATTCCACGGGTCCAAATGGCGGTGCCTTAACAGGGGGTGGCACGCGCATTTGCGAGGCTGACTTTTTTACTGGAGGCATGTTCGCAAGAGTTGAGCTGGAGCGCAACGACAGCGCAGCATCGGCCACCGTAGCCGGCGTAATCCCGCGCGGTTCGGCAGCCCAACCAGCCAATGGATATGCAAGCAACACGGCCAGTGCTATGGGATGAAGTGGAACAACTGAAAGACGCACACAGCACCGCATAATGCGGAAATTATCGGCAAAACGATGAGCCCCCGCTTACAACCCCCGCGTTAGCGCTTGGCGGACGGTCGAGGTGTTTGAGGCGCGATGAGTATCTCAATCTTTGCATCTTTACGCAGCGCGGCGCGGAAGTCGTTCCACTGGGTTTCGCTTTGCTCTCGCTTGTACAAATCCGCGCTGCGTGCTTTGACTTTGTCGAAAAGCTGCACTTTGGGTAAAACACGTTCGTCCATGCGAAACAGCGCCACGCCTTCGAGCACATCAATGGGCGGGGTTACCTCGCCCATTTTGGATGCCTCGATTTTTTCTTGAACCGCGTCTGGGATCATGCCCTTGTGCAGGTACCCCATATCTCCACCCTGGGCACTGGTTGGGTCGGATGAATGCAAACGTGCCAAATCGGCAAACGCCGTACCCGCTTTGATTTGATTCAAAATTCTTTGGGCCTCTACCCGCGCAGCATCCCAAGTGGCTTTGGATGCGGAGGGGTCCACCTTAAGCAGAATCGAATGCATGCGCATTTTTTCAGGCTCAGTGAACAGTTCCAAGTGTTTTGCATAGTAGTCGCGCAATACTTCGTCCGTCGGGTCCGCCACATGACGAGCCGCCTTTTCGATTTGCTCCAACAATGATTGTTCCGCCAACTGCTGCCGCACGGCCACCAGCATGGTGTCGCGGTTTTCCTTCCAGCGCGGGCTGCCCACGTAACGGGCGTCGTACTCGGCGATAGTTCGCGCGATGGAGGCCTCATTGGCGACGACATTGCGGCGTTTCGCTTCATCAAGCAACAGGATACGATCGAAGATCTGATTCTTCACCGCCTCCAGCGCCCCGGGTAACTCAGCTTCGGGCACCTGGCGATGGTAGTAGGTTTGGCGCATGTAGTTGGCATACGTCATTTCGAACGACTTTTGGCTGATGGCTTGGCCGTTGACGATCGCAAAAACGGCATTGGTACCGTCGACGGCGGGAGACTGTGCGCTTGCAGGAACCTGCAAAGCAACAAGGCAGGATACTACGACTGCCGGGCCAAATTGGCGCAAATTCATGGTCAACTCCAGGGGGACGCTGTTTCACTTGAGTCATGCAAAAAGGGCCAGATGCTGAGCATCTGGCCCTTTTTGAATATTACTACGAACAGGGCAAATTCACTTAACGTGGCAAGAAAGACAGATTTTCGATCCAGCTGTTGTCACACGCATAAACATAATGTTGTCTTGGTCTTTGGACGCAACATGTGGATCATGACAACTACCGCACTCGACAGATGGAGTGTTGGCGCCGCCAGTAAAACTGCGGGTATACAGATTGATGTCGGCCTTTCCGCGCGTTGAGTTGCCGTCAAGATCAATCCAAAACACTTTATTGTTATTAATTGTCGCCGTCTTGAAGGTTGCGGTGCGTCCATCGGACGTCGTACTTATTGGCACGGTTCCCGCGTTGATGAAGTCACCATCAGCACACGTACCTGAAACCGTGGTTCCGGATCCGGTCAATCCACCACCACAATATTGAATGCCGATGGGGTGATCATTCCTCAGGTCCTCGCCAATATTTGTAATGATACCTGCTTTCAGCAGTCCACCCGTTTGATTTGCTCCCGTCCAGTTCCACGTACCCGTTTGGGCTGTACCTGCGCCAGGCGCGTTCATCATGTTGTCCATGGCCTGAGTGCCGTCATGGCAGGACAGACAAGCCTGGGACACTGAGCCAACAGCCAACATTTCGCCGTTAAGCGACGACGTTTGCAGCGTTGCATAGGATGTAAAAACTGCAGTTGTTGGAATAGTCTTATTCCACAGTGGAACTGCTGCGGTGGTATTTGAACCGTGTGGCGTATGGCAAAAGACGCAAATTTGATCGGTTCCACTGTTAGAGTTAACCCTAGTCCCACTCCCAGTCCCAGTGGTTGACAGGTTGTGTTTGGTAGTGGTGATTCCACTGACGGCGGCCTGTGCCGACGCCGCGAACAACAACCCCGCCGCGGCAAAGCCAAGCCAGCGAAGCACTTTTGAACCAAGCTTTCCGGTATTCATGTTTGTATCCTTTGTAATCTCGTAAATTCGGGTAACGACGAAAGGTTGCAAGCATATTCTATGCCCAAGTCCAACATTTGATCTATGTCAAATGCGTACATTCATATCACCAAATTTTCATTGACTTGGCATGGAACCACCGTCCCACCAGGTTGCCATTTCTAAAAATTGAGATACGGCATTCCCATTTTTCGGAAAACTTTACTTCGCCGTAGATTTTTTTGACATGTAAACCAAATAGCCAGTATTCGCTTTCAGTGTGACAGGCCGAAAGACATCAACTTTTTTAAACCACTGATCGACAAAATAAACGCGACCGTCTTCGTCAACGGCTATGCCAGAGGGCAGCATGTATTTGCCTGGCCCGTCCTGTTCGGAACGATCACCCACATACATCAACAAATCTCCATTAGCGGTGAAAATTTGAAAGTTGCCGAACGCAGAGTCCGCCACGTACACATTACCCTCCGCATCCGTCGCAACCTCCTTGGGGCGGGCAAAGTTACCTAATTGTTTGCCAACTTGGCCAAAACTGCTCATGTATTTTCCATCGCGGTCAAAAATCTGAACGCGAAAATTGCCGCCATCCACCACATACAACTGCCCGTCTTTACCCACCGCCACGTCGCGCGGCAAGTTGAACTCGCCCGGTCCAGTGCCCCGCTTTCCAATATCAAATAAATGTTCGCCGGTGCGCGCATTGAAGACTCGAACACGGTGTAGTTCTGAGCTAACCCCTCCAATGTCAACCACAAAAATGCGCTCGCCATCGGGCGTGACGGTGACGCTGGACAGGCGGTCAAAAAACTTTGGGCCCGCAATTTTCCGCAAAAATTTTCCATCCTGGTCATACACCACAATGGTCTTGGCCGTTGCATCCGCAACGTAAACGGTGCCACTGGCATCGACGTCCAAGCCCAGGGGTTTGGCCAGTGCGCCCTCACCATCACCATCACCATCACCAATTTTGTAGTAGCGTCCTTGCGGAACGTCGAACACCTTGACAAACCGCTCCGCAGAATCTGACACAAAAATGCGACCCCGGTAGGTGGCAACCGCATAGGGCTTGCCCAGACCTTCACTGGTTACACTGCCGCCGGTCAAGGCACGCTTGAAGGCATTTGCTTCTGCTTCGGGCACCACATCGGCACTCCCGTGTATCGTTCGTTCATAGACAAACCGGGCCTCGTCTGGGGGACCTGGATATACCGGCGGACCACTCGCCACACGATCTGTGGTTTTTTGCGGGGGCGCACAACCCACCAATAAAAATGACGCACAAACCGCAACGACACCCATGGTGAGCGCCCAGGCCCTTTTGTGCAGGCTATGGATAGAGAATTCTTGGTTCATTGTTTGTCTCCGCAAGGGGCTGTTGAAAACGATGGCGGCGCAGTTGCCAACTATTTTATGTGACAGGTCAAGCACAGTTGACTGCCAGAGTTGGACGTTCGAAGGAACAAGGGCGTTTCAGTGTGCGGATCGTGGCAACTGCTGCACTCAATAAATGGAACCGGCTTGTCGGACTCGTTACTCTGACGAGAATACACAGGAAGGTCGGAGCGGGTGCGGCGGGTGGAAATGCCGTTTTTGGAAACCCAAAAGGCAGGCCGGTTTTCAATCACACCCTGACTGACGTCCCGGAAGTCTTCCAGCGCAACCAGTTTTTTGGCTGCAACCAACGACAGGTTTCCAATGGCAGACGTGGCTGACTGCGTCAATTCATCCAAGCTGGCACCACTTTTGATGGCCCCTCGGTAGGGCACACCATACGGATGGTCAAATGTTGCATTGGTGACCGACAGCGCCTGGGTGCCGTCATGGCACGACAAGCAGGCAACTGACTGTGAACCCACCGACAGCTTGCCCAAACCCATGCGGCCGATATCGTCGTAAATAATGAATTCTTGGGTAGGGTCTGCAGACGGCTGCCAGGCTGGCGGCTTATCCGGCATACCCCCCGAAAGAGGCAGTTTGGTGCTGATATCAGGTGTATGGCAAAAGACGCACACGTCGGAGGCATCTGGCGCAATGGAATCACGAACCATGCGGTGGGGCGTCTTGCGAATGTCGGCAAGGCTCGCGCCAACAACTAACATCGCCATGAGCGCGACCAGCCAAGCATGGTTGATTTGCTTCACGTTCAATC
>CAIQBN010000390.1 GCA_903870065.1 uncultured beta proteobacterium | reverse complement strand
GCATCGATCTTCTGGTCAAAGCGGGCTTGAAACTCGGGGTTTTCCAGCGAGGCCACGGGTGTGACCTTCTGCTGACCGGGGGTCTCTTGCACATTGAATGACTGTGTGTACATAAAGTGTGACTCCAGTGGGTAGAAAAAAATTTGACTTAACTTGCCAGCCACGCGGGTGGCCGTTTGTCCAGAAAGGCGGCAACTCCGTCGCGACCCTCTGCTGTGGTGCGCTGGCGCGCGATACGCTGGGCCGTGTCTTCCAGCGTGTCTTCGTCAATCGGGCGACCTTTGATGGCTTCGATCAGGTCTTTGGCGGCCTTTTGGGCTGACGGGGCACCAGCCAGCAGGGGCTCGATCAGTGCGGCAACGCCGGCATCCAGTGCGTCGACCGGTGTGACTTCGCTGACCAGACCGATCGACAACGCCCGCTGTGCGGAAATGCGCTCGGCGGTTTGAAAATAGCGCAGCGCCTGGCGGGGTCCGATGGCACGCAGCACATAGGGGCTGATCACGGCGGGAATGATGCCGAACTTGACTTCGGAGGTTGAGAAGACTGCGTCTTCACTGGCCACCGCCATGTCGCACGCAGCAGCCAGACCGGTTCCACCGCCCAGTGCCGCGCCTTGAATGCGCGCGACTGTGGGCTTGGATAAACCGGAAAGAGCTTGCAACATGCGGGCAAAGCGACGTGCGTCGTCCAGGTTATCGGCTTCGCTGCCTTCGGCTGCACGGCGCATCCAGTTCAGGTCGGCGCCGGCAGAAAAATGCTTGCCTCGACCGGCCAACACCACCACGCGCACCGCCGGGTCCATGTCGAGCATCCGGCAGGCATCGGTCAGATCCGCGATGAGTTGCTCGTTGAAGGCGTTGAACACCTCCGGGCGATTCATCCAGATGGTGGCGATCTTGCCGGAGTTCTCAATGACCAGGGTGCTGTACATGGTGTGGCTTTTGGTAGAGGTGAAGTGGGACTACTTGGCGATGGTCCAGTCGTTGTTCTTGATTTCCAGCATCAGGAACGCAGAGAGGTCCAGACCCATGTGGTCAGTGGCAGACATGTTGACTTTGCCACCGGTGCCAATGAAGCCTTTGGTGGCCTCAAGCGCATCACGCACCTTGGCTTTGTCGGTACCACCGGCACGTTTGATCGCATCCACTGCCAGCATCAGGCCGTCATAGGCGTGGCCGCCAAAGGACGAAACATCAGTCTTCCACTTGGCTTCAAATGCCTTGGCATAGCCTTCGGCCACCGCTTTTTGGGGGTCACTGGCGGGCAACTTGCTGGCCACCAGCAACGCGGCGGCGGGCAAGCGCACACCTTCGGCAGCAGGGCCTGCCAATTTGATGAACTCTTCAGATGCCACGCCATGTGCGTGGTACAGCGGCAAGGTCATGCCTAGCTGTTTGTAACCCTTGGTAGCAATGGCCGGGCCCTGACCCAAACCAAAGATGAATACCGCCTGCACACCGGGGGTGTTGCGAATCTTGGTGAGCTGTGGGCTCATGTCGGTGTCTTTGGGACCGTAGGTTTCATTGGCCACCAGGGTGATGCCATATTTGGCTGCCACACCTTCGGTTTCTTTTTTGCCAGACTGACCAAAGCCACTGGTTTCGGAAAACAGCGCCACGTTGGTCAAGCCACGTTTCTTCATGTCCTCAAACACTTTTTCCGCAGCCATGCGGTCGGTGTGTGGCATTTTGAAAATCCACTTTTTGACCGGCTCAACAATCACCACCGCACCGGCCAGCGAAATGAAAGGCACACCCGCTTTTTCAACCAGCGGGGCCATGGACATGGTGGCGCCTGTTGTGGTGCCACCGACGATGATGTCCACTTTGTCGTCATCGATCAGACGCTTGCCAAAGCCATTGGCCTTGCCGGCATCGCTGCCGTCGTCATAGTGCACCAATTCAAGCTGACGGCCCAGCACACCGCCCTTTTTGTTGATGTCTTCCACATACATCTGCATGGTCTTGAGTTCGGGGTCCCCCAGAAAGGCGGCCGGGCCGGTGACCGACAGGACCGAGCCAATCTTGATGGGATCAGCGGCAAAAGCAGCCATTGCACCCACCGCCAGGGCGGCGCCCAGCGCCAGTTTTTTCAAGGTGAATTTCATCGTTTTGTCTC
>CAIQBN010000389.1 GCA_903870065.1 uncultured beta proteobacterium | reverse complement strand
TCACTTCTGCCAGCCCATCGCGCGCAACAGACTTGCGCAATATTGAAGTGTTCTGGAACTTCCCAATGAAAATTGTTGCATAACTCGGTGTAGGCGCTTGGAACTCCACCCAAATTGATTGGATGCACCTTCCCTGACGGGTTGTGCATGTCGCTGTTTTGACTGACCGGCATCGAATGTCTCCGTATGATGCCCAAATGTACCAAGTCAAAAGAAGATTCCGTAGCGAGTTTGTCCCTATACGCAATCTGCAATACCACGTCCAGGTTTGGGGCGAACCGTCGCCCGACAAAACGCCGCTCGTCATGGTGCATGGTTGGATGGACGTGGCAGCGAGTTATCAGTTTGTAGTGGATGCGTTCAGTCAGGCGCACTACATCATTGCGCCAGATTGGCGCGGCTACGGACGCACACCCGCTGGTCAGGTCGACAATTTTTGGTTTCCAGACTACATGGCAGACCTGGATTTCTTACTCGACCACTACGCGCCCGAACAACCCGTCAACCTGGTAGGACACAGTCTGGGGGGCAATGTTGTCATGCTTTACGCCGGCGTGCGACCCCAGCGCGTTCGGCGACTGATCAATCTGGAGGGCTTTGGCATGCCCGCCACGCGGCCGGACCAAGCACCCGGGCGCTACGCAAAGTGGATGGATGAACTTAAAAAATTGCACCGTGGTGAACTTGAGATGCGCGCCTATGATGACATCAGTGGAGTCGCTCGGCGCTTGATGAAGACAAACCCCCGTTTGAGCCAGGACAAGGCTGATTGGCTGGCGCTGCAGTGGGCGCAGCAAGACGATAACGGAAAGTGGAGCGTGATGGGCCAGGCCGCGCACAAGGTGGCCAGCGCACACCTCTATCAGGTGGAGGAAGTGCTTGCGCTGTACCGCAGGCTGGACATGCCGGTGCTGGCAGTGGAAGCATCAGATAACAGTCTTGATCTTTGGTGGAAGGGGAAATTCACACTTGATCAATACCATGAGCGTATTCAAAATGTGTCCAATCTTGAAATCGGCAGAGTTGATGACGCGGGTCATATGATGCACCACGATCAACCTGAAGTGCTGGCAGCTTTGATTGAGCGATTCATTGTCTGAACCTGAAATCGCGCCAAAAACGTTTTATCCGGGCAAGAAAACTGAGGTAGGTCCTCTGCCATGAGAAAATACGTCCATTGCGGGGATAGACGTGGACGGCCAGGCGCATGAAGGGCTTGAGCGAGTGACCCCTTCGACCCCAAAGACTAACAAAACAGGATACTCCCATGGAAGCAGAACGCATTAATCTCATCGGCACTCAACTCAGCAGCCTGAGCGCAAGGACTCAAGAGTTACGGGGGTATCTTTGACTACGATGCCAAAGCCGAGCGCCTGCGCACTGTTAATGCATCACTAGAAGACCCAGGCGTCTGGAATGACCCCAAAAAGGCCCAGGAACTGGGCAAGGAAAAGAAGGCACTCGAAGGGGTTGTAGTCACCATCGCCGAACTGGAGAGTGAACTCAGCGACAACCTTGAGCTCTTTGAGATGTCCAAGGAAGACGGAGACGAAGCAGGCCTACACACGATTGAGGACGAAACCGCTAAGCTATCAGCCATCATTGAAGGGCTGGAGTTCCGGCGCATGTTCAACAATCCTGCCGACCCCCTGCCCTGCTTTTTGGACATTCAGGCTGGCGCGGGCGGAACGGAAGCCTGCGACTGGGCCAGCATGCTTCTGCGTCAATATCTCAAGTATGCGGAGCGCAAGGGCTTCAAGACCACGATCGAGGACGAAACTGCCGGCGACACCGCTGGCATCAAGGGTGCCACCATCAAAATTGAAGGTGAATACGCCTTCGGCTTGCTGCGCACTGAAACGGGTGTGCACCGGCTGGTGCGCAAGTCCCCGTTTGACTCCTCGGGTGGGCGCCACACCAGCTTTGCCAGCGTATTTGTCTATCCCGAGATAGACGACTCGATCGAAATTGACATCAACCCGGCCGATGTACGCACCGATACCTTCCGTGCCAGCGGTGCCGGCGGTCAGCACATCAACAAGACCGACTCAGCCGTGCGCCTGACCCACATACCAACAGGAATTGTGGTGCAATGCCAGGACGGGCGCAGCCAGCACAGCAATCGTGACGTAGCCTGGAAGCGGTTGCGCAGTCGTCTGTATGACCATGAAATGCGCAAACGCCAAGCGGAACAGCAAAAGCTGGAGGATTCCAAGACCGACGTGGGCTGGGGACATCAGATTCGCAGCTATGTGCTCGACAACAGTCGTATTAAAGACCTGCGCACCAATGTCGAAGTTTCTGCTACTCAAAAAGTACTGGACGGTGACTTGGATGTGTTCATCGAAGCATCTTTAAAGCAAGGCGTCTGAGAACATGGGTCCACACTTGTCAGGCTGCGATCGGATTGTCCTGCAGGGGGTGCCTTCACCTGAGTTCTGCCAAGTGGCCCGCTGAGCCGCTCAAACACAATTTATTGGAGATTTAGCATGATGCAATTCCGAGATGGACAAGGCCCCGCCACCGTGATCCGACGCGCCGACTACACCGCGCCTGCCTTTCGCATTGACACGGTCGAACTGACATTTGATCTGGATCCGGCCAAGACCCGGGTGCTTAACAAGATGACGCTGCGTCGCAACCCGGACGTCGCTGCGCAGCCACTCAAACTCGATGGTGAGGAATTAAATCTGGCCCGGGTGCTGGTCAATGGCCAAGGCACGTCGTTCAAGATGGAAGGTGATCGCCTGGTGCTGGAAAACCTACCGGAGGGCAACGAACCCTTCGAGTTGGAAATTTTCACCACCTGCGCACCCGTCAAAAATACCAAACTTTCCGGTTTGTACGTCAGCCAGGACTCATTTTTTACCCAATGTGAGGCCGAAGGCTTCAGGCGTATCACCTACTTTTTGGATCGGCCCGATGTCATGGCCGCCTACACCGTCACGCTGCGGGCGGATAAAGCCCGGTACCCGGTGCTGCTGTCGAACGGAAATTTGGTCGCAGAAGGCCAACTGGAAGACGGTCGTCACTTCGCGAAATGGGTGGATCCACACAAAAAACCCAGCTATTTGTTCGCACTGGTGGCCGGCCAACTGGTGGCACGGGAGCAGCGCATCACCTCGCGCGCCGGCAAGGAGCACCTGCTGCAAGTATTTGTACGCCCAGGTGATTTGAATAAGACTGAACATGCCATGAATTCCATCATGGCTGCGGTGGCCTGGGACGAAGCCCGCTTTGGCTTGCCACTGGATCTGGAGCGCTTCATGATTGTTGCGACGGCCGATTTCAACATGGGTGCCATGGAGAATAAGGGCCTCAACATATTCAACACCAAGTACGTACTGGCGAATCAGGCGACCGCCACCGATGCTGACTACGCAAATATTGAAAGCGTGGTGGGCCATGAGTACTTCCACAACTGGACCGGCAACCGCATCACCTGCCGCGACTGGTTCCAACTCAGTCTAAAAGAAGGGCTGACCGTTTTCCGCGACCAGGAATTCAGCCAGGATATGTGCAGCGATGTGTCCGCGCGCGCGGTTAAACGCATTGAAGATGTTCGCGTGCTGCGCACCGCGCAATTTCCTGAAGATGCCGGCCCAATGGCGCATCCAGTTCGCCCCGACAGTTACATCGAAATCAACAACTTCTATACCGTCACCATTTACGAAAAAGGCGCCGAGGTGGTGCGCATGATGCAGACCTTGGTGGGTAGAGAAGGTTTTGCCCGTGGCATGAAGCTGTATTTCGAACGCTTTGACGGTCAGGCCGTCACGTGCGACGATTTTGCGCAAAGCATGGCCGATGCCAACCCGGAGTCAAGCCTGGCGCAATTGTTGCCCCAATTCAAACTCTGGTACAGCCAAGCCGGCACGCCCCACTTGCACGCCAGCGGTCACTACGACGCAACTGCGCAAACCTACACATTGCAATTCAGGCAAAATTGCCCTGCCACTGCGGGGCAAGTGCAGAACATGCCATTTGTCATTCCCGTGTTGATGGGACTAGTCGGAACCAGCGGGGCAGCACTTCCGCTGACCGTAGAGGGAAGCACCGAGACAGCCTCCAGCAACCATCTCTTTGTAATGACTGGTGAGTCTGCGACGATTACTTTTACAGCCGTTCCGGAAGAACCCGTACCCTCGATCCTGCGGGGTTTCTCTGCGCCGGTCGTGCTGGACCTCGACTACACCGATGCTCAGCTACTCACGTTGCTGGGACATGACCAGGACGCCTTCAATCGCTGGGAAGCAGGGCAGCGATTGTCTTTGCGCAGTGCCATCAAAGCACTGACGTCGAGCCAGGAATTGGCTGAAACTGCTGTTCTTGACAGTGCCTACATTGAGGCCATGCGCAGTGTCTTGCACCATCCAACACTTGATGCGGCTTTCAAGGAACTGGTGCTGACACTGCCATCAGAAACCTACATAGCCGAGCAAGTTGATATTGTTGACCCGCAGCGAATCCACGCAGTGCGTGAAGCCATGTTGCTGCAACTGGCCACAAGTCTCCAGGCAGACTGGCAATGGGCGTTTAACACCCACCACCACTGCGGTGCTTACAGCCCTGACGCTAACTCTGCCGGTCGCCGGGGACTTGCTGGTATGGCCTTGTCCTATTTGTGCCTGGCTGCAACCCGAAGTGGTGATGCTGTATGGCCTGGCAAAGCATTGCAGCGATTCAAGGACGCCGGCAACATGACCGACCGCGCCAATGCGCTGCAGGCACTTGTCACCAGTGGACATCCGCTGGCTGCCACTGCGCTGGCTCGCTTTCACACACTCTTCAAACATGAAGATCTGGTCTTGGACAAATGGTTTGCCATGCAAGCTGGTGCGCCAGACCGCGGTGGTCAGATACTACCGGCCGTGCGTCAGTTGATGTCACACCCTGACTTCAATATCCGTAATCCGAACCGTGCGCGCAGCGTGATTTTTAGCTTTTGCAGCGCAAATCCCGGCGGATTTCACCGCGCTGATGCGGCTGGCTATGTGTATTGGAGTGAGCGGGTTTTAGAACTTGACGGTATCAACCCACAAGTTGCAGCCCGTTTGGCACGTGCACTGGACCGCTGGAAGCGTCTGGCTGAACCCTACCGCAGTGCAGCTTGCGAAGCACTTAAGCGGGTGGCGGCAAAGTCTGACCTTAGCAATGACGTGCGCGAGGTGGTAGGACGGGCACTTGCAGATTAGTCACACACAAAAGGAATATTTTCATGGCACCCAAAATTTCTCTCACCCGCTACCTGGTGACAGAGCAACGCATCGACGGCGCAATCCCCGCGGACCTGCGCCTATTGCTCGAAGTGGTGGCACGCGCCTGCAAGAGCATCAGCCTGGCAGTCAACAAGGGAGCGTTGGGCGGCGTATTGGGCGCCACTGAGAGTGAAAACATACAGGGTGAAGTCCAAAAGAAACTTGACATCATCGCCAACGAAGTACTGATAGAAGCCAACGAATGGGGTGGGCATTTGGCAGCGATGGCCTCTGAGGAGATGGAGGGAATATATTTGGTACCCAACCGGTACCCACAAGGAGAGTACCTGTTGCTGTTTGATCCCCTGGATGGCTCCAGCAACATCGACGTCAACGTCAGCATTGGCACGATTTTTAGCGTACTGAAAAAACCTGAAGGCGTTGGCGTATCGGAACAGGACTTCTTGCAACCAGGCCGCAATCAGGTCGCCGCTGGGTACTGCGTCTTTGGCCCACAAACCACACTGGTATTGACGGTTGGCGATGGTGTGGCCATGTTCACGCTGGACCGCGAGCAAGGGTCATTTGTGTTGACCCAGGAGAACGTAAAAATTCCAGAAGACACCAAGGAATTCGCCATCAACATGAGCAATATGCGCCACTGGGACGCACCGGTTAAACGCTATATTGAGGAATGCCTGGCCGGTAAAGACGGCCCTCGTTCCAAGGACTTCAATATGCGCTGGGTAGCCAGCATGGTCGCAGACGTACACCGAATTCTCACCCGGGGTGGGATCTTCATGTATCCGTGGGACAAGCGTGAGCCAGAAAAGGCAGGAAAGCTGCGTTTAATGTACGAGGCCAACCCGATGGCCTGGCTGGTGGAGCAAGCCGGTGGTGCCGCCACCAACGGCCGGCAGCGAATTCTGGACATTCAGCCCGGCAAATTGCACGAACGCGTGAGCGTTGCACTAGGCTCAAAACACGAGGTAGAACGCCTGACCAACTACCATCTTGAAGGATGAAGTCCGAGATACAATACGAGACTTTCCAGCCGGTGTAGCTCAGTCGGTAGAGCAGCTCATTCGTAATGAGAAGGTCGGGTGTTCGATTCATCTCTCCGGCACCAATAGAATCAATAAAAGTCCGCTATCTAAACCGTAGCGGATTTTTTTTGGGCTAGCACCGGGCTAGCACGACAAGCTGAAGCGCAGTTTTGGGTGCATCACTTTCCACACTCTTTCCGCTCCCACTTGTCCTTGCCTTGCTTGCGGCGACCGTCTGCTGTGCATATCCGCGCCGCCGAAGGCCAATGCATTGACTTGGCCCTTGCACGGCCCTTTCCTTGCGCCGGTGGCAGGGCATGGGTGCGCCAGTTTGAATTCAACCTTGGTGTTCTGGCTGCGTTTAGTCTGAAGTTCTCCCGCGATAGCTTCGCATTTCGATAGAAATTCCTTTTGAATCAATGACTTACCAGGATTTTCGTCTTTCTTTTTGTGGGCATGTAAATATGTTGAATTTCAAATGAAGTTTTACTATAAATGTAGGCATGC
>CAIQBN010000388.1 GCA_903870065.1 uncultured beta proteobacterium | reverse complement strand
AGCGCTCCGACCTCCCCACGCATTCTTGTTGTCGATGACGACCCGGATCTGCGCGATCTTCTTTCCACTTAGCTGGGCGCCAACGGTTTTGAGGTTCAGACCGCTGGCGACGGCGTGGCCATGCGCGCCGCGATGGTTACCTGCATACCCGATGCCATCGTCCTGGACCTGATGCTGCCCGGTGAGGATGGACTGTCATTGACGCGGTGGCTGCGGGCCCAATCTTCCGTACCAATTTTGATGCTGTCTGCGCGGGGCGAGGAATTGGACCGCGTGATCGGCCTTGAGGTGGGCGCCGATGACTACCTGGCCAAGCCCTTTGGGCCACGTGAATTACTGGCACGGCTGCGGGCCCTGTTGCGGCGCGTGCACCCTGACGCAGCGGACGTTGCAGCGTCCGCTGCGCACCCCCATTTCGGTCCCTATTCACTCGACATTGAGGGGCGTCGCCTGCTGCGAGAGGGTGTTGAAATTGGACTGACCAGCGCCGAGTTTGGTCTGCTGGCGGCATTTGTCACGCGGCCCAACCGCGTGCTCTCACGCGACACGCTGGTGGACATTTTGCGCGGTTATGAACGGGATGCGTTTGATCGCAGCATCGACAACCGCGTGACCCGTCTGCGGCGCAAGATCGAGGTCGACGCGGCAGCACCTGCCTACATTCGCACCGTACGCGGAGAAGGCTATCTGTTCAATCCGCACGGGGGTTTGCCCTGAGGCCCGCACGCAGTCTGGCGCAGCAAACCACCCTGATGCTGGCCGGCGCTTTTATCCTCATCGAGGTGCTGGTGGTCACGCTGTTTGTACTGTTTGTCTTGCTTCCTTTGGCACGGCGTTCAGCGGATGACCTGGCGGGTTTGATGGTGCTCTCAGCACAGACCTGGGCTGAGCTGCCACCTCTGACGCGTCCGGCTTTTGAAGAAGAGTTGCTGACCAGTCATGCACTGGCCTTGCGCCCTCCCAGCCCGGGTGCGGGTCACGACGAATGGCATCCGTTTTACTTTTATGTACTCGAAGAAGCGTTGGCACGCCGCACCGGCACCGATCAACATTTGCTTAGTGAAGACGCAGACGGTGCTACCTGGTATTGGTGCAATGTGCCCACTGGCAATGGCCTGCTGGGGGTCGGGTTGGCAAAGTCGCGCATTGACAGTCAACCGTTTACTGCGCTGTTGATCGGCCTGGTGGGCGGCCTGTTTTTTATTGTTGCGTTGGCATATGGGCTGGCACGGCGCATCACGCGGCCGCTGGCACGGCTGGAGGCCGCCAGCGCCCTGATCGGCCAGGGGGCAGCCCCCATGCTGCTGCCGGAAAGCGGGCCACGCGAACTGGTAAGCCTGAGTCGGCGTTTCAACGCCATGGCACAGCAAGTGCAAGACTTGCTTACCGCGCGCACGACCTTGCTGGCCGGTGTGTCGCATGACCTTCGTACACCCCTGGCACGCATGCGGCTGGCACTCGAAATCATGAAGACCGATCCCTCAGGTAGCCTGATCGAGCGCATGGAGCGTGACATTGAACAGATGAATCAACTGATCGCCAACGTGCTGGATCTGGCACGTGGGCTAGAACATGAAATGCCCCAGGCCGTCGATCTGCACGATTTTTTGAGCGAGATTGCGGCTGATTTTTCTGTCCCCGGTCAAGTGATTAGCGTGGTCTGCCCACCGGGCCTGGTGGCCGTTGCCCGCCAGGCGCTGCACCGTGCCATTGGCAATCTGTTGCAAAACGCCCTGCGTTATGCGGCAGGTTCCCGCGTAGAACTGGTCTGCATGGTTGAGCGCCCAGGCTGGCGCATTGGCATTTTGGATCGGGGTCCAGGCATCGACCCCGCCAAAGTG
Organism: uncultured beta proteobacterium; assembly: GCA_903870065.1. Classification (GTDB taxonomy): domain Bacteria; phylum Pseudomonadota; class Gammaproteobacteria; order Burkholderiales; family Burkholderiaceae_C; genus Allorhodoferax. The sequence continues at coordinate 11,231 of CAIQBN010000388.1, read as the reverse complement.
GAGACCATGTTCCAGCCCTTCCAGCGTGGCGACCCCTCGCGCAGCCCGGCAACCGGCGGCTCCGGGCTGGGTCTGGCCATAGTGCGGGAGCTGGCGCACGCCAATGGCTGGGTAGTTACGCTAGCAAGCCGCCCCGGTGGCGGCACGGAGGCGTGGATTACGGCATCGATTCTTGGTTCATCATTCAACAGGAGAACTTCATGAGACACCTCATTTCCAACCGGAACCGCTTGGCCCGCCTGGGTTTTGCCTGCGTCAGCGGACTACTGCTATCACACGCGGCGCTTGCCGAAGACACCCGCCAACTTGCCACGCTGCCACCGGCCGCAAAAGAATCACTTCGACAGGAAATGCTGGACAACCTGTTGGCAATCAATGAAATTCTGACCCTGGTGGGGGCAGACAAGATCAAGGAGGCTGGCGACGTTGCGGAGCAAAAATTGGGGGTCAGCGCTCAAGGAAAAAATCGCAGCCTGCCCTTAGAAGCCCGCCCTGGACCCCACATGCCACCTGAAATGCATGCGCTGGGCATGGATGGCCACAAAGCGGCGAGTGAATTTGCCAAGGCGGCACGCGCGGGTGAGCGCTCCCGTGCGCTCACGCTGCTGCCCAACTTGACCAGCGCGTGCGTGGCCTGCCACTATTCATGGCGGACCAGATAGCCGGATATTGAGGTCGTAGGCAGCGGTTGGGAAGCAGCTGCTGAAATTCACATTGTGATTGCCGCAAGATGTGTGCGATGCACTGTGCCCTTGGAGCGGTTACCGGCACGCGGCAGTCCCGGCCGAACTTCGAAGATTCCAGGTTTTTGGCACAACCAGGGCGCAAGGCAAAGCCGAAGAATCAATTGTTCCCGTAAAGGATAGCTAGGTGACCAGTCCTTTGAGCGATGCTATGTAATCTTGGCCCCGTGCTTCAGCAAACAGGTCCAGCGCCAGAGTGAACGCGGCTTGCAGCACCAGGCCGGCACCGATACCCGCTGCCACATCAAACCGCTGCCAGAATCCGATCAGGCAAACACCCAAGACCAGCAAAACCATCTCGATGGTCTTGTAGATGTTGAAATTTTTCATTACCGTCTGCATGCGGCTCATCTCGTCTTGCTTGAATTGTGCCGGGGCGCTTTGCGACTGCGTGCATGGTTCCGTCCTTCAAACTCATTTAACTGCTGACTTAATGCATTTGGGGCGTCGCGCCGCCCTCATGCCCCATCCGGTAGGCGCCTGGCGTCTTGCTCCGAAAAGCAAATCTGAATGGCGGCAGACCGCTTCAACGGGCAACCAAAAAACGCTTCATAGAGCCCCCCATTGCCGGGCAAGTCCGGCGTAGACGCTGACAGCGGGACAATGCGCGCGCGGGTGGAGTAATCGTAGTTTCTGCACTGTGATTTGCCGCAATCAGATCACGCCAATGAACATTCGAAAAATGCCACTTGGTGTTGATTGGTCCGATATGGATATGCTTCGGAAGCACAAAGGATTTACTGGAGCGCCCAGGAAGCAGTCGTTGCTTTTGACGCGGTGAATAATTGTTTGCTGAGGCTTCAGCTGGCTGATGCTGAATTCGCATTACAGGAGGCTGCCAACGGCGTGGATGCGTTGCGCGTCTTGCGCGAACAGACCTGGGATGCCGAGCTGACTGACCAGATGATGCCCGACGCCGATCGCTGACTCGTGCTGCAACACATGCGCCATGCCTCTGCCAATACGAAGCCAGTGGCCCTGCTTTGCCGCCACGCCACGCCAAAGCAGTTTACAAACGCGAGCCCCGTAGTGCGCTCTGTACAACTATATAAATTGCAGCCCTGTCTGCGCCAACCCCACTAAATCTACATTGGTTTGGTTTGGTGCCGATTCCACCGCGTAGGCAAGCCATTGTGCTTGCGTGATCGTCTTACTCTCCAATGGTGCAACAAGTGAGGCAAGCGTCGCCGCGTCAGGGGCCTTGCCATAAACATTGGCGTACACAAAGGTCACAAAGCTCGGGTTATCGTTCCTGCCATTGTTAAGAGCCGCCATGGTGCCTGAATCAACCAGTAGAGACGCGCCATCCAAAACACTAGCGCCTGTATCAAAGTAAGCAATGATAAGCCCGTCAAGCGCTTTGTTGTTGATCGCTGTTTTCCCTACAGTCGAACCAATCACCAAGACCGCCTTTGCCGCGCTTTGTCCCAAACTCACGTCAAGGGCCAAACTGTAATCTTTGAATTGCAGGCGCTCGATATGAGCCAACGTGTCAGTACCATCGTTGTCAGCTGCATTGGAGCGATGATCCGTAACAACTGTGGAGCCACTCAAATCCTGCCCTATGCTGATGGAGTAGTCCTTGAAACTGCTTCTAAAAACTGCTGTGTCAACGCCACCACCACCACCATCGATGATGTCGTTCCCACCCACGCCGAATAGCACATCGTTGCCGTTGCCTGCAAAGATTGCGTCGTTGCCGGTGCCACCAGTGATCGTGTCGGCACCATCGCCTCCGTACAGCATGTTCCCAAGGTCATTGCCGTAGATCAGGTCATTGCCGGCGCCGCCCTTCGCAACGGTGTACTTACTGTTGAAGGGAATGCCGATGTTGTCGTGCGCCGGCATAGTGCCATTTTGAAGTTGTGGCCCGATGGAGCTGAGGGAACCACCAACCAGTGAAATCTGTACTCCCATGGTCTGGTTGGACGCGTCTATGGCGTCACCGGGTTTTCCCATAGGGGCGCTCTGATAGACCGGAACACTTGATGACACCTTGAAGCCAATGGGCGTGCTACTGAATGCAGCAATCCCATACAAGGTCTGCAGCGCCAAGATATCCAACAGGCCGGGTGTTGACCCAAAAGTTTGCGAAGAGTTCGGATTGGCGAAATAGGACATCACCGTGAACTCAAGGCTGTCCCAGCCCGCAGGTAAGTAGGGCGTTGCCCCACCTCCGTTCACCAAGCTGTAGTCGCCAGGGTGCTTCAACCCCAGTGCGTGTCCTACCTCATGAAGAAGTGCGCTGAAGCCAAAGCTCCCCGGAGTCGTCTGCCCAGAAACTGGCTCGGGACCGTCATTTGCCAGGTAAACGCCATTCTGGGACATCGAGCCGTCTGGATTGATCTTAAGCGTGTCGACATTGCCGCCCCAGATGCCTTGCCCGTTGGCATTTCCGAAAAGTAGGTTGGCGTGGCTCGGATCAGCCACTTCGACAAACGACATGTTGATGTATTGCGAGTAGATTCCCAACACGGCGCGGACCGCCTGCTTTTGCGCCAAACTCATTTGCGTGAATCCCACTCTGTCCGAGCTCGCGGCCTGTTGCATGAAAGCGAAGGTCAGCGACACGCTGGTGCCGGGCACGGTTTTCCAATAGAAATTCGGGTTGTACGAGGTCGACTTGTTCAACAGATCGGCGGCAAGGCTGGCAGGCGTTGACACCGTTTCTGTGAGTGTGTAGCTGCCGCTGCCCCCCTGACCGGACACCGCCAGGACAAACTGCCCACTCGCGGGCGCGGTGAACACGAGGTGGGGGTCAGACACGTTCTTGGAGCCGTTGGCGAGGTACCCCACCACGGTTGAACTGACGCTCTCCATGAACGCGCCGGTGGGCGCGAACAAGCTCAAAGCGGGTGTTGGCAGCGTGCCCCCCGCTGTTTTCTGGCCAGCGGCGGAAAAGTCATAACACTGGCCTGCCACCAGGTTGACGGTATAGAACTGGCGCGTGTTTCCATCCGGGATGCTGCCTTTCACTGCAGCCGTCGGCGTCAACGCTGTTTTGTTGATGCTGTCGGATATCCCGTTAGCCACAAAGCTGTAGTTGTCATCGAAGCCACCGGTCACCCCGATGTAATACTGCCCAGGCTTGAGTCCGCCATCCATCAGCGAGCCGCTGGCACCGCCCAGGGTCTTGGAATCGATCGGTGTGCCATCAGACCCGTAAAGGGTGACGGTATGCGCATGTAAGGTGTTTGTGAAATCGACACTCAGAAAGCCTGGCGACGTGAGGTTGACTGCAAAATAGTCCGAGTCACCTAGTTGGCCGATCAGTCCCACGGTCTTCGCCCCCAGTGCGACCGGGTTGGCGGTCGCGATGGCGTCGTTGCCCTCGACTTCGTAGGTAGCGGCGGACCCAGCCGCAGCCGCTACTTTGAGTGTGTAAGGCGTGGTGACCAACACATCGGCAGGGTTCACAACCATGTAATAGGTCCCTGGGGCCAACTGGGTCGTGTAATCCACTGTGCGCTCGGTACCAAGGAAACCATCGGTCAACATCGTGTTCGTTGAACTGATGATCCGGAATTCATAGGTAAAGCCGGTGATCGGCGTATCGGTAGTGAGGGTAAACCTTAGCGCGGTGGGCACGGTGAGATCTAGGCGGTAGAAGTCAAAATCGCCCTTCACGGACGTGACGCCTTCCACAGTGTCGCCAACGGACACCTGGCTTGCCTGGGTTGTGAAGTTGTTCGGCTCGATTTCATTCACGTTGGGCATAGCGTTCGCTCAGAAAGTGGGGTGCTGTTGACGTGTAATCTGTCCGCGCAGATTGAATTTTTCGGTGAATGAGCGACGTTCGACAAGGTCTCAGGAGTTGACCTTCGTTTTCAGCCGGAAGCTGTCGCTCATTGCCGTCGAATAGAGGTCCAAAGTGCAATTCTTCAACAAGTACTGTTACTTGGCGGTCTTTTCCTAGCGTACCAGAAACGCGAACCAGCTGTGACGCCTGTCGACCTTCTCTGTGCACGACATGCACGGGAAAAGCAGCCCGTTCAAAGTCCGGCAATACGGTCTTCAACTTGCCGTGCGCAACTGCTCGGCCACCTGGTACGAAAGCAAGCGAGTCAACCCAAACCCACCGACCGCTGCTGCCACTGCAGAATCGTTGGTCGTCGTAATCATCCGTGCCTGAAGTCGAATCGTTCGAGGTGCACCCTTTTCCGTCAACTTCCATTCGGGGTTAGGTGTAACGGTAAGTTCCGGCTCATGGAGCTCGCCAGGCAAGCTGGGTTGACTGGCCAGTTTGGAGAGGTCAGATCGAAAATGCCTTCACCCGCCAAGCGTCTTATGTTGGCATTCCCCCATCGTCATCTAGACCGCCACAGAGTCAACAAGCCGTTTGAGTCTCCAGCCCTCGTGGAATAAGCGCAATGCGCTATTAAAGTAGTAGCAATTTCACATCTGGTTGCGCGGCTTGAAGAAGGTGTAGTTCTGGTGCGGCTCGGCGGCTTGGTAAACAGCGCCGGCGCTTCGGGGTAGACACCACGGCCCTTGCAGGAACAAGCCACGGAGTAGTCTTGCCCGCAGTCATCACAAATGGCCTTGGCAAAGCCGTGGGCGAAAATGCTGCAATCCGGATATTTGCGAAAGGTTTGGTGAACACAAGGCATGGGAGTGAGGCTATCGACTTGGCGCGGGCTGTAGACCTGGCAGGGTGAAAAAAGCTGATATTGAATGCCCTGACTCAACTGGGTTCACGAGTGGCGGGAATTGGCATCGTGCCACGCACGTATCAGATCCACCACAAACAAACACTGTGTGATGAAGCACACGATTCCCACAGCGAGCATTGATTTGTGCCACAGGGGCAGTGGCCAAATGTAAAAACCTGCAATGAGCGCCACGAGAATTCCAATTCCCACAACGGGATTGCCCAGCATTTGGTGCAGCAGAGTCTCGATGAGGGGTACGACCACCATCATGAGTGCTGCGCCCACCAAACTGGCCCAAACCAACCCCCGCGCGGCATGGAGGTTGAGATGGCGCAAATCGGGCTGAAACCAGACTGCAGCAACAGCCCCGGGGGTCAGTAGCAACAATAGTAGAAGTGCCTTCACACCCAGCGTCATGGCGCGCGGCTGCCAGCAAGGTCGATACATGAGATTGTGAAACCACTTTTTTCCCAAAATCCAGTTCGTGTCTTGATGGCGATGATGCGATTTGAGTACAAGCGGCAGGGAGCTAGCCCAGGCCAAAAACACCAAAAACCCTTGGCCCAAAAACATCTCCACTGAAGTGGGCTTCAGGATATACAAGAAGACCGTAAAGAGCAGAATTTTTAGGGTGAGTTGCAGGATCATCAAGTCATTGCGAATCGTTAGTTTCGAAGGGCTTTCGCTCACTTGCCGTACAGTAGCTTATCGTGAATACGACCACCCAGGAGCTGTTGGTATGACATCGGACAACCCGGACTACGCAAGCGTACGAAAGGCTTGGCTGGCGCAGGCAGAACATGCTTATGCGGTTCACCATTCCCATTTGCTGAAAAAGCGGGCCGGCGCAGTAGTGGGTTTTGACCAACTTTGTGCCACGCTGGCAAGAACGGCGGACATCATCCGCAATCGCCAGACCAAGGCACGCGAACCGCAAGATGAGGCTGGCAATCGCCGATATAGCGACGGATTTGCACTGGTGGACGACGACGGAGTCGGCTTGATCGTGCGGCTGCGGGAAACTGGGGAGGAAGATGCCCCCAGCTATACCTACTTCCACGCGACCACTGTAGGATGCGACTATCCTCGCTGCGACGAGAAGCGGGCGCGGCTTGTTTTGGCTGCGGATTTGGTGCTTGTGGATGAGGTCACACTGGAGCCCATCCGCACGCTTGAGAAGCTCACCATCACCGTCCAGTCCAACCTGTTTGAGCATGAAATGGACAGTGTTAACTCCGCCATCGCCCGCGAGTTCTCGCGCCTGGGCTATTCGTCCGAGAGCCACCCTTACATCGATGCCGTGGATGGGTTGTGGGCTTTGCCGGCGTGGCCTGACAACCCTGACTTGCCGCTCAAGCGTATGGAAATGCCATTGATGGCAGGCGTTGACGAGCCCAGCGTTGATCAGTTGCTGGTAACACTTGCTCTCATTTACAGCCGGCTCTCCGATGGCGTCCAATTGAATCCCGAACCGATACATTCCACAGGGCAAGCGGGGCTTGGGGCGGAATTTGCACTCTTGGGGGACGCCACGCATGGTTTGATATTTGGCACCAATTTTGTCGATGAACGTGAACAATTTCCAAAAGGACGACTGGGAATCAGCTTGCGATCTGTTGGACTACCCGATCTTTTCATCGCCTGTGGGCAGGTCATGTCAGTGGACGAAGCAGTCTCAGTTACCAGCATGAAAGTTGATACCTACATGACGGTCTGTGTAACTGGCAGCGCCTGCCCTCAGCGCTTCGAACTGGCCATGGAGGCGACTTCCGCGGGATTTGGCAAATTGGGTTTTCACGTCACCGAGGTTGTGACTACTACCGCTGGTAGGTGGCCACCATAGTATGAGTCAGTCACAGTGGATTACGTTGATCGAAGACACTGCCCACGGACGTGTAATGTGGAACAACCGGGCCGACGTTTCTCCATGGGACGGCTTTTATCGCGACTATCGTGAAGCCTCAGTCCAGTGTCGCCTGGAAATCGGCGATGCTTTTTTACACAGCCTGGATTCAATCGAACCCCGTCTGACGCGATTGCTCTAACTACTGGAGGAAAGAAATGCATTCTTACTTGCCCACAAGTATCGCGATAGCGACCAGTCCCTGCTTGCTTGTGTACTGAATACCCTGGCATCGTGCGCCTTGTCGTGCAGCATTGAAGTTCAGTTGCAAGTGCGGGACACGATCCTGCATTGGGTGCCGAAAGCGGGACGTTTGAGTCCCGCTGTTGGTACGTTTTTGGCGACTTGGGGTCGGAGGCTGCCGATGCTCTGGTGGCTGTTCTGCCTACTGAGATCGACAATACACCTGCGCTCATGGATGTCGGCTATGCGTTACACCGATCGCCCGAACGCTGGAAGCACGTCATGGAACTTGCCGAACAATGGCCGCCAACTTTGCGCGAAGCCCTGAAACGTGGCGGTGCCAATCACGCAGCACGGTTTCCGCAGACCTGCCCCGACGCCCCCTGACGAAATCGACCTGGCATTCCTGCAATATCCTGGCAGTGCCTGGTTTTTTGACACATTGCCGTCCTTGATCACGACCAGCAGCAATCCTGATTTCACCATGCCTTGCCCCGCGCATAAGGCGAGGTTTTTTTATCGCGGTTTTCGGGCTCAATCTTCATGCCTTTCTCCAGTGTTTTCCTTCTGGCGCGCTTGCGCCCATCTAGCCGTTTCCTGCAGTTCGAGAAGGATGACCTCCGGCACGCTCTCATAACCCTCCGGCACGCCCTCGGCCAGAAAGGCGGCGAAGCTTTGGTGGCAGGAGGGTTGCGAGGGCTTACCGGCGTAATACGCCATGTCGGCGGACCAGCGCACCCCGTCCGGTGAGCAGCTCACCGAGGCATCGTCATAGTCAAAACTCCATTGCCATGTGCGAAAGTGTGTCATGTTCAGCTTAGAAGAAATTCCCTTTGTATACCTAGCGTAAAGTATCGCACCGAGGCAGTGCCCTCAATTCGCGTGAAACACTCGATATACCAGACCACGTGCCGGGGATAAGCCATCGAACCCGCCACTCACGGTGTGCAGGGGGGCTTGCGGGCGCCGGCCGCAGACGTGACCTTGTGGCGGAGGCCGGTCACGAATGTCTGGTTACCAGCACTTCACGGTGTTGCCGGCCAGGGTCGTAAACGTCGCGATTGCCGGGAAACCGGACTATGTCAAAGCATCAGTCCGGTTCAATACCTTTAGTGACGAATTCCAATTCCAGTTTTCCTGTGAGTCGCTGACATGCCCAAATATGCCCCACCCGTCGCTGCGGCGCCCAGAATCAAGCTCCAGGACAGCGGTGAGCTAAATGTAGACAGCGGGTCACTGGCCAAGCGCCAATGCAGCATCGCATGAATGATGCAAAACGCAGCTAGGCCAATGCGGCTCGCGCGTTGTACATGGTCGTTTGCATGATGCGTGAGCGCGACTAGTGCCCAAAACAGCGGTACGTGGATGGCTACAAACCACCAGCGGCCTTGTTCATCACTAAAACCCCGCAGCACATAGAGCAACCGCCACTCAGACTGGGTCATTGCATCCAGTTCGTGGGTGAACAATAGCGCCAGCATGAGGTGCGTAAGAACTTTCGGTGTGTTCATCAGGAATCTTTCAAATTAATAGCCTGATTTGAAATGCAGCATCAGGCCGAAACTCAGCAGTAGTGCGGCGCCCACATCAATCCACATGACTTTGGCGATAGGCAGGCCATGCGCTTGCAAAGCAGCGATCAGCACAAAACCCAGCATGCTGATCAGCGCGGCAATGCCTACGGGCCAGCGCCAGCCCGGAGAAGCAACAGCGGCAAAGCACGCCGCAGCAAGCAAGCCAAAGAGAAGGGCGCGGTGCTGCATGAGAATTGTCAAATCATGACCTTCACCCAGCGTGACGCCGTATGCACGCTCCAGCAACGGACGCCCAAACAACCCGGCCAGCGGCAAGACATGGATCAGGCCAGTGAATGCAAAGCTCAAGCGGATCACCCATTCATTGATTGTTGGGTTCACTCCTTCTCCTTCGCAGTAATTAAATACAGCAACGGGCCAAACGAGCCGGCGGCGAGTGTGATGACGATCCAGGGCCAGATATTCCTGCCGGTGTTCTTTGCATCACGCCACATCCAAACCATGGCTAACGTCAGGGCAATGACAAGATCGGCGAATATCTGCATGGTCCCGTAGCTGTGTGCAATGGCTGCAAAGATCCCAGCAAGCCCTTCTATCCAAAGAGCGCCAACTGTGATGCCACCGTGGGCAATCAAAGCGAGAGTCAATAGTGGTTTTTTCACATTATTTCCTTTCAAAGTGCCAGGAGTGTGCGCAGCCCTTTGAATCAGCGCAATTACGTCGCAGGTAATTGAAAGATCTGTGCGGTGTGATTCAATAACGCGATGGAAACCGTCAGCCCAAGCCTTCGCGATACTTTGCAAACCGCCCGCAAATCCAAGCGCATCAGCCAGCTTGAATTGGCCTTGCGCATGGGCGTTTCGCAGCGGCATGTGAGCTTTGTGGAAAGCGGGCGGGCGCAGCCCAGCCGCGAGCTTCTGCTGTCGTGGTTACATGAGTTGCAGGCGCCGTTGGCGCTGCGCAACGCAGCGCTACAACAAGCGGGGTTTGCGCCGGTATATCGCGGCAGTGAGCTGTCGGACGCGGTGCTGGCGCCGGTGCGTGAAGCGCTCGGTCGATTGCTTGCTGCACATGATCCGATGCCTGCGATGGTGATGGATGCCGAATGGAATGTGCTGCAAATGAATCGGGGTGCGCAATGGATGGCGCTGACACTCATGCCGTGGATTGCGCACCTGCCGCAAGATCAACCGATCAACATGCTGGATGCCATGCTTCACCCAGAAGGCATGACACAGCACATGACCAACCTGGAAGAAGTGGCCCCCGCAATGCTCGCGCATCTACGGGATGACGCTAGCGTTGCACTCGAACTGCTGCCGCGTGTTGAACTGTTGACTGCTCAGATCCAAAAGCGATTGGGCAAAAGGCGGCTCCCCTCTTGGCCCCGGCAAATGGCGCCAGTGCTGACGACTCGCTTTTCTACGGTGCACGGTGAGCTGGCATTTTTCAGCATGTTTTCCACCTTTGGAACACCGCAAGACATCACGCTGGCTTCGCTGAGGGTTGAGCATATTTTTGCGGCAGATGACGTGACGCGAGCGGTGATTGCGGCGCAAGTAGGTTGAGGTCGTCCCATTAAGTGGTTCAGTTTGAGCAAGAACCCCCGAGCACCCTAGAATTGCAGGGTTTGCTATATGCATTTCTTTAGACATCAGAAACTCACTTGGAAGCATGCCACCCGAAAGCTACTTGCTTTACGTCCTTATCGTTGCCTGTGAGGTCGGATTCTGGGTTGTATTACTCGCGGCACTTGCTACCCGATACTTACTTGCAAAGGAGCGACTCAGTCGCGCATTGCTTCTGTGCTTGCCGCTAGTCGACGTCTTGCTTCTAGCTTTCACCGCGATGGACTTGCGCCACGGGTCGGCCGGCACGTTCGAACATGGTCTGGCCGCCGCCTACGTTGGATTCACCCTTGCCTTTGGCGGCATGGCGGTCAAGTGGGCTGACGCGAACTTCGCGCACAGGTTCGCTGCTGGTGCCGTTCCAGCGAAGGCTCCCTGCGGCGGGTGGCAGGCAGTCCGGTACGACTTCAATTTGTGGGGCCGCTGCATCATGCATCATGGCCCGCTTCATCACGATGACCCTGGTCACCACGGAAACTTTGGAAGAAGGTCTCAGACGTGCGAACAGCTGGGTGGCTGCCCGAGCGAGTGGGCTTTGATTGGACAGTCAATGAAGCAGTCTCCATCTCTGGGTGTGACCTGTGGGT
>CAIQBN010000387.1 GCA_903870065.1 uncultured beta proteobacterium | reverse complement strand
TGTCGGCCATCAAGGGCGGCCGTTTGGCTGCGGCGTGTCATCCGGCAAGGCTCGTAAGCTTATTGATCTCGGATGTGCCGGGCGATAGGCCCTGCGATATTGCGTCAGGTCCGACCGTGGGCGACGCCTCGCGCTGTGCCGATGCGCTGGACATCCTGCGCCGTTATTCCATCGATTTGCCTGACCATGTGCGCGAAGTGCTGACCAGTGGGCGCGGTGAATCTATCAAGCCGGATGATCCCTGTTTGGCACGAGTCGAAACCCACCTGATCACGACACCACAAATGGCACTGGAAGCCGCTGCCCGGGTGGCAGAAGAAGCAGGGTATTCTGCGTTCATTCTGAGCGACAGCGTGGAAGGCGAGGCGCGCGACGTGGGCAAGGTCATGGCGGCCATTGCCACCCAGGTGGCACGCCGTGGGCAACCCTTTCAAACCCCTTGCGTGCTGCTCTGCGGTGGCGAAACCACTGTCACCTTACGGGGTGATGGGCGCGGCGGGCGCAATGTTGAATTCTTGCTGTCGCTGGGTATTGCCTTGCAGGGTGAGCCTGGTGTCCATGCCCTGGCCGGGGATACGGATGGTGTGGACGGCATTGAGGAAATTGCGGGCGCATATTTGTCACCCGACACCTTGCAGCGTGCCTGGGCAATGGGTATCCGTCCCAAGGAGAGTCTGGACCGCAATGACGGCCATGGCTTTTTCCAGGCGCTGGGCGACTCCATCGTGACCGGCCCCACGTTGACCAATGTGAACGACTTTCGGGCCATCCTGATTGGTGCTTAAAGTTGGTTCGGTAAGCACGATGAACCGCACCTTGGCCAGCCAGCCGACCAGTGGCCGCATAGAAAGTGGTAATCTGCTTTATGACTTCGACACCCGATCCAAACCCCGTACCGCCGCCAGTGAAGACCCAGGCCCGTAACCCTCTGCACGGCAAGACGTTGGAGGCCATCGTCACCGAATTGGCTGCGCATTATGGATGGGACGAACTGGGCTTGCGCATCCCCGTGCGCTGCTTCACGCACGACCCCAGTGTGGGCTCCAGCCTGAGATTTTTGCGCAAGACACCGTGGGCGCGCGAGAAGGTGGAAAGTCTCTACCTGTTCATGCTGCGCGAGCAACGCCGCCAGGGTGGTTGATATGAATCCAATCGATGCCACCGATCAGCGCCTGACCGATCTGGAAATCAAGCTCAGCTTCCAGGAGGACCTGCTCGACCAGCTCAACCAGGTCGTGGTGCGCCAGCAGCAGGAGATGGACCTGCTGATGCGTCAGGTGCGCCAGCTCCGTCAGCAGATGCCCGAAGGCGGTGGACAGACCTTCAGCCGGGCCAGTGAAGAGCTGCCGCCGCATTACTGAGGACTGGGGCTGTTGGGTGATTGACTGAGAACATACTCCTCATCATCGACCAGATTTCCCCGCAGTATGTCATTGTCGGGAATCACGCGAGAAAATGAGAAACCGGCCTTTTGCAAGACCCGTGTCGAGGCTGTGTTGCCGGCGGTGACGGTTGCGATCAAGCGCGTGGTGCCTTGACGCAGCAGATGCTTGACTGCCGCTTGGACGGCTTCGGTCGCAAAACCTTTGCCCCAAAAAGGTGGAAAGAAAAAATAGCCGAAGTTGATGCAGGCCATCGATTCATCGATCGCTGCATCAAGTTCGCCGATGATGGCGCCCTGCTGGCGCGAGATAACGACCCAGCTGGGCCACAATTCGGACGCGTCGGGTGACAGACGGCGTTCCCGTCGCGTCCAATGCGCCCGCAGTGTTTCGAGTTGCGCGGGCTTTTCCATCGATATCCATTCATACAGCGCGTCATCTTGCATTGGCGCAAAAACCAAATCGGCATGTGAACCGGTCAATGGCCTGATTTGCAAGCGGGGTGTTTCAATGGCGCAGCACAAGGATTGCGCGGTTTCATTCGACCAAGCCATTCTCAATTGCCCCTTTTTTAGGTTTGTCACGATGCGGTGAGTCGCGCATGGTGTCATCGCCAATTGTCCGGGAATACCGCAACACCGGCCAATGGGTATGCCTGGGACGGGTTCATCCGCAGTATTGCGAAAACGCATAGCCTGGGGCGCGTGGCAGCCTAGACTGTCCGTTCAACCCACTGCCTGTTGCAGGCAGGACTGCACATGGCACTTTTGGAGCAGACAACCCCAACCACCGCAAACCCTATTTTTCAAGCCCGTGGCCTGACCAAGGTCTACCAGATGGGTGAGGTGCAGGTGCAGGCGTTGCGCGGAGTGGACCTCGATTTGTACCAGGGGGAATTTGTGGTGCTGCTCGGGCCTTCGGGCAGCGGCAAGTCGACCCTGCTCAATATTCTGGGCGGGCTCGATACACCCACCAGCGGCACCGTGCGGTATGCCGACCATGATTTGACGCTGGACGACGACGCGCTCATGACCCAGTACCGCCGTTCCCACGTGGGCTTTGTGTTTCAGTTCTACAACCTGATTCCCAGCCTCACAGCGCGTGAAAACGTGGCTTTGGTGACCGAGATTGCCGAGAACCCGATGACACCCGAGGAGGCTCTGGCCCGCGTGGGCCTGGCCGATCGGATGGACCACTTCCCCACCCAGATGTCGGGCGGTGAACAGCAGCGGGTGGCCATTGCGCGCGCCGTGGCCAAGCGTCCGCAGGTGCTGTTGTGCGACGAGCCGACCGGCGCGCTGGACGCACAGACCGGCGTGCTGGTGCTGGATGTGATCGCCCGGGTGAACCAGGAGTTGGGTACGACCACCGTGGTCATCACCCATAACGCTGTGATTGCCGCCATGGCCGATCGGGTTTTGCACTTTGGCGATGGCCTAGTGGTTCGCTCCGCGCGCAATGCACACCGGGTCGCCGCATCGGAGCTGAGCTGGTGAAGGCGCTGGACCGCAAACTCTGGCGCGACCTGTGGCAAATGAAAAGCCAGGCACTGGCGATTGCGCTGGTGGTGACCTGTGGTGTGGGCACCTACATCATGTTCCTGACCACGCTGGGCACACTGCGCGCCACCCAGGATAACTATTACCGCGACTACCGCTTTGCCCAGGTGTTTGCCAGCCTCAAACGCGCACCGCAGGGCCTGCGTCAGCGCATGCAGGGCATTGAGGGCGTGGATCAGGTGGAGACCCGCGTGGTGGCACAGGTCAGGCTGAACATGCCGGCCTTCGATGAGCCGGTGACGGCCCTGATGGTGTCGGCCTCCGAAGTCGGTCGACAAGGCCTCAATGCTTTGCATTTGCGCGTGGGTCGGCTGCCGGATCCAACCCGCTCCGACGAGGTGGTGGTTGGCAACGCATTCGCCAAGGCGCACGCTTTGCAGCTGCGTGATCGTTTTGATGCCATTCTCAACGGGCGCCGGCAGGCCTTGCGTGTGGTGGGTGTGGCACTCTCGCCCGAGTTCATCCAGCAGATGCGACCCGGCTCGGTGTTCCCGGATTTCAAGCGATATGGTGTGATGTGGATGGGCCGCAATGCATTGGCACAGGCCTATGACATGGAGGGGGCGTTCAATGATCTGGCATTGAGCCTGCGACCCGATGCCGACAGCCAGGCGGTGATTGACCGGGTCGATGAATTGCTCAAGCCCTACGGTGGCCTGGGCGCCTATGCCCGCAAGGACCAGCTCGCGCACCGATTCCTGACACAGGAGCTCGACCAGCTCGGCACCCTGGCACGCATGTTTCCGGTGATGTTCATGGGTATTGCCGCTTTTCTACTCAATGTTGTGATTGCGCGGCTGGTGGTCATGCAGCGCGAGCAGATCGCCACACTCAAGGCATTTGGCTACAGCAACCTTGCCGTGTTGTGGCACTACCTGCGCATGGTCTCGGTGATCGTGGGGCT
>CAIQBN010000386.1 GCA_903870065.1 uncultured beta proteobacterium | reverse complement strand
GACGCAAAGCCGCGGAAATTGCCCTTCTTCAAATGGATCAGCAACAGGGAAATCGTGGCCGGCGTAATACCAGACATACGCGAAGCCTGACCCAAGGTCTCGGGGCGCTGTTTGTTCAGACGTTGACGCGCTTCAATGCTCAGGGCGGTAACCTGCAGGTAATCCAGTTCTGCCGGCAAGCGCAGGTTCTCATAGTGGGCTGCGCGTTCGACCTCGTCCTTCTGGCGGTCAATGTAGCCAGAGTACTTGGCGGCAATCTCCACCTGCTCGATCACGGCCGCCACAAACACATCCTGGGCCAAGGCTGCTGCAGAACCCTCTGCCACCGATGTTTCACGTGAAACACTATCCTGCACCACCGGCAAATCCCGATTGGCATAACGCCCGTTGTCCAGCGACATCAACGCCGCATAGCCCACATTGGGCCGACGCAGCAGGTCTGCCAGGTTGTATTCGTGTTCGATGGCTTTGCCCAGAACCCGCTCGGACTCGCTGGCTGGCAGGTTCTTTGGACTGACCCAGATGGCGCGCAGCCGTTCTGTTTCGCGTGAAACAGCATCCCGCTTGCGGCAGAAGGCATCCCAGCGGGCATCGTCCAACAGACCCAGCTTGCGACCGGTCTCGGTCAGGCGGGCGTCGGCATTGTCCTCCCGCAACTGCAGGCGGAACTCGGCCCGGCTGGTGAACATGCGGTAGGGTTCGGTCACGCCCTTGGTAATCAGGTCATCGACCAGCACACCCAGGTATGCCTCGTCGCGCGCCGGCACCCAGGCGTCCTGCTCGCGGCACTGCAGCGCCGCATTGACACCGGCAAACAGGCCTTGCGCGGCCGCCTCCTCGTAGCCAGTCGTGCCATTGATCTGCCCGGCGAAAAACAAACCTGCAATTTGGCGCGTCTCGAAACTGCTCTTGAGGCTGCGAGGGTCGAAATAGTCATATTCAATTGCATAACCCGGACGCAGAATATGCGCATTCTCAAGCCCTGCCATGCTGCGCACCAATTCGTACTGAGTGTCAAACGGCAGGCTGGTGCTGATGCCGTTTGGGTAGTACTCATGGGTGGTCAGGCCTTCGGGCTCCAAAAAAATCTGGTGACTATCCTTGTCGGCAAATCGGTTAATTTTGTCTTCCACACTCGGACAATACCTTGGACCCACCCCTTCGATCTTGCCGGTGAACATCGGGCTGCGATCAAACCCGCTGCGGATGATGTCATGCGTGCGCTCGTTGGTATGGGTGATCCAGCACGCCATCTGCTGCGGGTGCATGTCCAACCGACCCATGAAACTGAACACTGGCATCGTCGCACTCATACCGCCGGGCATGCCATCACCGGGCTGCTCCTGGCACTTGCTGAAGTCGATGGTGCGGCCATCCAGACGCGGCGGCGTGCCGGTTTTCAGGCGGCCTTGCGGCAGCTTCAACTCCTTGAGCCGTGCGCTCAGGGAGATCGCCGGCGGGTCACCTGCCCGGCCCGCAGCGTAATTGTTCAGACCCACATGAATCTTGCCGTCCAGAAAAGTGCCAGCCGTCAGCACCACGGTCTTCGATCGGAAGCGAACACCGACCTGGGTCACGGCGCCCACCACTCGGTCGCCTTCCACCATCAGGTCATCTACCGCCTGTTGGAACAGCCACAGGTTGGGCTGGTTCTCCAGCATCCGGCGGATGGCTGCCTTGTACAAAACACGGTCCGCCTGGGCACGGGTGGCGCGCACGGCCGGGCCCTTGCTGGAGTTCAGCGTGCGGAACTGGATGCCAGCCTCATCGGTCGCCAGCGCCATGGCCCCACCCAGGGCGTCCACTTCTCTGACCAGATGCCCCTTGCCGATGCCGCCGATCGACGGATTGCAACTCATCTGCCCCAGGGTCTCGATGTTGTGGGTCAGCAGCAATGTCCGGCAGCCCATGCGGGCCGCCGCCAGCGCAGCCTCGGTGCCGGCATGGCCGCCGCCGACAACGATGACGTCGAAATCTTGTGGGTAGAGCATGGTGTTCATTTGGGGGCGCACAAGAAACTCGGCGTGCACCCGGTGTGGGGTAGTCCTCGATTTTACCGGCTGCCTGATTTTTTGGCACATGGCAGGGTCTGCTGGCGCTCGGTTGGTAGATCAGGCGGGCTGGGCACTCCACTGCGTTCGTGTCCCCCGCCCTACGGGCTCCTCGTTTACCTCGCTTCGCAGAGCACCCAGTCCGCCTGATCCCGCTACGGTTTTTGCACGCAACATTCCCGGCTCAAAATGCACAGTTCCGAGCCGCTGGGTTGGGGTATGCGTTTTGCGCAGGTAAAGGAGGAGGCCGACGGCCGGGGGACACGGAGCAAAACCCATACCCCAACCCAGCTGCGGGCGCGTGCTACAAAGGCAGAGCGATGAAGCCGCCCACAACGCAGGGTTTTCCAAAAACCAACAAACAACAAACTCCCCAGTTTGACGACAATCCGGAAATGACCAAACTCCTAATCTTCGCAGGCAGCACCCGCCAACATTCCTTCAATCGCCAACTCGCCCACGCCGTTGCCGCCATGGCGCGCACGTCTGGCGCCGACGTTACGCACCTCGAACTGTCCACGCTGGACATTCCGCTTTACAACGCCGACCTCGAAGCCCGGGGCACACCGCCCGACGTGATCCGCCTGAAAGAGACCATGGACGCCCACCCGGCCTGGATCATCTGCTCGCCGGAATACAACGGCAGCTACACCGGCCTGCTGAAAAACACCATCGACTGGGCCTCCAGCCCCATAAAAGGCCACCCGGTCTGGGGCGACAGCAGCAAGCCATTCGAGGGCAAAGTGGTTGGACTCCTCAGCGCATCGAACGGCGCTTTGGGTGGACTGCGATCACTCAGCCACCTGAACCCGCTGATGCAGAACCTGCACTGCTGGGTCTGCCCGCGCCAATTTGCGCTGGCGCATGCGGGTGAGGCATTTGCCGCTGAGGGTCAACTTCAATCGGATCGCAACCGTCAGGCTGTGCAAAGCGTTGTTGATCAGGTGATCTGGGCAGCACAGCGCTTGAGCTAATAAGCGGTACCTCAGCGCCGCTTTAAATAATGAACGCGACAGAAGTGTCTGGGTTTTACGTCAACGCCGCGCGCGTTTCCAATTCCACGAGCGAAACAATTTCAATGCGCCCATAGCCCAGCGCGAGTACACCGGCGCGCTCCAACACTTTCAATTCCTTCGACAATGTTTGCCGGGTCATACCCAGCATCATTGCCAGCGACTCCTGTGAAACCGGCACGATGGCGCGTGCATCACGGGACATCGTGGCATCGCCCCGCGCCAATGTGATCAAGCGCCTGGCGATGCGGGTGTGCGTTGAGCGCAACATCGCATCCTCAACCAGACTGTACAAAACACGAACCCTGGTGCACAACAGTGCACCAATAGCCCGGGCAAAGGCACTGCGCTGCATCAATTTGTTGAATGCCGGTGACTTGATGACCAGTAGTTCGCCAAACTGGGCTGCGGTGACATCGTGGGGTCTTGGAAGACCATCGAGCAAGGAAGTCTCACCAAACCAGTTTCCAGCCTCCATCATCGACAAAATACCTTCGCGGCCATCCTCTCCCAAAGTTGAAATTTTCAGCACACCCTGAACCACGCCAAAAAATGCGCCCACCGGGTCTCCCTTGCGGTAGACCATCTCGCCAGCCCGCAGCGGCATCACTTCGGCCACAGCCAGCATGGCCTTGCGCTCAGCCAGTGGCAAGTTGCCGAACCAGGGGTTTTGTGACATCACTTCCAACAATTTTTCATTTGAGTAGGCCATCCATTTTCCCCCAGTGAATACCCTAGATTGTCAATTTTTTTACAGTCTTGCGTCAAGCTCGCGGTTAACGTGCTAAACCGTCGTAAAAGTAACTCCTTATGAAAATTCCATCACTGCAACACCTGGTCAGCCCTGAGGAATGGCAGTTGCGTGTCGATTTGGCGGCCTGCTACCGACTGGTCGCCAGCTACGGCTGGAGTGACCTTGTCTTCACCCATATCAGCGCCCGCCTGCCCGGACCGAATCACCATTTTTTGATCAACCCTTATGGATTGATGTTTGACGAAATCACTGCCAGCAGTTTGATCAAGGTCGACCAGCAATGCAACAAGCTGATTGAGTCACCATTTCCAGTCAACCCCGCCGGTTTTGTGATCCATAGCGCGGTCCACGAAGTGCGCGAGGACGCGGGTTGTGTGTTGCATACCCACACGCGAGCGGGAGTGGCGGTCAGTGCCCAGCAATGTGGCGTGTTGCCGATCAGCCAGCAATCAACCTTTGTCCTCGCGTCATTGGCGTACCATGACTACGAGGGTGTCGCATTCCGTGACGACGAAAAACCCCGTCTCCAAGCCGATCTTGGCAATGCCAACTTCTTGATGTTGCGCAACCACGGTTTGCTGACGATCGGTAAAACCATTGCAGATGCATTCCTGTCAATGTATACATTTGAAGCCAGTTGCAAAATTCAAATCGATGCCCAGGCCGGTGGTGCACTCAACCATGTAAACCCGCACATTGTTCGCGGGGTGGCTGAGGCGATGCGGGTTCAAACCGGTGGCATGGGCGGCGCGTTTGTGTGGCCGTCTCTCATTCGTAAAGCGGACCGGCTGGACCCCGCCTACAAGACCTGACAAGACCTGAAGCGATTATTGTTTCTCCCCAAATCAAACCAGTAAAGATCCAACACCATGTCTGCCATTCCCCTGCACAGCGCCAAACCCGTCGACACCGTTCGTCAAACGCTGGAAGAAACGCTGGCGCAGCAACGCGCTGCATATTTTGCACATCCCTACCCCAGTTTTTCTGAACGAAAGAAGGACCTTTTGAAACTGAAGGCCTTTGTGCAGGACCATCGTGAAGCGATCGTGCAAGCCATCAGCGCAGACTATGGAAATCGTTCGCGCCATGAAACTTTGTTCGCTGAGGTTTACAGCATTGTTGACGGGGTGGAACATACGCTCAAACATCTCAAAAGCTGGATGAAACCGCAACACCGCGGGGTGGACTGGAGAAACTTTTTCGGTGCCATCAACCGTCTGATTCCGCAGCCACTGGGGGTGGTTGGGGCCATCATTCCCTGGAATTTTCCGGTTTGGACCAGCTTCAACGGACTTATTTGCACCTTTGCAGCCGGCAATCGTTCCATGGTCAAGATGTCGGAAAACTCTCGCCACCTTGCCAAGTTGTTGATCGAGAAAATTCCTGCTTATTTTCCGAGGGAAAAATTGGCATTCTTTGATGAAACTGGCGGTGTAGGCATTGAGTTTTCCAAACTCAAGTTCGACCACATCATCTTCACTGGCTCGGGTCCGACCGGAAAATCCGTCATGGCTGCGGCGGCAGCCAATTTGGTTCCGGTGACATTGGAACTGGGTGGCAAGGCTCCAGCCGTTGTGTGTGACGACTTTCCGTTGCGCAAAGCAGTTGAGCGAATCACTTTCTTCAAATATTTCAACGCCGGCCAAATTTGCACCACGGCCGACCATGTATTTGTGCCCGAAAGCAAAGTCGCAGCTTTTGTCGAGGCTGCCAAGGAAATCGTGTCAGGACGTTACCCAAAACTGGAAACACCCGACCTCACCGCCGTAATTGATGAACGCGCGTTCAAACGCCTCACTCGGGCAATGGAAGAAGCACAGGAGCGAGGCGCGACCCTGGTGCAACTCACCAAAGGTAAGAAATGGGACGCGGCCAGCCACAAAATCGCGCCACACATTGTTCTCAATGCGCCGGCCGACTGCGAACTGCGGACCCGAGAAATTTTTGGCCCGGTCCTTCCGGTCGTTGCATACACCAATCTGGAGGACGTCATACAAACTATCAATAGCGGCCCACGCCCCCTGGCCTTCTACCCTTTCAGCAACGACAAAGGGCTGATCCAGACTTTGCTGCACCGTGTCATGTCTGGCGGCGCCACTGTCAACGATATTGTCCTGCACACCGGTCAGCATGACATGCCATTTGGCGGTGTAGGCGACAGCGGCATGGGCCACTCCCATGGCTATGAAGGTTTTGTCACCTTTTCAAAGATGCGCCCGGTCTTCTACCAAGCTCCCTTCAGCGCCATCAAGTTGTTGTGGCCGCCCTATGGCAAGTTCGCCACCAAGTACCTCGACTTCCTCACCAAATAGCACGGACCCCACACCACTATGTACGGACCTCCCCATCTGCAGAGACGGACTTTTCTTAAATTAGGCTTTGCGTCAGCAGTGGTGCTCGCAGTGGCGGGAGGGGCAGTTGCACTGATGCAACCCGGGCTGCAGCAAGGCAAACTCACAGAATCATCCCGGCTGATTTTTACGCGCGCCGCGCAGGCGATACTGGCCGGAACTCTGCCCAGTGATGCCGTGCGAAACCAGCTCGCAATAACTGATCTGCTTGACCGCATTGACACTTTTATTGGCGGCACGCCCGACCATGTGAAGGCTGAACTCTCCCAACTGCTG
>CAIQBN010000385.1 GCA_903870065.1 uncultured beta proteobacterium | reverse complement strand
CTGTATGCGATTGCAACCAAAGGGCAAATGGCGGAGGCGGAATTGCGGGCTTTGGCGGGGGCGCATTTTGCGTGGTCGGGGTAAACTGAAGTTTTGAACATGTGGAGTGCTCCCTGTGCCGACCATCAGTATGTTTTACGGCATTCTCATTCAAATGTACTGGGATGAACATGCGCCGCCGCACTTCCACGCAATCTACGGCGAATACAAGGCCACCATCAATATTCGAGATTTAAGCCTTGGAGAGGGTGAATTGCCTCGTCGAGCTAAGCAGTTGGTACTGGACTGGGCGGAATTGCACCAAGCAGAGTTATTGGCAGACTGGGATTTGTGCCAAGCAAACCAGCACCCGCGTCCAATTGACCCTTTGAAATAGCCAGGAGGTACGAGCATGTACTGGGATGTCATTAAAGTCCAACCCGTAGCCCCCCGCGAGCTGGCTGTTCAGTTTGCTGACGGTTTGACCGGAGTCTTGCATATCGACACGTCGTTTTGCACGGGCGTTTTCAAGGAGCTGCTCAATGATCGAGCTATTTGCGGTGCAACAGTCAGTAATGGGGTGCTGACTTGGCCGAACGGACTCGACTTGGCACCGGATACGATGTACCACGAAATCAAACGCAGCCCAGACGGCCGATATAACTTGCGCCGGTAAGCTGCGATGCAACTGAGCGTATGACCACTATCACAACGCTTCCTCGGCCCATTGCAGTGAATAAAAACGCTGCTACCAAACGGGACTACCCCACAGAGCCTGGGTCCGCACCAACATCGACTCCTTGCGTACTCTTCTACATCGCACAGGCCGATGGCGCGGATTACCCTGCTGCTGGTTCAACTGGCACACTTTGCTGTCGATGAAGCCTTGGAATCGAATTGCCAGACCCGAGTTGTTGAAGTTTTGAGTGCTAAAAGTGCCTCTAGCCCTCTAGAATGCTGAGGTTGACGCTATCAAATAAGTTGCAATTTGGCGCCTGACTTCCAGCGCTGCCTGGCCATCGACAGGGCGATAAAACACACCACGTTACTGGTTTGCAATGCGTTTGTTTGCAATGCGTTTGCTCAAGCTGCGGCCGTATTCGCGGCACGGCCCCTCAATGAGTTTGTGCGCCAGCCAGGCGGTGGCCACAGTGAGGAGCAGGGCCGATGCGGCGGCGGCAAGGCCGGTTATTGCAGGCGCGTATCGTTCCACCAGGGTCAGCGCAGCACTGTGCAGTAGGTAAATGCCATAGCTCAATCGCCCAGCCCACACAAAAAATATGGTCAACGCCTGTGGCGCGTAGTGGCCCCTGTTCGCAATTGCCGCGGTGACCAGCATGTAGCCAACGGCGGCCATCAGTCCCATATTGCCACTGACCCAGTTTGGAATGCCCTGGGTGGACGATGGTGGATGCGCGAGATAGTGCGCAAACACCAGCCACGCCGCCACCAATGCGGCCAAGCCCAATAGGAACAATAGCCATCCCGCACGGCCCGTTTTTGCAGTGCGGATGCGTTGGGCGATGGCAAAGCCCAGCGTGCCCAATAAAAACTCGATCAACAGGCCAGGCGCGTGCACGGAAGCCAGTGAACGCAGCGTGGCTTCACCTGCGGCAGGCGCAGGCCAGAACGCCAGCAGCATATGACTTGCCATGGCAAACAGTAGAAGTGGCGCAAAACCCAAGCGCCGACTCACCAGACCGAGCAACGGAAGGAGTGCATAAAACTCAACCTCTGGCGGCAAACTCCAAAATGCGGCGTTGTAAAAAAACGCAATCTCCTTTGATTGCAAGGTGTGCGCCATCAGCACATGCACGCCAAAGTGTTCCCACGCTCCGCTGGCCGGCTCCTTTAAGACGGCATACAGACATAACGCAACGATGTAGAGCGGATACATGCGAAAGAATCGGCGCACAACGTGGGGCAAGACTTGCAGGCGTTTTTCAAACAGGTAGGGGCCAAACACAAATCCGCTCAACACAAAAAACAGGTCAACCCCGGTGCTGGTAAACGCCCAGGAGCCGGGGGTACCGGTCAGCAGTGGAAGGTAATGCGCTCCAACAACCATGAGCGCAGCGATTCCACGCAGCGCTTCAATGCCGGGGTCGTCAGTGGGTTGGGCTTGCATGGGCGCATTTTGGCATCCTCGCGCAGCGCGAACCGGATGCAGGCGCGGTGGATAATACCCGGCACCGCACTGAACACCACACCATGAACCCCCAACACACGTTTCTGCATGTAGGCTGCGGCCCCAAGCACAAAGACAAAACTACCCGCGGCTTCAATACACCCGAATGGGCTGAGCTGCGTTTTGATATTGACCAATCTGTCAACCCCGACATCATTGGCACCATGACCAATATGGCGGCCGTGGCCAGCGAGTCGGTGGATGCCATATTTTCCAGCCACAACATCGAGCACTTGTATCCGCATGAAGTAGAGGTGGCATTAAAAGAGTTTTTACGGGTGCTCAAGCCAAATGGCTTTTTGGTGGTCACCTGCCCGGACCTGCAGTCGGTGTGTGCCCTGGTGGCTGAGGATAAGTTGCTGGAGCCGGCCTACACCTCCCCGGCGGGCCCGATCACGCCATTGGATATCCTGTATGGCCACCGCCCTCCCATGGCCCGTGGCAACCTGTATATGTCGCACCGCTGCGGCTTTACCGAGAAGGTTTTGGTGGGCACCCTGCGCGCATGCGGCTTTGCGTCAGTGGCCAGCCGCCGCCGCACCCACCCCCAATACGACCTGTACGCACTGGCCACCAAGATCCAAATGGCAGAGGCCGAGTTAAGGGCGTTGGCAGCGGCGCATTTTCCCTAGGTCATGCACGCCGTCCATTCCAGTATGCGACGTCCCAATTTCTTTTAGCCGCCTAGCGCCCAGCAGTCCCCTGTAGCGCCCGGTGGTTTTGCTTTTTTGAGTTTGAAGCCATGCCTGCATCGCCGCCATTTTTTTGTTCGATTACCAACTTGCTTTTCACTTGGATCAAGTTGTTTTTGGTTGCCACTTGTTTGTTGGGTTCGGGTTTTGCGTTGGCTGCAGCGCCTGCCAGTTCGGTGCCACTTGCG